>JAKOVL010000172.1 GCA_029782095.1 Bacillota bacterium | reverse complement strand
TCCTTGCAGCTTTTCAGCCAGGTCCAGGTCGTGGGTGGCCACGATGACCAGGGCGTTTTGGCCGGCCAGGTAGTTTAATATCGCTTCCGATGCGGCCAGCCGTTCGATGTAGTTTGTGCCCGAGAGGAGCTCGTCAATGATGCAGAGGGCTGGTGCATCTGTTCCGGCTGCGGCTGTATCGATCAGCTTCAGCAGCCTTTCTGCCTCCCGGAAATAGAAACTTTTTCCTTCCATAAGGCTGTCTTCACGGCTGATCGAAGTGGCTACCCGGAAAAAGCCGCCCCGGTAGGACGACGCCGGGCAGGTATAGATGGTCTGGGCCAGCAGGGCAGTTAACCCCAAGGTTCTGAGGAAGGTCGATTTACCGGACATGTTGGACCCCGTGATCAGGACACCCTGCCGGTCCATGGTGATGGAGTTGGCTACGGCGTCCTTCAGCAGGGGATGGCGCATCTCCGTCACCGCGATAAAAGGAGTATTACCGGTAGACAGATCCGGCTCGGCATAACCGGGCAGGCTTTTCCTGAACGAGGCTGCCGACTGCAGGGCGTCCAGCTCGCCGATAATCAGGTAAATCTGCCGCAGGAAGTCTATCTGGCTGCGGATTGCCCCGAGGGCGTTGTAAAAACCCCGCACTTCCAGCAGAAAAAAATACTTGAAATAATCGTAGAGCAGATCCAGATCTGAAACAAAAAGCCGGGGATGAAGAAACCTGATTTTTTTCAAGATTGGCCGGCAGGCAGACGCGGCTTGCTGGAGCTGATCCTGCCTCTCCCGCAGCTCCGGCCTTCTTTCCAGCCGTGAAAGCTTTAGGGCTGTCCGGAGCAAGGCAGCCAGGCTGGATACGGCGGGCAGCCTGTGCGCGATGGTTTTGCTGACGCGGTGGTGCACATAAATATTCAGCCCAAACATACCCATAATCAGCGCCAGCCCCTGCGGCCCTAGAAACAGCGGGCTAAGCAGAGAAAGCAGGGCAGCCAGGGCTAAAAGATGATACAGCGGCGCTGCGGGAGAGGGCTGCGGCAGGTCTCCCCACAGCAGGCCCGTG
>JAKOVL010000154.1 GCA_029782095.1 Bacillota bacterium | reverse complement strand
AAGTCCCCGGGAGTGCATCTTACGAAGGCAGGATATAACAGCCCCTTCCGCAGCCGCCCCCGGGAGAGTTCCAGTTTGGGTTGCCCGAAGCGGCGCCGAGATGCCGGGTCATTGACACTTATAGCCAGTCATTGCTATACTCGCTGCAGGGAAAGCATCTTTGTTGATGATTCCGGCCATCTTAACTATAAGTCGGCATATTATTTTACGGCACCTTACGGCACCTCAAGAAAGGCGAGCAAAAAGGGCGTGAGGCCCCCTGCCCCATGGCACCAGAAGCTTGCCGCTTCTAAAAGGGATCTTCAAAGCGGGGAAAGCGTTGCCGGGGTTCTGCCGAATCTAGAAAAGGGATCATTTTTTCCCATCGCTTCCAGGCGGGGCAAAGAGGACAGGTGCCCGGAGAAACGGGGCGGCAGCGGCTTCCCGCCGGCCCTGAGCAAAGGAATAAATGCCCGGGCGCTTCCTTTTTACTCGCCGGCCTGCCTGGCCTAAAACATTTGAGGAGGTGATCTCAGAGAGCAGCAGAAAGAACCTGTTGACACCGGCACCAGAGCACTATCACGATTGGAGGAGGCAATAGACGAGATGGAAAAGCTTTTCAAGCTAAAGGAACACAATACCAATGTGCGTACCGAGATTATTGCCGGGGTTACCACCTTTATGACCATGGCCTACATTATTTTTGTCAACCCCATGCTCCTTAGCGATGAACTCGGTGCGGGAATGGATTTCGGCGCCGTGATGACAGCCACCATCATTGCCGCCGCCGTTACCACCATTCTTATGGGTCTGGTCACCAACTATCCCTTTGCCCTGGCCAGCGGCATGGGTTTAAATGCCTTTTTCTCCTTTGTGGTAGCCGCCCAGTATGGCTGGCAGACCGCCCTGGGCGCCGTTTTTCTTTCCGGGGTGATCTTCTTAATCCTGTCCGTAACCGGCATCTTGCGGCTTATCGACAACGCCATACCGACGACTTTAAAACGGGCAGTAGCCGCCGGGATTGGTCTTTTCATCGCTTATATCGGCCTGCAAAGCGGGGGGATTATTGTCTCCGATGAAGCTACCCAAATTACTCTGGGCAACCTGAGCGAACCGGGACCCCTGCTGGCGATAATCGGCATTGTCATTACCGCCGTGCTTATGGCCCGCAAGGTGCGCGGCGCGATCCTGATCGGAATTTTGCTAACGACGATTATCAGCTTCTTCATGGGCATCCAAACTCCTCCCAGCGGCCTGGGCGATATCTTTGGCATGCCTGCCCCCCTGACCCCAATCCTGCTGAAACTGGATATCAAGTCTGCCCTATCCATCCCCTTCTTTGTGATCTTTTCCTTCTTCTTTGTCGACGTCTTTGATACCATGGGCACCCTCATCGGCACCGGGGCGCGTGCCGGCTTCCTGGATGAAAAGGGGAGGCTGCCCAAGGTAAGCCAGGCCATGACGGTGGACGCCATCGGCACCATGGGCGGGGCGCTGCTGGGAACCAGCACGGTGACCACATACGTTGAAAGCACCGCCGGCATCTCCGAAGGGGGACGCACCGGCCTGACCTCCGTTGTAACGGGCGTGCTCTTCCTGCTTACTCTCTTCATCGCCCCCCTGGCCGGTCTGGTTCCGTCCGAAGCCACCGCTCCGGCCCTGGTAATCGTCGGGGTTCTCATGATCGGCGCCGTGATGGAAATTGATTTCAACGACTTCACCGAGGCCTTCCCCGCTTTCCTGACCATGATCATCATGCCCCTGGCCTACAGCATCGCCGACGGTATTGCTTTCGGCTTCATTGCTTATCCGCTGGTCAAGCTGATCGCCGGAAAAGGCAGGGAAGTTCACTGGCTGGTCTATATCCTCGCCTTGATTGCCTTGACTCACTTCATCTTTTAAATAGATCGAATAGTTCAAGCTCTTGCCATCCAGGGGGCGCCCTCCGGCGCCCCCTGGTTTTTGCTCCCAACCAAAAAACAGCATGGACAGGAGGGTCATCTTTAATTGCCTGTTTTTCTTATATAAGGATGAGATGCTGATATTAAGAAATGTGGATAAAAACTTTCTTATTATTTATTAGCCGGTGCAGGGAAAGATTGCCAGGGCGGCAAAATATACTATTGTCCATTTCAATAAATTTACAGGAGGCTCTTGGCTATGGGAAAAAGGCGTGCCCTAACAGTAGTCGTTGCCGTCCTGGCCGGGCTGGCGCTGCTGTTGGCCTTCCACTGGCGCCCCGATATCCCCGTGGAGAAGCTTCTGGAGGAGTACGCCGGGGAGAACTCCCGCTTTGTAGAGATTGACGGTATGAAGGTGCATTACCGGGACGAAGGCTCCGGTGAGCCGGTGGTCCTGCTGCACGGCGTCCTCTCTTCCCTGCACACCTGGGACGGCTGGACCGCGGAGCTGCAGCGTGAACGCAGGGTTATTCGCCTGGACCTGCCCGGCTTTGGCCTCACCGGCCCCGGAACAGAGCCGCAAATCAACCTCGACTATTACGTTGAATTCATGGCCAAGTTTCTGGACGCCCTCGGCCTGGAGCGCGTCACCATGGCCGGCAACTCCATGGGCGGCGGGATCACCTGGCTTTTTGCCGCCCGCTACCCGGAACGAGTCGATAAAATTGTCCTGCTTGATGCCGCCGGCTTCCTCACCGCCGATGACAATTTAAACCTCTTCAAGCTGGCCGGCTCCCCCGTGTTGAAACCCCTGGTGCGCTACTGCACCCCCCGCTACCTGGTCTCGGTTTTTGCAAGGCAGGTCTACGGCGACCCTGGCCGGCTGGAGGCGGATACCATTACCCGTTATTACCGCCTCCTGCGGCGGGAAGGAAACCGGGATGTCCTTACCTCCTTCGGCAATCTTGCCGCCTCCCTCTCCGTTGCCGACGTCCAGGAGGCTCTCGCTTCCATTGAGGTGCCGACCCTGATTATCTGGGGGGACAAGGACAGATGGATCCCGGTGGAGCATGCCCACCTGTTCCATCAGAACATACCGGGCAGCGATTTAAAAATCTACGAAGGGGCCGGGCATGTACCCATGGAGGAGATCCCCCAGGAAACGGTTGCAGACGTAATTGCCTTTCTAAACCGTTAAAAGGGATCCTGCTGTTGAAAGGCCGGGGGCGCCCTAATTGCCTGAATGAAGAGGCGTGCCTTGTGTTGCAACGATAATTTCGTTATAATGAAAGCAAGTTTAGACCTAATGAACAGGAGAAAATCATGTTCATCATCACCGGGTAAAACAGGGTAATCTTCTTTTAGGATACCGTGCCCGCGGAAGCGGCAGCGCCGCCAGCAAGGGTGGACGTACCCTTGCTTTATTATTTTTATCGAGGTGAACATGATGACAATCCTGTTGGAAATAAACCGGCTGGCCCGGGAATATAACGGCCGCTGTATCTTCAAAGATCTTAACCTGCAGGTGGCAGCGGGAGAAAAAATCGGCCTTATCGGTGGAAACGGCGCCGGCAAGAGCACTCTACTCAAGATTATTGCCGGACGGGAAAAGCCTACGGAAGGCGTGGTAAAGCTTCACCTGCCGCCGGAACAGGTTGGCTACTTGCCCCAGGAGCTCCGGATCCCTGAGGGTTTGACAGTAGGGGCTTTGGCCACCCGCTGGCCGCCGGGGGTCTCCGAACCTGGGGAAACGGCGGTTTTCAAGCTGCTATCAGAACTGGGCTTCACCCGGAGCGACTATAACAAACCCGTGGCAGCCCTCAGCGGAGGCGAAAGAAGCCGCCTTTGCCTGGGCTGCGTGCTGGGGCGAAGCAGCAGGCTCCTGCTCCTGGATGAACCGGCTAACCACCTGGACAACCAGGGGTTGGCCTGGCTGGAACAGCACCTGCGTGAATATAGCGGAGCAGTACTGATCGTTTCCCACGACCGTTATCTCCTGGACCAGACTGTCGGACGTATTCTGGAACTGGATCGGGGCTTGCTGCGCTCCTTTCCAGGCTGCTACTCCGATTTTGCCCGCATCAAGGAAGTAGAAAACCGAGCCCGCTGGAACGCTTACCATGAATATCAACGCCAAAGGAAAAAGATTCTCTCCGCTGTCAACCGCAAGAAACAGTGGGCCCGTCAAGCCGCTGCAGCATCATCTTCCCGTACCCCGTACCTGGCCGCCCGGGCCAAAAGGGCCGACCGGGTTGTCAAATCACTTCAGAGACGGCTGGAGCGACTGGAGGCACAGGCTCCGGAAAAGCCTTGGGAGCACCGCCGCCTGCGCCTGGAGCTCCCCGCCGGAGCAAAAACCGGCACCCGGATAATTCACGCCGAAGAACTGGGTTATGCCTTCGGCGACAAGGTTTTATGGGAAAACGCCTCTTTCACTATCTTTGCTGGAGAAGCAGCGGTCCTGATCGGGCCTAACGGGGCCGGCAAAACAACCCTGCTGCGCCTGATTCGCGGCGAGCTGGAACCGGTTCAGGGTAGGATCACCATGGCTCCCGCGGTACAAGCGGGGTATCTGGGGCAGGATGAACCGGACCTGGACAGGGAACTTTCTCCCCTGGAGGCGGTGATCAAGGCCGGCGAGACAGACCAGGGGGCGGCGCGGCAACTTCTGGGCGCCCTTCTTTTCCGAGGAGACCAGGTCTACCAGAAAATAGCCACCCTTTCCGGAGGTGAAAAAAAACGCCTTGCTTTTGCCACCCTGCTGGCCGGCGGGGCCAACCTGCTGCTCCTGGACGAGCCCACCAACCACCTGGATATCGAATCGCGGGAGGCTGTAGAAGCAGCGCTGGACAGCTTTACCGGTACAATCCTGGCCGTCAGCCATGACCGTTATTTCTTACACCGCCTGTCGGACAGGGTTCTGGCCCTGGAGCATGGAAAGCTGCTCAACTACCCCGGTTCATACGGTGAATTTGTGGAGAGCAGGCAACGCTCTAAATCCGGGGCCACCGACGATGTGCTGGTCCTGGAAAACCGCCTCGCCTACCTTTCCGGCAGGCTAGACGAGCTGGCCCGGAACAGCAGCCCTGAAGCCCTGGAAGAGCGAGAGCGGATAAATCGCGAATTCCTGGTAATTAGCCGCAAGCTGCAGGAGCTTCGCTAATTACAAGCCGGCGAAAGTCTATAATAAACAAGGCGCTTTATCCATACTTTAACAGCGGCCAACTTCTAAAGCAAAGAAGGATTCCGGCTCCCGCTTACGAATTATTCCGTAAGCGGCTTCCGCTACCAAACCAGGAGGTAAAAAGTATTTAATCAGTAATCAGAACACCTTGAAGGTTTCACATAACCTGGAGGAAAAGAGTGGGAGGAACTTAATAAGTTTTTCCGATCCCTTCATGCAGTAAGTTCTAGTGTTTTTTCCGCGTAAGGTCAAATTTTTATCAGATAATTTTAGTCAGATTATGGGATCCGCAAGAAAAAGATGGCTAAGAATATGCTGGAATACATGAATATATAATGAGGGGGAGAGTGCCAGGTGGTGATAAATTTTCGCCCTTTGTTTTTGGTTTTGACCTTAGGGCTGTTCCTGGCATTGCCCACCGGATGTGCAAAACGGAGCCAGGAGCCGACCATACTGACTCTCTGGCATAACTACGGCGGCCAGTTGAAAGAAACCATGGATGAGCTCATCGACGAGTTTAATGAAACGGTGGGCCTCTCCGAAGGAATCATCATTAATGTTACCTCCATATCCGGCTCAGCTGCCATTCACGATAAGCTGCTTATGGCCGCTCATGGCGAACCGGGAGCGCCCCATCTTCCCGATATTACCATTGCTTATCCCAAAACTGCCCTTCTCTTAGCTGAAAAAGGGCTGCTGGCGGACCTGGAGCAGTTTTTCACCCCTGAAGAGCTGGCGGCTTATATCCCCCAATTCCTAGATGAAGGGCGCCTTAATGGAAACCTGTATGTTTTCCCCACGGCCAAATCCACGGAGGTTTTATTTCTAAACAAAACCATATTTGACCGCTTCGCTGCGGAAACAGGAGCAAAAATCGAAGATTTACAAACTTTCGAGGGAATAAGCAGGATCGCAGCGCTTTACCATGACTGGATCGATCCCCAGGGGCCCCAGCCAACAGGCAACGGCAAGACTTTCTTCATGTCCGATTCGCTGTTTAATTTCGCCCTGGTTGGGACCCGGCAACTGGGAGTGGAACTTATCGATGATGGTAAAGTCAACACGACCTCACCGGAACATGCCCAGGTCTGGCAAGCTTACTTTAAACCGGCTGTTTTGGGGCAGGCAGCAATCTACAACGGCTATGCCGCGGACCTCTTCAAAACCGGCGAGATTATCTGTGCTACCGGTTCCACTGCCGGGGTGCTTTTTTACCCCCAGACCGTTACCTACCCGGATAACAGCTCCGAACCGTTGGAGCTGGCCATCTTGCCTTACCCGGTGTTCGAAGGAGGAGAAAAAGTAGCCCTTCAGCGGGGTGCGGGCATGTGCGTTTTCCGCTCCACCCCGGAGAGGGAGCGCCTGGCCGCCATTTTCCTGAAGTGGTTTACCGCTCCCGAAAATAACTTGCGCTTCGTCTCTTCCACTGGCTACCTCCCCGTCACCAAGGAAGCCTTTGGCGAGATCATGTCCCGGGAGATTAAAACCGTTGACCATGAAAACATTAAGGCGCTCCTCCAAACCTGCCAGACAATGCAGAAAGAGTACACCTTTTACGTGACGCCGCTATTTGAAGGAGTTGACCAACTGCAGGAGAAGTATGAAAACTGCTTTAAGGAAGCTGCCCAGCGGGCTAGGGAATCGTACCTGGAACGGTTGTCTGCGGGCACTCCTCAGGATATATATGAAGCCGTAGCCGACCAGGTCTGGCGGAATTTTGTCGCCGAATTCCAATAAGAACAAGAAGCAGCTTTTCCATAGAGAGGAAAAAAGAGAGGATACGCCATGCCGAAGCTTAAAAAGGCCGGGGAGAGGGGCATCTCCCTTAGCCTGAGGTTTTCCCTTTTCCTGGCGGTACTGGTCTCCACCATTATCCTCGTCGTGGCGGCAGTGCTGCTGAGCAGCGGGACTTTTACCGCCGGCTTGCGGCAAAGCGAAGATGCCGTCAAAAGTGAACTTACCCTCGCGGCAAGGGATATTGCCGAGCAGTACGGCCACATTGCCTGGCAGGCAATAAGCCTGGCCCGGAACCTGTCCCAAAGCATTGCCGAGAAGGCTGACAGCATCAACTTGTCTACATCAAACCTGGATGAGCATCCGGAGCTTCTGGAAGAAATTATCGGCGGCGAATACGACAAGCTCCTTTTCGCTCTCCAGGTAGCCAAAAGCAGCGGCGCCTTCTTCATCCTGGAGGCCACCGTCAACCCCTCCCATGCTCAGGCCGTCAATTCCAGGGCCGGATTATATCTTAAGAACATGGAGCCGAATGTTGTCAGCTCGTCAACTCCCAATATCACCGTCCTGCGCGGCTCCCCCGCCATCGCCCGCCGGCGCTCCTACGCCCTTCATGCCCAGTGGAGGTTGGAATTTGATGTAAGCGATGCTCCCTATTACCACCGCCTGCTGGCGGCAGCCGGCGCCAACCCGGAACTTTCCCTGTCGCGGCTGTACTACTGGAGCGAACCCCTGCTGCTGCCCGGTACCAGCGAAGAGGTCATGCTTTGCACCGTCCCCCTGATTGATGCCCGGGGAAATGTTTTCGGTGTATGCGGCCTGGAAATAAGTGCCATGCTCTTTAAATTGTCCCACCTTCCCGGCAGCAGCACCTACCAGCGCCTCTTCTTCCTCCTGGCGCCGCTCCGGGAAGAAGGTATCCCCCTTCAAGAATCGCTGGTAGCCGGAGGCTATGCCGCCAGGGTAGCGGCGGAAAAAGGGGGCGTCCTGGTGATATCCCCCACCCGGCAGCAGTTTTACCTTTACCGGCAAGGAGAGAGCCATTCCTATCTTGGCATGCATACAGTCCTGCCCCTTTATCCCGCCGATGCCGTTTTTGCTGAGGAGCAATGGATGGTGGCGGCGATGGTTCCCCAGGAAGATATCATGGGCCCCATAACGCGCCTTAATCTCCTCTTGTTCTCCTCCCTGGTGGTCCTGGCCATCGGGGGCATACTGCTCTCCCTGCTCCTGGGCCGGAAATTATTTTTGAAACCGATAGCCGAGAGCTTGGCAATTATCAAATCCAGCGATTACAGCACAGCCCCGAAAACTAAAATCCCGGAGTTCGATAACTTAATTGATTACCTGGCCTTGCATAACCGGGAGCTCTCCGAGAAGGCCAGGGAGGAAAACATCTCCTTTCAGGCCCTGGACCAATTCCTGGAGAAGACCAAGGAGTTGTCGCCGGCAGAATACAGCGTCTTTTCCCTTTATTGCCAGGGCTATACGGCCCAGGAGATCGCCCAAAAATTATACCGCAGCATAAACACCATCAAGACCCACAGCAAGCGGATTTACATGAAGCTCGATCTGAAAACCCGGGAGGAGCTGCTGCTTTATGTCCAGCTGCTCAAGGAAACCGGGCGGGAGATCCCCTAAAAACAGGGCGCACAAGCCGGTCTGACCCCGTTGTGAATGAAGCTATAATTCAAGGGCACGGCAAACCGTGCCCTTTGCTTTATCTTTTCCGGCAAAAAGTCCGTTTAAATCCCCAAATTGATTCAGGGGGCATGAGGTAGGTTTTTGCAGCCTGGAAAAAGGCTCCACTGGAAAAGCCTTTATCCCTATGACATGGCCGATTCCAAGCCGATGACAACGAGAAGTCCCTCCGCGGCAGCAGCCGGAAACACCAATTACCGGTGTCAAAACGGGCGGGGAATGAATATCGTACTGATATATCGAACTCTATAAAAAGGCAGTTGATACGTTTATGGCTGGAAAATTTCGTGGCAAGGCGTTCAAGCCGGCCTCTCATGGGTGTGCCACCAGCAATCCCGGCTGCCTCTATGCCCCCGCTGCGTCCCTCCCGGTGCCGGAACCCGATTGTATAAATCTTCTCCCCAACCCCAGTTTTGAAGCCGGCTTGGCCGGCTGGTCCTCCAGCAACGCCAGCATCGGCAGCGGCAATCCTTTTGAAGGGACCCAGGAGGCCAACCTGGGTCCGGGGGCGGCCGTCCTGTTTCGAGACATACCCTTAAACAGGTGCTGTCATCCCCTGTTTCTAAGCTTTAACGTTTTCGCCCCCGAAAAGAGAATTAACAACGGCAGCCTGGTGGCCGAGATTTTGTGGCTGAACAGCCGCCGCCGGCCGCTGGCCGCCGGCCTCCGCCTGTTTGTTCCGGAAAACAGGATTAGCAACGCCTCCCGGATAACCTACTTCGCCGTAACCGACAGGCCGCCCCTGGGCACCGCCTGGGCCAGGCTGCAATTCAGCAAAGGGTCCGGAGCCCTTCCGGATCCGGTGAACCTGGACCAGGTCCTCCTGGCCCGGGCCGGGACCCCCAATCTAGTCCAGAATCCCGGTTTCGAGCTGGGCCTTGCCAACTGGTCCTCAGTCTCTTTCGTGCCCGATTTCACCGTTCCCTATGAAGGCGCCGCCCAGCTGCATGCCACCGACAACGGGACTTTATACCAGGACATACCGTTAAGCAACCTGCCTCCCCGTACACCTTTCCTGCTAAGTTTCGCCGCCTCCGGCGGCCAAACTGACTTGTCCGTTCAAGTAATCTGGCTGGACCAGGCGGGCAGCCAAATTGGACCGCCCGGCATCGACCTGTTTGTCTCCGGCGAAACTTTTGTCGCCCAAAACAACAACTACCTGACCTACCTGGATTTAACGCCGCCGGCACCCGCAGGAGCGGCGGCCGCCCGGATTATCTTTACCGATACAATTGAAAAGCAAACGGATATATTTCTTGATAAAGTAATCTTCATCGGGGCCGGATCGGCAAACCTGCTTCAAAATCCCAGCTTTGAAAACGGCCTGGCCCACTGGACTGCTGTTAATGCCGGCGCCGCCATTACCGGGGAAGCCTTTGAGGGAAGAGCGGTGGCCAGAATCGATGCTGCCGGCGGCCTGCTCTACCAGGATATCCAGATCCCTTCCGGAGCCGGCTGCTGCTACCTGTTGAACTTCGGCTACCGCTCCAGCTCCATAGGGGTTGATCTTTCGGGCAACACCCTGGCCGAGGTCCATTGGCTCGACAGCGCCGGCCGGGAGATAGGGCTGGGGCTTAGCCTGGTTGTTCCCAGCACCTCCCTGAGAGCCCAGTGGCTGGTCTATACCGGCATTACCGAACCTGCTCCCCCGGGGGCGGCAATGGCCAGGGTGCAGTTTACCCGGTCCCCCGGCAGCCCGGAAGTTATCGTGGAGATCGATAAAGTGATACTGGGCCGGCTTGCCTAAAGACAAACGGGGGGGCGGCTTAGGTTTTGCGAAGACGCCGCAGGGGGCGGATCTTGCCGGCCAAGGCAATAACCGGGGACCAATTTGGCCAGAAGGGTCTGTCTCCAAATCAAAAAAGGAGTGAGCCTGCAGGCCTCTGCCGAGAAAGCAAAGGGGGACAGACCTTGTTAAAGGTCTGTCCCCCTTCGTTTTAAATTATTTTCCTGGTGGGG
>JAKOVL010000153.1 GCA_029782095.1 Bacillota bacterium | reverse complement strand
AAGTGGTCGTACTCTCTAGGCGGCATCGGCCGGGACATGGCCTACACCCTGGTGAGCATGTATATCATGGTCTTTTTTACCGATGCCATCGGGCTGGCCGATTGGGAAATCTGGGCCGTCTCCTCCATCATCGCGGCAACCAGAATCTGGGATGCCATCAACGACCCCATGATGGGCGTTATCATCGATAATACCAGGTCCAGGTGGGGCAAATTCAAACCCTGGGTCATCGTCGGCGCCGTCTCCAGTGCCATCTTTACCTTTTTGCTTTTCCAGGACTTTGGCCTGCGCGGCGTACCCTTCGCTGTGCTTTTTGCCATCTTCTACCTGTCGTGGGAAATCACCTTTACCATGAATGACATCTCGTACTGGTCCATGTACCCGTCCTTTACCACCAATCCCAAGGAAAGAGAAAGCATCTGCTCTTTCGCTCGCTTCTTTGCCAACTTGGGCGCCTTTCTGGCTGCCGGCTTAATCCCGTTTATCTATCCGAACTTTAAGGGGGGGCCGGCGCAGGCTTTCTTCTGGATCGCCCTGGTGATCACCATCGCCTTCATCTCATGCCAGACCCTGGTGGTGGTGGGCGTTAAAGAAAAACCCCTCTATGCCGACCTCCAGCAGCCCAAAACCCGGTTGAGAGACTTTTTTAGAATCATAATTAAAAATGACCAGTTAATTGTAATCTTCCTGGCCTTCCTGATGCTGGAGATCGCCAACATCATCACCATAAACCTGGGGCCCTACTTTTTCAACTACGATTTCGGCCGGTACGGCGGCGGTGAGTTCACCATCTTCCTGGGCATTTTGGCCGTCACCCAGCTGCTGGCCACCGCCCTCTTTCCCACCCTGTCGCGGATAATACCGAGAAAACAGCTCTTCAGCTATGCCACCATCTCCATAATTGCCGGCTACCTGCTCATGCTCGGCACCGGCTATCTCCTCCCCTTGAACATGGCTGCCGTGGGAGCAGCCGGCTTTTTGATCTTCTGCGGCCAGGCCATCATTCAAGTTTTGATGTACCTGATGATCGCCGACACCATCGAGTACGGGCACTGGAAGCTGGGCACCCGGAACGAAAGCCTGGTCTTTGCCGCCAGGCCTTTCGCCACCAAGTTCGCCTCCTCCATCCAGGCCCTTCTGGTGGCGGCCACCCTGACCTGGTCGGGGTTAAACGACAAGGTCATCAACCCCCTTACCGAGGCGAAAAAGATCAACCCGGAACTGCCCACGGAGGTAGCCAGGGCCATGATTGAAAGCAGCATGACCAGCGAGATGCGCCTCTCTTTCAGGATTACCATGATGGTCATCCCCATACTGTTCGTCATCGCCAGCTACTTAATCTACCGCTACCGCTACAAGATTGACAGCCAGTTCTACAGCCGGATCATCAGCGACCTGGAAGAAAGAAGCAAAGGCGCTTAAGGGGCGGCTTAGGTTTTGCGAAGACGCCGCAGGGGGCGGATCTTGCCGGCCAAGGCAATAACCGGGGACCAATTTGGCCAGAAGGGTCTGTCTCCAAATCAAAAAAGGAGTGAGCCTGCAGGCCTCTGCCGAGAAAGCAAAGGGGGACAGACCTTGTTAAAGGTCTGTCCCCCTTCGTTTTAAATTATTTTCCTGGTGGGG
>JAKOVL010000108.1 GCA_029782095.1 Bacillota bacterium | reverse complement strand
GGGAGCTGGCTGAAAGCAAGTTGGCCGTTGCTTTAAATTTCACCACCCGGCCCCGCCCGGTGAACCTGGCTCCCGAATTTACGGCGGCAAGGCTGCTTCTATCCACCGACCCGTCCCGCGGCGCGGAAGATACAGGTGCACAACTGGTTTTAGGCCCCGAGGAAGGGGTGCTGCTGGAGGTTGAACCGGCCTAGTGCCGTGTCAATTAGGCTTGCTCCTCTTTTTATCCCCTTGCCCCATTTCAAGGAGGGGTACCGTTGAGTGAAAAGCAGAAAGTCCCCCTTTTGCAAGGGGGTTGAGGGGGATTTAATAGACATGATTTTACTAATCGTTTAATGGGCTGCTTGGCGGGGCCCCGGGCATGGCTGAAAGGAAGGCTATCCCGCCAATTTTTCCGGTTGTGGCCAAGGTCATGATCATGGCTGAAGAGGGTTCATTTTCCCCAAAATTTATGAAGAAGGAGGTTTAATTCAATGAAAGTATTGATTTTGGGGGGCTGCGCCGATATGGCTGTCCCCATGCTGCCCCGGATTGTTGCAGAAGAGGATGTGGAAGCAGTAACCCTGGCGGACCGGAATGAGGCGAAGGCCCAACAACTGGCCGAAACAGACCCGAAGCTGCGCGCCGCCCCGGTTGATGCCATGAATCATGATGCGGTGGTCGAATTAATGAAAAAGCATGACCTGTGTATCTGCTTTGTCGGCCCCTTTTTACCTCCATCCCCTGCATGACCGCAGCCCTGTGGCTGGCCCGGGGCCGGTTTGACCATCATCCCGGCGGGGTCTATGCCCCCGAGCGGATTATCGACAATCCCGATGGATTCCTGCAGGAGCTGATGCAGCGGGGCGTGGAGATCCATATCTAAAACAGGAGGCTGCGCAAGATGGCCCGGAAGGGCAGCAAATGGCTTTACGTAGTGGTGGCGCTGGCCGCCGTGCTATCCTTTGCCGGCGGGATACGCTGCGGACCGGCCCTGGTGGAGCGGCTGCGCGGCGATGCAGGCGGGGAAGAGCAGGCCGATGATTTGCCCCATTTAACAGATAGCGAAGAAACTCGCCGCCTGGCAGAGATGGTTCGCCAGGCGGCGGCGGAACACCGGGCCGAACCGGTTAACGCTGTTTACAACAGCAGCTATAATATCGTCCTTCCCGGGGTGAACGGCTACGAAATTGACCAGGAGGCGACCCTGGCCCGCCTGGCGGCAGCCAAACCCGGAGAGGCGGTGGCGCCAGTATGGCGACAGCTAAAAGCGGCGGTCACGGTGGATCATTTTCCCACTGCGGTTATTGAGCGGGGATTCCCGGAGCGCCGCCAGGTAACGCTGATGATCAACGTGGCCTGGGGCAATGAATACCTGCCAGAGATGCTGGATATTCTCGATCAATACGGGGTAAAGACGACCTTTTTCCCGGTGGGCCGCTGGGCGGAGCGTTTTCCTGAGCTGCTGCGTGAAATTCACGACCGGGGGCACGAACTGGGCAACCACGGCTATTCCGACGCTGAGCTGTTTTCCGACCTGGATTATACCGCCGCGGTCGATTCCATACGCCGAACCAATGAGATTGTCGCCGCCACCAGCGGGCAGACACCCCGCTGGTTTACCCCGCACCAGGGCGAGTATAACCAGGCTGCCCTGGAAGCCGCGGCAGACCTGGACATGCGCCTGTTGCGCTGGACCTTAGATACCGTGGACTGGCAGAGGCCTAGTGAAGAGGTGATGGCCCGGCGGATACTTGATAACCTGGTTCCCGGCGCCATAATCCTGATGCACCCCACGGAGCAGTCGGCG
>JAKOVL010000089.1 GCA_029782095.1 Bacillota bacterium | reverse complement strand
CAAGCAATGAGCGGCTGGAGGATTTAGAGGCAACGCCGGGATGGAGGCGCATTATCGACCGCATTGTTGAGATGTGCGCGGTGGTGGTCATGGACGGCGAGAGCTACCGACTCGATAAAGCCAAGACGGCTTCAAAAAGTTAAGGGCGGTGATCCATGTGAAACTAAAACCCTGGTTGTTTATACTGGTCAGCGCCCTGGTTATCACCGGGGTCCTGGCCTTAGCGGCTAATTCCGAGGCCCGGGAAAACGAGATCCGCGAACTGGAACGCGAGTGCGAACAGCAATTACAGCAGCTCCGCGAAATGCGGCAGCAGCTGCAGGAAGCAAGCGACCGCCTGGAAGAACTGGAGACGATGCTGCTAAACCTGCAGCGGACAGAGCAGATTGTGAGCGGAGCCTCACCCTCTCGTGGCGGCCGAATTGACGCCACCACCATGCCGATTCTTTCTCCATCCGGCTTCAGCCCTGCAAGATTCGAGCGGGCCTTTAAAGGCACCCCGCTGGCTGGCATTGGTGAAGCACTAGTTCAGGCCGAGGCGGAGACTGGGGTAAACGCCTTGGTCCTGGCCGCGATATGCGCCCATGAATCCGGCTGGGGCAGCTCCCAGCTTGCGCAAGACAAAAACAACCTGGCCGGCTTGGGCGCTTACGACGGCCAGGAATATTCGGCCGGAATAACTTTCGATTCGCGGGATGCAAGCATCATGTTTCTGGCCCGGCTACTGGCTGTTGATTACGCCCAGGGTGGCAAGTTCTTCGGCGGCAGTCATGACCTGCAGGGAATCGGCATAAGGTATGCGAGCGATCCAGCCTGGGCGCAGAAGGTGGCGGGGTGTATGAGGGTGATAGCGGAGGTGGCACATGTCATACATTAGTTTCCGCGATCTCGAAAAAGAGCAGGCCCGCGATCTTGACTATAAGATCGGCAAAGCTGTAGATGCCGTCAAGGAAGCCTTTGCCGTCTGCCGCCACCGTCCTGCCCTGGCCTTTTCCGGCGGCAAAGACAGCACGGTCTTATGGCACCTGATCCGGACGCATTTTCCTACCGAGGCCGAGCGCATGGCGGTTATCTACGGCAATACCGGAGTGGAATACCCGGAGTGTGTCAAGTTTGCCCGGCGCATGGCCAAGGAATGGGGCTGCGGAAACTTCCACGAAGCGACACCTGCCAAAACCGGCAGGCCGGGTCTAAAGTATGCTGCCCAACAGGAAGTCTTGCAGCACCTGATCGACACTGGCCGGGTGCAGGAGGTCTTAAAGGACGACGGCAAGCTCAAGAGCACCGGCACCCTGGAAGCCGCCTGCCCGCCGGACATGATGGAACGATTCGAGCGCGAGGGGCTGACCTGGCCCGCCGGCCGCAGAAAGTCATACTGGTGGTGCGTGGACCAATACGGCTGGCCGCTACTGGGGAAGGCCAGAAGCAAACTGAAAGCCCGGCGAATCAATATCGACTGTTTCTTGCGGTTTAGTAAAAGTAAAAGCGAAGATCCGAAGCTACTCAAATACTACGAATTACTGAAGCAAGTAAAGTTTAGCCAAGCCTGCTGCGACATCTTGAAAAAGGAGCCGTCCGAGCGCGTCCAGGCGGAGCTTGATGTTGACGTTATTTTCAAGGGCCTGATGGCCGCCGAAAGCCGGCCGCGGCAGAAGAACTTCGTGACGCGCGGATATCTTTTCAAGAGTAGCAGGCCGTACTTAGGGGGCGATCCCTTCTGGCATTGCAATCCCCTATCAATCTGGACGGACGACGACATCTGGGCTTACATTCGCCGCTTCAACGTGCCCTATTCAGAACTTTACGATATGGGCTGGACAGACCGGGAAGGTAAATATCACAAGATCAAGCGGAACGGCTGCATCGGCTGCGGAACCGATATACTCTACCCGAATAACCATATGTCTATGCTTCGCCGGACACACCCGAAACAATGGGATATATTTATGCGGCGCGGCATGGCGGCAGAGATTCAAAAAATCCAACTTGCGATCAGGGATAGGCAGCTATCACTCTTCGATGTTTACGATGCGAAAGACCTGCTTGACATCAGGCCCTGTATTTTTGACCGGGTGGATCAGCTGGTGCTGGATGATAACGCTGGTGAGACACAAATCTATGACCCAGAAATGGAGATTGAGGAGGCGATCCCATGACCCGCAAACGGAAATACCGCCCGGAGCAGAAGCTCACCGAAACCGACATCCTGCGCATCCGCGGCTGGTTCGTGTTCTACATTTTGCAGGGCCTGGGTGCCTATTGAGAGGGGGATCTGAATGTATTCCGACCGCCTCAAAAAGCGAGAATGGGAAGTCCGGCCCATGCCGATATACGAGGCCCGGCCTATCGTTGAAAAATATCATTATGCACGTGGCGCGGCAAATACGGCTACGGAACTCCACGGCCTTTACCGCCGTGGTGAATGGTTTGGAGCCCGGTGCTATGGCGTGGCGTGGTGGATACCGCCGACCCGGAGTTGTGCGGCGGCGTGGTGGCCGAACCCCGATGAGGTGCTGGTATTGAGCCGCCTCGTCATTGTGCCGGGAACTCCAAAGAACGCGGCAACCTTTCTTCTGATGCGGTCGGTAAAAATGCTTGCCCCTCGCTGGAAATGCCTACTCACCTACGCCGACACATGGCAGGGGCACACGGGCCATATTTACAAGGCCGCGGGGTGGGAATATTGCGGGATGACGAAGCCGGAGCCATGCTATTTAATAAATGGGCGCATGGTGTCGAGAAAGGCCGGACCACGGACTAGGACACATGATGAAATGATTCAGCTTGGGGCCAAAATGATCGGCAGTTATGCCAGACATCGGTTTCGGCTGATTAGATCACCAAGGCTCCTGATTGTTCGGGGAGGGCGATGCAATGAAAATAAGCATCTATCCCCTGGATTATAGTCAATATACTCCGGCCCAGCAAATGGGCAAGGTCATGGAAGAGCTTAAAGAACTTGAGCTTGCCGGAGACAATCTGGAGCATGTGGCCGAGGAAACCCTGGATCTAATCCAGGCCCTGGCAGGCTATCTTATCACCTTGGGAATCGACCTGGAGGCCGCCAACAAAAGGCATATAGAAAAACTGGAGAGGAGGCACGGCCGTGTTCAAAGAGCGGAAAAACAAAGCGCCGTATCTTAAGCATTACTGCCGCGGAATGACAGACCGGCAGATAGCGGAGATTACCGACAGAAGCGTGACTGCCGTTATCCTTTGGCGCAAAAGAAATAACCTTCCGCCGAATCCAAAAAACGCGCTCCGGTTCGGAGGGGAGGAGCATCGCTTCTTGCGCCGGCTGCAGATTGCCAGGGCGCCGGGAAAAGAACGGCGCATCTTTCGGCAATTTGCAAGTGATCTGCTTAGGTGTGTACAGCACTGCTCCAAACCGGATATTATGAAATTTATTAATACGTGGCGGAATGAGAAAGGGGTGAAGCAGGTGTGGGACAGCCCAGCGCCACAGAAAAGCCGGGAAAAGAAAAAGCAATCCGCGTGATCGTTCCTGGCCGGCCAGTGCCGAAGGCCAGACCCCGGTTGGGTGTCCGCGGTCGAACAGCTTACATCTACACGCCGGAGAATACCCGGGCGTACGAGCAACTGGTCGGCATGTGCGCCAGGGCGGCCACCCCGGCACCGCTCCAGGGTCCGGTGGAGATGCAAGCGTTTGTATACCTGCGCCGTGGCCGGCGTGGAGACCTGGACAATTACCTGAAATGCATCTGCGATGGGTTAAATAAAATTGCTTGGCGCGACGACAGCCAGGTGGTGCGGATTGAGGCAGAAATTAGGCGGTGCAAAAAGGCCGACGATCAGCGGGTGGAGATCGAGATACGGGAGGCAAGCAAATGAGCCGTCTATATCAAGGGCGGCTACATGGGGGTGCCGGAATAATGACGCCAGACCAATTCGAAATCTTGAGAGACGAATTTTTAGTTCGCGAGGCCCGGATACTTGACTGGAAGCGGGACGAGTATTCGCCTGACGAAGATAGACTCCAGAATTTCCGGGAAGTGGCGGAGTTTTCTGGACGGCAGATGTCGGAAGTAGCGTTAATATGGCTATTGAAACATATACAGAGTATCTCGCTGGCCGTGCAAAGTAAAAAATATGCCTGGACCTGGGAAACCGAAGGCGGCGAAGGGTTGAAACAGCGCATTGCAGATGCGCGAAACTACCTGCTGCTGCTGGCGGCGTGTCTGGAGGAAGAAACTGTAAAAGCTGAAACTGAAATTAAAAAGGAAAGCGACTGATGCTGCGCTATGGCTGATATATATGATTTCCTGAATCTCTTGAAAAATGTTAAACAAAGCGGGTCAAATGGCTGGACCGCGCTCTGCCCGGCGCATGACGATACGGAGAACAGCCTGGGCGTTTCGTTG
>JAKOVL010000082.1 GCA_029782095.1 Bacillota bacterium | reverse complement strand
GGCCAGGCCGTCGGTGGTGAAAAATTCATTCTGCCACTCCTCCGTGCCGCCCGCCTGGATGACCACGTTGATCCTCTCGCGTGGGTAGTCGGCCAGGGCCATCTCGATGACGTCGTCGGTGGCCATCCCGCCTTCGGTCTCCAGGTCCGATCCGTTCAGGTAAACCATGATGGTGTAATCGGCATGCTCATCGGGCAGCGTATAATCAAGACCTTCATCCGAGCAGCTTGCCACAGCAATAAAAATGATAATAGCGATAAGGCAGACAAAGGCAAGAATGGTTAAAAACTTCTTCATTTTCTAACCTCCCTTCACTTATCCGGCATTCCGGCAACAACCTGGTAAAATTTTTTTTCTTTTTTCATGCCCGGAAAAATCAACTTAAATCAGCTAAAGCCCCGCAAATGATTCCACTTATTAAATGGGGCTTTTCTTCTCTTGTATATTAATTAAAAACCTTCTATTAATTATCTCTTTCTTTCACCCCTCACGCCAGTATTATTTTTTTATTCTTTATGCTGTGATATAGTCCTTCCTCTTTTCCCATCAAATACTAAACAAAGTTCAAACTTAATGCCATGTTGAAAAGAACCCCGGGGGCGGAGCGCCGCCTCGCCTCCCAGAAAATGCCGTTGGCATTGATGGTTGCTTCAATGTTTCCTTCAATGTCTCCGGTCACCGTCCCGGTAAAGGTGGCCCGGTTGCCTGTATACTCGGTCACCTGGCCGTTAATGGTTACATTGAAATCACCGCTAAGCTCGGCGGTAACTTTACCCGTTTCATCCGTGTAAATGACACCGGAGACAGAACCGTTGAATACGGGAGCCACGTTGATAGCGGCCGCCTCGCCGGCAGAGTTGATCTGCTTCCCTTTGGTGGTGTACCGCTGTCCCAGGTCACAGCAACAGAACGCACTGTGCCGATATGGAAAGTAACATCTACCTGGCCAGGCAGGCCAAGCTCCTCCAGCGCGGTGCCGTATTCTACAACCAAATCGTCTAAGGGAGCAACTGTTGCCACATCTAAGACCGCGCTGACGATATAGCTTGCCGTGGCAATTACTTCGCCATTCGCGTTCTTGAGAGTGACTTTTATTTCGTAAACGGACGAATCATGCGGCACAAATATTAACGTGGAGAGACGCTGAATATCTTTTACTGCGCTTAAAGCAACCGGATGAAAAATGAGGGAGAGGGGGGTATTTTACAAAGGCAGGATATCTACTTGGCGCAGCCGCAGAAACGGGCGGCCGTGAGAGCGTAGATAAGGGCTGCGGGGAGAAGATCTTTGATCTCCATATATTCACCGGCCGAGTGGGCCACGGCCAGCTCGCCGGGAGCAAAAATGAGGGAGGGGATTCTACCGTAGGTTGACAGCATGCCGGCATCGCTCCAAGCAGTAAAAGCACGTTTCGGCGGGGCGGCGCCCAGCACAGCAGCGGCGCTTTCCGCGGCGGCGCCTACCAGGGGGTGGGCGGGATCTAGCATCGACCAGGCATGGATGTAG
>JAKOVL010000067.1 GCA_029782095.1 Bacillota bacterium | reverse complement strand
TCTGGCCTTTATTACCGCCAGCTACGGCAATTATGCCTGGAGCCAGTGGAACGCCAAGAACCTGACCCAACTGGCCACAGTTGCCGCCGTGGTGTTCGGCGCCGGGGCCTTGAGCGGGGAAAGGCATTACGGTACTGCTCTTTTCCTAACTTCCCGGCCGGTTACACGCCGCGAGATCTATACTACCAAGGCGGCAGCGGGACTCTTTTTGCTGGCCGTCTGCCTTTTCGGCTCGACCCTGGTGCTGCTGCTGGTTTCAGCTCTGAAAGGCTACCGGTTGGACTATGGTGCTTTTCTAACTGCGGCGCTGATTACCTTTGCCTGCGCGGCGGTGGTCTACCTGGGCACTGCGGCCCTTTCGGCCGTGCTTCCCGACCCGGCTAAAACGGCGGTAGTCGCCGCCCTGGGCTGGCTGCTCCTCTCCATACCTGGCTACTTCGGTTTGCCCGCTGCATCCCTCTCCATTTTTTTTCAGATGAAGGCCATTCCATACTGGATTTACGACCAAAATCCCATCGTGCCACTGGGCATCTTTTTGGTCCTGGCCGCAGCCCTTTACGAGCTGGGCGTCTGGCTCTGGAGCACCCGGGAATTGTGATGAAAGGAGCAGTAAAATAAGGAGACAGGAGACAGAATAAAGGATACAGGAAAAGCGAAAAGCGGGCGTTTTACGATGTAAGGGGATTCAGAAGCCAGAGGCCAGGATTCAGAAGACGGAAACCAGAGGCAAGTGGTTCAAAGCCAATCCCCCTCTCCCACCAGGGGAGAGGGGACTTTTCCCCCTGTCCGGGGTCGGGACGCCGCGTAGTGCCCCCGGCACCGGCTGCTGCTCCCTTTCCCTTACTCTACTAAAAAGGAGGTGAGGCCAAATGCTCCTAACCACCGCCACAGTCCTGCACACAGATTATGAAGTGCTCGGCATCGTTATGGGCAATAAGGTGAGGGCACAGCACGTGGGTAAGGATATTATGGCTGCCTTAAAAAACCTTGTCGGCGGCGAGGTGAAGGAATACTCGGAGCTGCTGAAAAAAGTGCGGCAGTCGGCCATGGATGAAATGATTGAAGAGGCCAAAAAACTGGGCGCAAACGGTATTATCGGCATCCGGTTTTCCTCCGCCCAGATAGCCAGCGGGATGGCCGAAATAATTGCCTACGGCACCGCCGTAAAAATTTAAGTTTGCCGGGCAGGGGAAAACCGCCAGGCGAGTACGCAAAATACTTGCAGCCTCAAAAACATAAAAACAGTATTTACAAAATTAAAGAACAGGTGTATACTGATTATAGTAATCAAGACTGTAAAGGGCAAACCTGTCGTAAGGCAGGGACGCAAAGCCATGGGTCCTTGAAATATAGGATCGCCAGGCTGCCGGTCGGGATATGAGCTAAGCTTTTCTCCCTGATGAGGCAGCCTTGCAGCTGTCTCCTTTTTTTACCGTTCTGGATTGCGATTGCCATTTTAAATAGCCCCTCCAGTCGTTC
>JAKOVL010000059.1 GCA_029782095.1 Bacillota bacterium | reverse complement strand
GCCCAGGCGTAGGCAACCAGGTCAAAGACCGAACTGTCGGGGTTGCGGGCGATAATAAAAGCGATCACCGCGATGATCAAAACGCTGATGCGGCTGACCCAGATGGTGTTTTGTTCGTTAATTTTGTTGCGGAACAGGTTTTTGCCTATATCCTCCGAAATGGCCGAGGAGGTGACCAGCAGCTGCGAGTCGGCGGTACTCATAATCGCGGCCAACACTGCCGTCAAGAGCAGGCCTGCCAGGATGGCGGCAATGGGGCCGGTAAGCAGATGCTGGACCATGTAGATAAATATTTTTTCTCCGTCCATGGCCATCAATTCTTCCGCTGATACGATTGTTGACATGAATGCTTTGCCGATTACTCCCAGGACAACGGCGGAAAAGAGGGTGACTACTACCCAGACCATGGCGATCCTGCGGGCGGGCTTGATGTGTTCGGCCTTTTCAATGCCCATAAAGCGGACCAGGATGTGCGGCTGCCCAAAGTATCCCAGCCCCCACGCGGCGATTGAAATAATTCCCAGGGCCCCCAGGCCTCTTCCGATGCCGGTCCATTCGGCAAATCCCAAGCCCTCCGCGGCATCGGTGAGCGCTGCCGCCAGGTTAAAGGTCTCCGCCAATCCGCCGAGCTTGGTTACGGCTAAAACCGGGAGGATAATCAGGGCGAGGAACATTAACGTTCCCTGGATCAAGTCGGTCCAGCAGACAGCCAGGAAGCCGCCTAAAAATGTATATAGTACGATGACCAGGGCGCCAATCAGCAGCGCAATCTTATAGTCCAGGCCAAATACGGCGTTAAACAGTTTTGCTCCCGCGGAGAATTGGGCCGCAGTGTAGATCAGGAAGAAGATTACGATAAACAAGGCCGCTATGATTCTAATCAGGTGAGTCTTATCTCTAAACCGGTTTTCCAGGTATGTGGGGATCGTGATTGAATTTCCCGATTTCTCCGAGTAATTTCTTAGCCTCTTGGCGAGGAACAGCCAGTTTAAGTATGTTCCGATGGCCAAGCCCAGTGCCGTCCAGAATGCTTCAGCCAGCCCCAAATTTTTTGTAAGTAGAAATGCCGTGCCGGGAAGCCCCATCATCAACCAGCCGCTCATGTCCGA
>JAKOVL010000006.1 GCA_029782095.1 Bacillota bacterium | reverse complement strand
GGGAGGTCCTCGAAGGCACCTACCTCTACGGCTTTACCATTGTTGACCTGCAGGGCAACGTTTACTACACCGACTTCATCGAGGTGGAGTTCTTCGAGGAGTAAACCGCCGGCATCGGGGCTATAGCTCCAGGATGTGGCGGATGTCAGATTCGCTCATGGCCGAGAGGAAGGTTTCGCCGGGCCGGATGACCTGGTCAATAAGCTCCTTTTTCTTCTGCTGCAGTTCGTAGATCTTCTCTTCAATGGTATCCTTGGCCAGCAGCCGAAACACCTGCACCACCTTCCTCTGGCCGATGCGGTGAGCCCGCCCTGCCGCCTGCTCCTCCACGGCGGGGTTCCACCAGAGGTCGTACTGGATAACCACGTCGGCGCCTGTGAGGTTGAGGCCCGTTCCCCCGGCCTTGAGGGAGATGAGAAATATCTCTGCCTCGCCGCGGTTGAAGGAGCGGACCAGCTCCAGGCGCTCGCCCGTCTTTACCGCGCCGTCGAGGTAGAAGTAGCGGTAGCCTTCCCGGTCGAGCATATTCCGGATGATCTGCAGCATTCCGGTAAACTGGGAGAAGATAAGGATGCGGTGGCCGCCGCTCACGGCTTCCTGGAGCAGTTCCGCCAGCTGCAGCAGCTTGGCGCTTTCGCCGCGGTAGTTTTCCACGAAGAGAGCGGGATGGCAGCAGATCTGGCGCAGCCGCGTCAGCCCGGCCAGGATCTGAATGCGGCTTTTCTGGAAGCCATCGCTTTCCAGGCGCTCCCTGGCCTCCGTCCGCAGTTGCTCCAGGTAGGCCAGGTAAAGCTTCTTCTGCTCCCGCGTCAGCTCCGAGAGAAAGCGGTGCTCAATTTTCGGGGGCAGCTCGCGCAGGACCTCTTCCTTTACCCGGCGCAGGATGAAGGGGCGCACTTTTGCCGCCAGCAGGGCGGGGCCGTCTTCCAGGGCCGGCCTTTCAGACGCCGCGGCCGCGCCGCCGAATTTCTGTAAGAACGCTTTTTGCGACTGCAGGTAGCCCGGCATGATGAACTGGAATATGGACCAGAGCTCGACAAGCGAGTTCTCCATGGGCGTGCCCGTGAGGGCGAAGCGCTGCGCCGCCTTGATCCGGCGCGCGCACTGCGCCGTTAGGGATTGCGGGTTCTTGATCTGCTGCGCCTCGTCCAGGAAGCAGCAGCTGAATTGCAGCTGGGCGTAATCGGCAAAATCGCGGCGCAGCAGGGGATAGGAGGTAATGGCCACGTCGGCTTCGCTTATCCGGGCCAGCAACTCTCGCCGCTCCTGCCTAGTTCCCGCTATGACCAGCGTCTTAAGCCCGGGAGCGAATCTCTTGATTTCCGCCTCCCAGTTGTAGATGAGAGAGGCGGGGGCCACCACCAGGGCCGGCGGCAGCTGGGGGCCGCCTTCCTCCCTTTCGGAGAGAATGAAGGCGATGGCCTGCACCGTCTTCCCCAGCCCCATGTCGTCTGCCAGGATCCCGCCGAATCCGTGGCGGGCCAGCGACTTGAGCCACTTGAAGCCGGTTTTTTGGTACTCGCGCAGTACGTTTTCCAGGGATTCCGGGAGCCGGTAGTCTGTCTCTGCGGGGTTGCGGAGGCTGCGGATAAGCCCGGCCAAATCCTTGCTCACTTCAACGGGAGCGATTTTATAGTCGCGGGCGAGGTGGTCCAGGTAGAGAGCCTGGTGCCTGGGCAGCCGCACCGTTTTCTTCTTCAGATCTGCAGGCTGCAGGTCCAGCGCTTCGGCCAGCCGGGCAAAATGCCTGACGCCTTCGCCCTCCAGGGGCAAGATGGATCCGTCTGCCAGGCGGTGGTATTTTTGCTTGATCCGGATCGATTGCCAGACTTCCTCCAGCTCCTCCGGATCCACCCCCTCCAGTTCCAGTTCCAGCTCCAGCAGGTTGAGGTCCCAGTTAATGCCCAGCCGGCTGCTAAAGCGGGGCGCCTTCCGGCAGGCCCGCTTGAAGTTCTCGCTGTAATATACGGTGGCCTGCTGCTGCAAGCCGGGGACGAGTTCGTATATAAACCGCAAGATCTTTTTGGGGGCATCCAGGTGCATCCTGCCGCCTCGCAGGATAAATTCACCCTCTTCAAAGAAGCGCATAACCCCCTGTTCGGCGGCGAGGTCGCGTATCAAAATGGGATTTTCACTTGCTTCTTCTTTGTTTGCCTCCGGCGCAGCAGCGGCAAAGGGGTCAATCGTGAACTTGCCGTAATTGTACTCTAGCCTGGCGACAATCTGGCCCTCTTCGTAATCGAGGTAAACCCTGGCTTCCAGCGGAGGGCGATGGAGCCGCTTCTCCAGCGATGTGGAGATGGCAAGATCGGCGCTGCTTTCCAGAAGGGGGTAAATCTCGGAGAAGAAGCGCTGCTCCCGAGAGGGAGGGATAGGCAGGGTTCCGGAGGCCTTATTCTTTAAGATCTGAATCAGGGGAATCAAGAGGGACTGCTCCGTGCCGGCCAGGTTGTAGATCTTCTTCCCGTGCAGGATGATATCGCACTCCCCGGTCAGCGGCTTGATTTCGACGGCCTCTGCCAGCTCCAGGGTCAGCCCCTCGGAGCTCTCTTGAAGCAGTAATTGCAGGGGGAGATCTGTTTCGGCTATGGTGATATCACTGTGGATCTGTTTATCTATTTCCAATGTAAAAGGCTGCTCTTTCAACACGGGCAGCAGACGCCTGAAAAGGGCCGCGGAGAGCTGAATCTCCCTGCCCTTCATTATATACGGGGCGCTGTACCATCTAGATTGTCTTTCCACCTCGTAGATGTGCACCAAGAAATCGATAAGTTTACTGCTTCCCGGCGAAAAATAGTGAGAGGCGGGATTATAGGTAAATTGCTTACCGAAATACAGCGTTTCTTGCTCCGATATTGCGGTTACGAGCTTGTCGATGTTCTGGACGACATATTTTCTGGCTCCTTTTTCACCTATGGTTAAAGAGATATAGTAGTCTGGCGCTCTATATCTTTCGAAGTTCACTATCCGTAGATGCAAATTAATTAAGGCCTCTTTGCGGCCGCTTTCTCCGGCAATATGACCCGCATACTTCTCCAGGAGATCGTCAAGCAGCTCCACCTTTTCCGGGTTAAAATTGTCCCCCCGGGCCAGTTCCGACAAGGCAAGAAGGGCGGCGGCGATATGCTTGCATATACCTTCGTACTTGGCAAAGGCGGGACAGCCGCAGCTGACCTCGAGGCCATTGCTCGCTTCCGGGATAATTTCAACGGGATATAATTGAGTTCCCAGAACCAGGGCTTCGATGCGGCCTTCCTCTTCATGATAGGAGATCTCTTTAACTGCTCCCTGCCGGAAGTAGCGAAGCCCTCGCATGAAGGTGGTTTGGTTGGGACACATCCTCAGGATCTGCTGCCTGGATAGAGGAATCATGATAAAACTTCCTTTTCCATAGCGGATCATGTTTAAGTTTAGCACATTTTAGAGAATGCTGTAAGTGCTCGCTTGACCAAGCCATTTGCGTTGTGGTCAAAAAATCATTAGGGCAAAAGAAAAACGCCCTCTTTTCTCCTATTCACTAGCAAGCAAAAGCAATAATTTCACCGGACGTTACCTTTTCAATAGCAAATATATCCATTTAAGGCCATTTAAAAGACACCTCCGCCTTGGCGTCTGGCATGTTTCCTGAACCTGTTTGTATTAAGCTGTTTTTACCAGGCTCCGCAGAAGATCCGGCCTTTTTTCTCTCACCCTGCCTAAGGCCATGGCTAGCATTACGTAAAACGCTAAGGAACAGTGGAAATGCATCTTTTTGATCCC
>JAKOVL010000218.1 GCA_029782095.1 Bacillota bacterium | reverse complement strand
TGGGCGTGGAAAAAGCCGCCCTGAGGCGTTATTTTTATGCCCGGGTGCCGCACTATGGTGCCTGGGTAGTTTTGTTGGAGGTGGGAATATGTCGGTATGCCCTGCGCACGAAGAGCTGAGAGACCAGCTCAGGGATCATGAAAAGCGCATCGTAGCTCTGGAGAAAGCAGACGCAGAGTTTGCAATTAAATTGCAAAACTTGGTTGAAAAGATTGACGGTCTCACGAATTGGATCAAAGCCCTCGTCATAAGCATAATTGGTACAGGCGTGGGCTTTATTATTTGGTATATTCAGAGTTTACCGAGGTAGCCGCCTACAGGGGCGGTAATTTTATTTTAAAAAGGAGAGGATTTGCTCATGGAAATCGGAAACATTATCGCGCTGTTGGTGCTGGTGGCCGCGCTCATTGAGGCGGTGTGGGAAGCGTTAAAGCCTGTCTTTGGCGGCGGTGTGAACTGGTTGCAAAACCGGGGCATCCCGGTGGACCGGATCGCAACGCTAATAATTGCGCTGGTTATATGCCTGGGCGTTGGCTCAATGATTGATTTGTTTGCACTGCTCGGATTAACTTTGGGCGTGAAATATCTGGGCAGCATACTTACGGCAATTATTTTAGCCCGGGGAAGCAATTTTGTGCATGATTTATTTGGCACCATTGGCGGTATAATGCAGAACAACAAGCCCTTAAAAATCGAGGCGGAGAAGTAGCCATGGCCGTGCAAATCATCCAGGATTTTATCCCGTCGGGCCGCCGCAACCGGCCCGGATACAAGCTGGAGCCCCGCTATATCACGATTCACGATACGGCCAATACGCAGGCCGGAGCTGATGCCCGGGCCCATGCCAACTATGTAAAGAGCGACGCGGCAGCCGCGATCCCGGCTAGCTGGCATTTTACCGTAGATGACAGCGTGATTATACAGCACCTGCCGCTTAATGAAAACGGCTGGCACGCCGGCGACGGGGCCAGCGGAACCGGGAACCGTCAGAGCATCGGCATCGAAATCTGCGAAAACAAGGACGGAGACCGTGCTCAGGCGGAGGCAAACGCGGCCTGGCTGGTGGCGAAGTTGCTAAAAGACCACGGTTTGAGTATTGACCGGGTGCGGCAGCATTATGATTGGTCCGGGAAGAATTGCCCCCGAGTGCTGCGGGGCAGGCCGGGCGGCTGGCAAGGCTTCCTGGCGGCGGTAGAATCGCACTTAAAGGCCGGGGACATGCCCGCCATTACCCGCACCATCGGTATCTATGTGGACGGCAAGAAGGCGGATGAGGTTGGGTATCTCATTAACAATGCAACCTATGTCCGGGCCGCTTATGTGGTCGGGCTGGCCGGCGGCGAAGTGACCGGACACGGGGATCATATCAATATTGTCTTGCCGACGCGACCGGACCCGGCAGTAGTTGAAAAATTAAGGACAGACCTGGCCGCGGCCAACAAAAAGATTGAGGCTGCCAGGCGTGCCCTGGATGCGTAATGGCCGCTTGAGATAACTCCCTTTTTACTTACAGCCCCTCTACACACGGAGGGGCTATTTTTTTTGCCCTAATTGTTAAGAAAACTTAATATTATTAAGTGTTGACATGTGCGCACATTGTGATATAATTAAGATAGAAAAAATAAGGAGGCGTTAAAGATGGCGGAACTAAAAGCAAGCGCAACACAAGAAAGAGTTTGCGGACTTTACGGTCTGAAGCACAACGGCACATACGCACACGCCGCCGCAGTGCTGGAAGCGGCGGGGCTGCCGAAAGACGGTTGCCCGGCGGGGCATACCTGGCGGAGCGTCAAGAAGCTCTCCGATGACGAGTTGAAAAACTTGCTCGGCCCGGCCAGTGACCCCGGCGAAGTTGAAGTAAAGCAGTATCGCCGCCGGACCTGGGGCGATAAAATCCGCGCAGCGAAAGCCCGCCGGAAGCTCAACGATGAGCTGAAGGCGAAGGGCTACCGCTGGGTGAAGCGGCCCCTGGATGATGGATTCGGATACAGCACAGAAGGCATGATTGAGGAGTGGGTGCTCATCGGCCCCGACGGGAAGGAGGTGGAATAGGTGAAAGATGTAAACTTGAACATTCGTATTGATGAAGATTTGAGAACTGAGTTCTACCGCGTTGCCGAATTGCACGCGCAGAATCCGTCCGCGCTGGTGCGGCGGTGGATTGAAGATTACATCGTAGAACACGGCGACGTGAAGCGCTCAAAAAAGGTTGCCGTCACCTGCCCGCATTGTGGACAGGTGACGCACGTGGACCTGCCAACGAAGCGGCAGGGGCAGGTCTGCGGTGTGTGCCGGGTAGGGTATACCTACCCGTGGGTTGAAGATGACGAGGCGGAGGAACCACACCTGGTAGAGTAGAAACTACGGCCCGCCGGGAGCCTATCCTGGCATCAGAACCGGACTGGCGGCCACCCGGTTAAACAACGCCGCCACCAGGCAACAATTGAAGGGAGGTTCTAAAATGCGTTACCCCGTGGGTGACCATACCCTCCATCGCTGCATCGCTATAGCGCTTACCCAAAAGCGCTTTATGCGCAGCAGCCTCAAGGAGCTATTATTTGACGCAGGGCTATACGCTGACCTGCACCAGGAGCTC
>JAKOVL010000215.1 GCA_029782095.1 Bacillota bacterium | reverse complement strand
GGCCGCCAGCCCGGCTGCGTCTTCTTTGATGCATTTTCCGACAACTTCTTTGGTCAATAGGACCGAACCGGCGGCAACGCTGAGTTCGTCAATACCCACTCCGATCAAAAAGGGGACGAATATACTGTCCGCAGCGGCTTCACCGCAAACCCCGACAGGAATCCCTTTTGCATGAGCGGCTTTTGCCGTCATGTCGATGAGCTTGAGAACGGCCGGGTGGTAATGGCTGGCCAGGTAAGCTACCTTTTCGTTGGTCCTGTCTGCGGCTAAACTATACTGGACCAGGTCATTGGTGCCGATGCTGAAAAAATCGACCTCTTGAGCAAGCGCACCGGCTATAAGGGCGGCAGAGGGTATTTCAATCATTACTCCTACCTCTATAGTTCCGGCAAAGCTGTGCCCCTCTTCCAAAAGCTCTTTCTTAACCTCTTCGATAATCGCGCGGCCCCTCCTGGCCTCTTCAAGCGAAGAGATCATGGGAAACATGATCTTAAGAGGACCGCTGGAGGAAGCCCGCAGGATCGCTCTCAACTGGGGCTTGTAGATCTCCGGGCGCTCAAAATAAAGCCGCACGGCCCTGTATCCCAGGAAAGGGTTCTGTTCAGAAGGCAGGTTTAGGTAGGGGATGTCTTTATCTCCGCCCACATCCAACGTCCTGATGATTACCGGCCGCCCATTCATCTTCCGGACAACCTCTGCATAAACCGCCAGTTGCTCCTCTTCCGAGGGAGGCTGCTCTTTTTCCATGTAGAGAAACTCCGTGCGGAAAAGGCCGATCCCTTCGGCGCCATGCTCCAGCAGCCGCTCCAGGTCGCTCTGGCAGCCCATATTGCCTGCCACTACAACCCTGTGCCCGTCCCGGGTAAGTGCGGGGAAAGCCCGGTAAGCCGCCAGTTGCTCCCGCCTTTTTTTCTCCTGCTCCTGACGCTCCCGGTATGAAGCCAAGATCTCCGGCGAAGGACGGAGAATAACCACCCCTTCATTCCCGTCAACAATGACCAGGTCTCCTGTTTTTACCCTGGCCAGCATCTCTTCTCCCGCGCCGACCACGGCGGGGATGCCAAGGGAGCGGGCCATGATTGAAGTATGCGAAGTCCGCGATCCCGCCGCCGTAACAAAAGCCAAAATCATGGCCGGATCGAAGAGGGCAGTTTCGGAGGGGCTTAAGTCATGGGCAAAGATAATTACCGGCTGCTCGAAGCGCGGCTTTGGCCGCTGGCCGCCGTTTAACAGCCTGATGATCTGCGCGCCGATATCATGCAGATCGGCAATCCGGGCCCGGATATACTCGTCTTCAATTCCGGCAAAAACAGACTCATGCTTCCGGATAACCTGGACGACTGCGGCAGCGGCGCTGATCTTCTCGTTTTTTATTATCTCCCGCACCGGCGGGATTAGCTCAGGATCGTCGAGCAGCATCATCTGCGCCCGGAAGATCTCCGCTTCCTTGGCGCCAACCTTTGCGGCAGTTTGGGTAATCAAATCGGCCATTTCCTGCCTTAATCCGGACAAGGCCCGCTCCAGAGCAGCCAGCTCCGCATCCACCATTTCATCCGGTATCCGCGTCACGCTGACCTCCGATTTCTGCTGCTCCTGAAGGTAAACCGGGCCGATGGCGATACCCGGCGATGTCCCGGTAGCATTAATTGTCTCCATCATTTTTTACTCCTTTGAATCTTCTTTCGGCAGCTCTTCTTCAATAACCCTGACCAGCTCGGCTGCTGCCGCTTCTGCATCTTCGCCCTCGGCTTGAATCGTGACCCTGCTGCCCCGGCCGGCACCCAGGCTTAACACCCCAATCATGCTCTTGGCGTTAATCTCTTTGCCGTTGCAGACAATCTTGATCGCCGACTCAAACTGATTTGCTCTCTGAACAAAAATCGCCGCCGGCCGGGCATGCAGGCCTGTTTTATTGATAATCACTGCTTCTCTTGTTACTACCATGACGGCCCTCCATCGTAAGCTGGTATAGATGAAAAACAAAG
>JAKOVL010000205.1 GCA_029782095.1 Bacillota bacterium | reverse complement strand
CGGGCCAATTTTGTCTAAATTAGTCCATAACAGCTCTTTGGCGCCCTCGTCGCTGGAGGAGCCCACATAAGCTTTTCCTGTGCCCAGCACCCGGCCGCTCAATCCTTCCTGCGGCGATAAAGCGAAGCCAACGCTGTCCTGCCAGATTCCTTTGCCGCAGCAAACGGTAAGCTTCTTCCGGTCCGCCGATAAAAGGGTGATGGCGCCATGTTCGGTTTTAAACAGCTCTAGCGCTTTGTTCAGCAATAAGGGAAGCAGCTCGGCCGTATTGCTGGCCTTGCGCAAATGGCTTGAAAGGGCGTAAAGGGCCCCCAGCTCTTCATTGCGGGCGCGTATTTCCTCCTCCACCTGTTTGAGTTGAGTTATATCGAATAAAAAACCGTGCCAGAGGACGCTGCCATCTTCCATCTTCTCAGGGGTGGCGCTACCCCTGATCCACTTCAACCGGCCGCCGGGTAAAACTACACGAAAATTGCAATCCCACTGCTTGAAGTTATGGAACGATTCAAAGATGGATTCGGCCACTTTGGCCAGATCATCGCCATGGATTTTTTCTATAATTGGCGCCAGATTGTGCCTGGCCTCTTCGGGAGCAGCTAAAAAAATGTCGCTGATCCCTTTACTGGCATAAGGCATACAAAAGCGTCCGTCTGGAAAATACTGAAGCTGGTAGATCATACCCGGCACCCGATCGGAAAGCTTATGCAAGAGCTCGTCCCTGGCCCTCAGTTGTATTTCAGCTAGCTTTCGCTGGGTTATGTCCTCAATGGCGCAATCCACGTATTTAGTTTGTCCATTACGATTACGGACAACGCTTGCCGTAACCGAGCCCCAGATGGGGGTGCCGTCCAATTTTCTTAGTTTAAACTCCCACCCAAAGGCAAATTTTTTTTCCAGCAAAAGAGCGAAGAAGGATTTACAATCGCCGGCATCTGCATACAAATCAGCCACTTTAACATGTTTAAGTTCTCGTTCATGCTTAATCCCAAAATTTTTTAAAAAAGCCGGGTTGGCCATCAAAATCCTTCCTCCCTCCGGCCCTGGCGCGATGCGGCACAATCCCACGGGGATCTGATTGACCAGGGTCCGGTACCGCTGCTCACTTGCCTCCAGCGCAGACTGGGAGAGCTTGTAGTTGTTTACGGCCCGGTTTAATTCGACATTCTTAAGACCCAGGGTGGAAATCATATGGCCCAGCTTGGTAAAAAAATTTATAGCCGCCAGGATCTCTTCTCTGGTCAACCGGGGCACCTGTTCCAGGGCGGCCAAATATGCCTCTTCCTGAAAGCCATATTTCCTGGCCTGGGCGCGAAACAGATCGTAATCAAATGTCTCCTCTCTAAATAGAAACTGACCCATAAAAAGATTGGCCAAGTGCCTGCCCTCTATGACTACTGGTATGGCAATATCCCAGAGATTGTTTTTGCATCGATACATTTTATATTCGCCAAGCTTTGCCCCGGCCGCCAGGATGGTATCGCTTTCGATACAGTGTTGATATGTAACGGGATTTGCCCTGTGAAATTTGGTACATATATCCTGCCATCCGATGGCAATTAAGACTCTGCCGTCAAGTTCGATCAAAGCAAAGGCCAACTTGGTTAAATTATGGAATTCAACCAGCAACGCCTCAAGGGCAGATATATCGATGATACTTAACAGATCCACTTCTTCTGCTTCTTTAACTCCGAGGGCAGGCGGCTTAATGCTGTTGCGATCGGTGGTCATAAGAACGCTCCTTATTTAAAGGTAAAAACAAGAAAAGCCCTCATGCACGCGTGTGGTCCATGCTGACTTTTTCACAAATGCAAGGATATGCAGATAATTTTGAACAAATCTGCTGCAAAGAGATGCATGGGAACCTCTTCGGTTGAAATCTAACGGGCATCCCGCCATGCCACCTTTTTGCCGGTTGGCTTAACTGCCGGGACCGATTGATGATAAGGTCCACAAGGGCACCTCACGGCAGCCGGCTATATGTAAAAAATATTGGCAGCTGGCTGGCATAACGGTATAAACCGCTTTAGCCCCTCTAGCTTTGCGTCTCTACCTTTCAGCAGATTAGCCTTTTTCAATACTTTTTTCCATAGTTAATTATAGCAAATATTGCTGAATAATCCAAGCAGAATTTTCAATAAACTTGAAAGGTGCAACCATTTTAATAAAACCATGGTAAAATTATCGGGTGCAGGTGCTGGAAAACCCTGCCGACAGGTCCTGCAGGTGAACTGCGCAAAAGCTGGCCCGAAGGTTTCCTCTGCCTAAAAAACGCAATAGGCCGGAAAGGGCCACAAACAGCAACCTTTCCGGCCTTTTATCAAATTGCCTTATTAAATTAGCAGCAGATCAGCAGCCTTTGGCGCCCTTTTACAGCCGCCAGTATAAAAAGCCCATCTTAGCCGCTTCCTGGCGATCAAAGATGCCTTTAACATCGATCAAGACCAATTTTTCGCTTTCTTGACCGGCTTCTTTTTCTTCGCGGGGGGCCATGTCGCAGCTGGCTGCGGCCGCCGCTTCTTCCGCCCCGAAATTATTATTTGCTTGAGCATACATGGCCCGAATATCCTCCAGCTTCATCGATTTGAATTCTTCATGGGCCACAGCAAAGATCACCGCATCCATATTCTTGATCTCTTTCTGCGTGCAAAGCTCAATATGGTATTCGCTCTTTACACTTTCCGCGTCAGCCACCGGGTCAACCACTTTGACCTTAACGCCGTACTCTTGCAGCTCATTGATTACGTCCACCACTCTGGTATTCCTGACATCCGGACAATTCTCTTTGAAGGTGATGCCAAAAACGGCCACCTGGGCCCCCTTGATCTGCTTATTGGCGCTGATCATCTTTTTAACCGTATTCTCGGCCACGTACTTGCCCATCTCGTCGTTAATCTTTCTACCGGCCAGGATTACCTGGGAATGGTAGCCGAGCCGTTCGGCGATATAGGTTAAGTAATACGGGTCCACGCCGATGCAGTGCCCCCCCACCAGGCCGGGGGTGAAGGGCAGGAAATTCCACTTGGTGCCCGCCGCCTGCAGCACGGCCTTGGTATCGATGCCCATTTTGTTAAAGATAATTGACAGCTCGTTCATGAAGGCGATATTGATATCCCGCTGGCAGTTCTCGATAACCTTGGCCGCTTCGGCAACCCTGATGCTTTCCGCCCGGTACACACCGGCCTCAACCACCATTTCGTAAACTCCGGCCACAATCTCCAGGGTTTCCTCGTCCATCCCTGAAACGATCTTGACGATGTTTTCCAGGCGGTGCTCCTTGTCCCCGGGATTGATCCGCTCCGGCGAATAGCCAATTTTAAAATCTACGCCGCATTTCAACCCCGATCTTTCCTCAAGGATAGGCACGCAGACTTCTTCGGTAACGCCGGGATAGACCGTAGATTCATAAACCACCACGGAGCCCCGGGTTAAATTTTCCCCCAGGATGCGGCTGGCTGACTCCACCGGCCCTAAATCGGGTTTACGATCAGGGGTGATCGGCGTGGGCACAGCCACTATATGAAACTTGGCCTCCCTGAGTTTTTGCGGGTCTGAAGTAAACTCCACCGTGGTATTCCTGATGGCTTCATCGCCAACTTCTTTGGTAACGTCAATGCCTGACTTATACAGCTCAATCTTAGCCTGGTTTCGGTTAAACCCGATGACCTTGGCTTTCCTGGCGAAGGCCACGGCAATGGGCAAACCAACATACCCCAAGCCGATCACCGACAGCTTTTCTTCCCCTGTTTTTATTTTCTCCAGCAAATTCTTCATAGACATCTCCTCGAAGCTCATCCTTTCATCTGCTTGGCATTGGTTCACCATCAATCCCTGGCGAATATATCCCTGGTATAGACCTTGTCAATCACATCTTTGATCTCTTCAGTGAGCCGGTTGGCCACAATCACATCGCTAATTTGCTTAAACTCTTCTAAATCTTTAATCACCCTGGAATTAAAGAAGCTATCCTCGTTTAAAGCAGGCTCGTAAACCACCACTTCAATGCCCTTGGCCTTAATGCGCTTCATAACTCCCTGGACAGCAGACTGCCTGAAATTATCCGAGTCCATTTTCATGGTGAGCCTGTAAATGCCCACCACCTGCGGCCGCTTCGCCAGGATCATATCGGCAATATGATCTTTCCTGGTTCGGTTCGCCTCTACGATGGCCCCGATGATATTGTTGGGCACATCGGCATAATTGGCCAAAAGCTGCTTGGTGTCTTTGGGCAGGCAGTAGCCCCCGTAGCCGAAGGAAGGATTGTTGTAATGGTTGCCGATGCGGGGATCCAGGCATACCCCTTCAATTATTTGCCGCGTGTCCAAGCCCCTGATTTCCGCGTATGTATCGAGCTCATTGAAAAAGGCCACCCGCATGGCCAGGTAAGAATTGGCAAAGAGCTTAATTGCCTCCGCTTCGGTGGGGCTGGTAAACAACACCGGAATATCTTTCTTAATAGCACCCTGGACCAGCAGATCAGCAAACCGGCGGGCCCGCTCGGAACGCTCCCCCACGATAATGCGGGAGGGGTACAAGTTGTCATACAGAGCCTTGCCTTCCCGTAAAAATTCCGGGGAAAAGATAATCCTGTCCGTATTAAACTCTTTCTTTATCCTTTCGGTATACCCCACCGGCACGGTGGACTTAATCACTATCACAGCCCGGGGGTTGATGGAGAGGGCCTCGCCGATAACCATTTCCACGCTGCTGGTGTCAAAATAGTTTTTCACCGGATCATAGTCTGTCGGCGTGGCGACGATAATAAATTCGGCATCTTCATAGCAGCCAACCCTGTCAGTCGTAACCGTTAAATTAAGCTCCTTTGTTTTTAAGTACTGCTCAATTTCCGCATCTTTTATCGGCGATATTTTGCGCTTAAGCATCTCCGCCTTTTTTGGCGTGGTGGTCAGCGCCGTCACTTCGTTGTGCTGCGCCAACAGCACCGCCATGGACAACCCCACATAACCGATTCCCGCCACAGCAATTTTCATCTGTTGCTACTCCCTTTTCAATATAATGTCCTCATGAAAATCCTTGGTCTACATAGATTAATTTTACAAAAAAAAAGGGCACTCTTTCAATGGATTAATTTTCATTATCGCCCCCAGGCGCCGTTCACCATTAATCTTTAGCGCGGTAATTTTTTTCGAAGCGCCAGGCATCCCGGCACATATCCAGCAGTCCGCGCTTGGCCTTCCAGCCAAGCTCCCGCTCCGCCTTCGAGGCATCGGCATAGCACTCGGCAATATCGCCCGGCCGCCGCGCCACGACTTCATAGGGCACCCTGACCCCGGTTGCCTCTTCAAAGGCGTGCACCAATTGCAGGACGCTTGTTCCCCGGCCGGTGCCAAGGTTATAGATATGAACGCCCTTGGTCAGCTTGTTTAGGGCCGCCACGTGCCCTTCGGCCAGATCGACCACGTGAATATAATCGCGGACACCGGTACCGTCTATGGTAGGATAATCGCTGCCGAAGATGCGAAGCCTGGCCAGCTTTCCTGCGGCCACCTGGGTGATGTAAGGCATAAGGTTGTTGGGGATGCCGGAGGGCGCTTCGCCGATCAAGCCGCTGGGGTGAGCCCCCACCGGATTGAAGTACCGCAGCAGCGTTACCGACCAGTCCGGATTTGCTTCCGCCATATCCATCAGGATCCGTTCGCTCATCGCCTTGGTGTGGCCGTACGGGCTGGCCGGCGGAAGCAAGGCCATGGTCTCCACAAACGGCACCTTGTTTGCACCGTACACCGTGGCTGACGAACTGAAGACAAAGCGCTTCACGCCATGCTTTAAACAGGCCTGCGCCAGGACCATGGTGCTGACAAGGTTGTTGTAATAGTAAAGCAGAGGTTTTTCAACGGACTCGGCCACCGCCTTGTAGCCGGCAAAATGAATGACGCCGTCAAAGGAATGTTTGGCCATAACAGCGTTGACCGCCTCT
>JAKOVL010000202.1 GCA_029782095.1 Bacillota bacterium | reverse complement strand
ATTGATGATTACGCCCCGCTCGCCATCTTCACCGGGCTCATTGTCAACCATCCTGGCCGCGGCCAGCCGGATCACATTAAAAGTGCCAATGAGGTTTACCTGGATTACTTTGGCGAATAATTCCAGGTCGTGCGGCCCTTGCCTGCCTACCACCTTTGCCGCCGGGGCAATGCCAGCACAATTGACCACCACGTTGATTTTCCCAAAGCGGCGCACCGCGGCCTCCACAGCGCTGCTGACGCTGTCTTCATCGGTCACGTCGGTCTTAATGAAGATAGCTCCGCCGGCCAGCTCACCGGCCAGGGTCTTTCCTTTCTCCTCGTCCAGATCCAGGATGACTGCCTTGCCGCCGCCGCCGACAATTTTTAAAACCACCGCTTCGCCCAGGCCGGAAGCTCCGCCGGTAACCAGGCTCACACACTTGCTTAATTCCATTACGGTCCACCTCCAGCACCATGGTTACTTGCCCGGACCCTGAAAAAAAATTCCGGGTCTTTTCATTAATTCACCGTTTGCCGCGCCAACCCTTTAAACGAGGCTGCTCCTTTTCATTATTTAGTAAATACCGCTACCTTAAGAATAGGGAGCCGCATGAACCAGGGCGGCTGCGGCAGCCAGGGATAGGGCCATGGCGCCCGCCCTTAATTTGAACCGGCGGCGGGTCCCGCTGCAGGGCCGCCTTCAACGCAGCGCAATTGCAGTGAAAGCATGAGTTAAGGTATAATCAGGTTGAACAGAAACTGGTTATGGCCCGTAAAACCCTAAAGATGATCTTGAGGAGGCAGAACAGGTGAAACTACAAGAGTTATATGAGTTGGCTGTACATAAAGGAATCGAAGCAGACCCCAGGGGGAAGGACGGAGTGGAGCAGCTCCTGGCCGACACAAGCCAGGCTTACCATGAACTCAAGGAAAAAGAGAAAGAAGAATTTGATCAGGACCGGCTTTGGAACCCATATGACGATACGCGGATTCTCTGCGGCGATCCCGGGGCGGAGATCGGGTCCATCCTGGTGGGTATCGATATGGAGGTCGGTGAAGTGCTGCTGGCCGACCGTCTGAGAGAAAAAGGAAAGCCCATTGACGCCATTGTGGCCCACCATCCCGAAGGCGCCGCCCTGGCCCGGCTGCACGAGGTCATGCACCTGCAGGAAGATATATTGCATAACCTGGGCGTGCCCGTGAACATCGCGGAAGGGATCTTAAGGGAGCGGATCAAAGAAGTGGAAAGGGGCATCATGCCCATTAACCACAGCCGGGCTGTGGACGCAGCCCGCCTGCTCGGTTTTTCCATGATCTGCATCCACACCCCGGCCGACAACTCTGTCTATCGCTTTCTAACCGAACTGTTCGACCAGGAAGCCCCGCGCAAGGTCAAAGATGTGGTGAAGCTGTTAAAAGAGATCCCCGAGTATGCCCAGGCTGCCCGCCGCGCCGCCGGCCCGAAGATCATCTGCGGCGCCCCTGGCCGCCGCGCGGGTAAAGTATTTATTGATATGACCGGCGGCACCAGCGGTTCGGAAGCAGCCTACGAACAGCTGGCCAGCGCCGGTGTGGGCACGATTATCGCCATGCACATGAGGGAAGACCACCGCAAAAAAGCGGAAAAATACCATCTCAACGTGGTTATCGCCGGACATATCGCTTCGGACTCACTGGGCATGAATCTTATTTTAGACCAGTTTGCCGCCAAAGGGGTAGAGATCACCCCTTGCTCCGGCCTGATCAGGCATAGCCGCCTGCAGTAACCCGTTGTTCTAAAAGAAGGCTTTTACGTTACGGCGCCCATGTTTTGGGCGCCGTTTTTTAAGCAGCTGCTGTCCCGATAGTGATGGTCATCTGCCGCAGCGCTTCAGCCCCTTATTTACTTCCATATCTCCACCCCGATGGCCGTGCAGCGGTAAGCGTTGCAGGCGCTCTCGGCCACGCTGCAGGCGGTAAGCGCCACGATCAAATCACACAGCGCTTCCAGCACGATATAGTCCCCCGGACCGGAGAGGGGCTCTTTTACCTCTACCCGTCCGTCTGCATAGACCCGGGTATTCATAAAAATATTAAACGGCGTGGTAATCAGGATCGCGGGGAGGCCGTATTCCCTTAATGCGGCCGCAAAATTATCGTAGCAGCTCGGATGATCTCCTTCAATGCCGTATTGGCAGCGGTACATCTCCGGGCTGCAGGGCGGATGAATGAGATCGTGGGCCCCCACGGTATCTTCAACCAGCCGCAGCAGCGGGTTGTACCTGTTGGAATAAAGGCGATCCCCCGGGCGGAGATACAGGGAGCCGTTATTGTCGATGGTGGCCCCGGTTGACAGCCGCTCCTGGGGATCATCCCGCCTGAAGGCCAGCAGATCAGCCACCTGTCCCCCTTCCACATCGATCACCTTTAGCTTCTCACCTGCTCTCAGCTCAAAAGCAAGCCCCTGCTGCGGCTCAATCATCAGTTCACGCATAGCCGTACACCTTCCCGGCCCGGGCACCGCCGGGCGAATATTTATTTTTTAATTCTCCCCCATCTTCCGGCATCCCTTCCGTCTTCCAGGCTCTTCCGGCAATATTCCCGCCACTGATCATTGATTTGTCCTCGAGGCAGGGTGGTGCAAAAAATGTCCTTTCTTATACTTTTTCCCGCGGTGGTGCAAGCTAAAACGGATATCGCACTACCTGCGGGGAAGGTGGTTTCATGACAAGAAATCTGGAGCCGCGTGTGGCCTATTTTTGCATGGAATTCGGGCTGAGCAAGGATTTGCCCATCTACGCCGGCGGGCTGGGCGTGCTGGCCGGCGATTACCTTAAAGGAGCCAGGGACCAGGGCCTGCCGATGGTGGGGGTCGGGATCCTGTGGAGCCAGGACTATACGGAGCAAACCATTCAAGACGGGCGCCCTGTCGATCACTTTATCACAGCCGATTTCAGCATGGTTGAAGACACGGGCAAAGAGATCAGCATAACCATCCGGGGCGAGGAAGTAATCTGCAAAATATACAAGGTGGACTGCTATAACAACGCTCCCCTCTACCTGTTAGGCACAGATTTTCCCGGCAGTAAACACGGCTGGATGACCCGGCGCCTTTACGGCGGGAAGGAGCAGGAGCGGGTGGCGGCGGAAATGATCCTGGGCATCGGCGGGGTCAGGGCGCTGCGGGCCCTGGGCCTGGAGGTGGACATATACCACCTTAACGAAGGGCATGCCGTTTTCTGCGGCCTGGAACTGATTCGCGAAAAAATGGCCAGGGGCCTCTCCTTCCACGAGGCCTGGGCACAAACCCGCTGCGAGATTGTCTTTACCACCCATACCCCGGTAAAAGAGGCCCATGAGCAGTACAGCCTTGATTTTTTGGAGGAAATGGGGGCCTTAAGCGGATTGACCCGGGAGCAGGCCCAGGAGATCGGAGGCGACCCCTTTAATATGACCGCCGCCGCGCTGCTGCTGTCATATATCTCCAACGGGGTTTCCAAGCTGCACGGGCAGACCACCTGCCGCATGTGGCGCGAGGTGGGCGAGGCGGCCTGCATCATCTCTATCACCAATGGGGTCCACAACCCCACCTGGCAGGATCCCGCCATTAAAAGAGCTTTTGAAAGGAACGGCGATCTTTACGCCGCCCACCGGGAGAACAAGAAAAAATTGATCGAGTATGTCCGCAGCCACAGCGGTGAAGAGATGGACGTGGATGCTTTACTGGTCGGCTTCGCCCGCCGGGCGGCGCCATACAAGCGCAGCGACCTCATCTTTCGCGCCAGCGAAGTGATTGAACCCCTGCTTAATGAAGGCAGGCTGCAGCTGGTTTTCTCCGGCAAGGCCCATCCCGATGACCAGATCGGCAAAAGCATTATCGAGCAGCTGGTGAAGATGGATCAAAAATACCGGGGCCGGGTGGTCTTCCTGGAAAATTACAACATGGAGGTGGCCCTGATGATGGTGCGGGGATGCGATGTCTGGCTCAACAACCCCCGCCGCCCCCTGGAAGCCAGCGGCACCTCGGGCATGAAAGCGGCCATGAACGGCGTCTTAAACTTGAGCGTTGTGGACGGCTGGGTCGGCGAAGGCGTGCAGCATGGCATCAGCGGCTGGCTGATCAACACCGGGCTGGAAGAATCTCTGAGCGCCGATGAACAGGACGAAAAAGATCTGCGCGAGCTTTACCGCGTTTTGCTCAATGAAGTGGTCCCCACCTACTATCATCAGCGGGAGCGCTGGTCCGAGATGATGCGGGGCAGCATCGACATGTCCCACTGGCAGTTTTCCACCAGCCGCATGATCCGCGAGTACTACGACTTAATGTACAAGCCGGCTTTCCAGGCACAGCAGCAGGGCAAGCCCGGAGCCGGCCCCTGAGTTGCCCCCGGCCCTTTGCTGCATTGGGCAGTATCCTTCACTGGTGATCCGCCGCCAGGGCGGCCAGGGCAGGCGCAACGCCCCGGGTGGCCAGGGACTCGAGATAATGCGACACGGCGGAGCGGAGGCCGGGGACCGTGTTCAGATCAGCGCCCCAGAAGCTTTCCTGCCGCAGCGTTTCCTCCACCAGGCGGTCGAGGGCCGGCCGCCACAGGGTGGCCGCCTCCTTCCAGGCGACGGCGAAGAATTCCAGGACTGCAGGGTCATCGACTGGGCTAAAAAGATCTTCCTTCGCCGCAGCAGTCATGGCGCCGCGGTAGAGAAAAATGAGGGCAGCCAGGGCAAAGGTGAGCCGGGGCGGCAGGATGCCGCGCAGCCGGTGGTACCCGCAAAGGGAAGGCAGCAGCCTTTCCCTGAACTTGATCACAGAGTTGACGCTGATATCGCTCCAGTGATGATCAATATAGGGGTTCTGGAAGCGCTCTAGGACTTCGCGGGCAAAGGCCTGCAGCTGGCCCGGGGGCTGCTCCGGCAAGGAGGGGATGATCTCGTCATAGAGGACCCCCCGGATGAAACTGCTTAGGGCCCGGTCTTGCATCGCTTCGCGCACTGTTTTGATGCCGCTGAGCAGGGCCGCGGCCACAGCGGCGGTATGGGCCCCGTTAAGAAGGCGCACTTTGCGGGTGCGGTAAGGCCTAACGTCATCGGTCCAGACCAGGTTGACCCCGGCCTGCTCCAGGGGAAAGGCCGCGCGAATTTCCTCCGGAGCGGCCACAGCCCAGAGGTGGTATGGCTCGGCGGCATTCAACAGGTAGTCGCGGTAGCCCAGGCGTTTCCACTCTTCCTCCAGGGAAGCGGCCGGGACGCCGCTGACGATGCGGTCCACCAGGGTGTTCAAAAACCAGTTTTCATCTTCGAGCCAGCGGAAAAACAGGCGCGGCAGGCCCCAATCCTCGGCCAGCCGCCTCACCACTGCCTTTAAAGTATCGCCGTTTTGTTCCAGCAGCTCGCAGGGTATAATCACGAAGCCGCTGCCGGGAGCAGCCTTGAGGCGGCGGAAGCGGTGGTAGAGCAGCGCCGTCAACTTGGCCGGGAAAGAGACGGGACAGGCCCCCTCGCGGTAAGGCTCCGGAAGGTAGGCGATCCCCGCCTCGGTGGTATTGGAAATAATAAATTTCAGCTCGCTGCTTTCGGCCAGGGTGAGCAGTACGGACCACTGCTCGCGGGGCGAGAGGATGCGGCTGATGGAGGTAATCACCCGCTTTTCTTCAACCATCTTCCCATGCCTGCAGCCGCGCAGGTAGAGGGTATAAAGATTTTCTTGCCGCTTAAAGGCGGGAATCAGGTGATCCGAACGGGGCGGAACCACGACGATGCTTCCGCCGAAAACGCCTCGTTCGTTGGCCAGGTCGATCATCCAGTCGGCGAAAGCCCGTAAAAATTTACCTTCACCAAATTGCAGCACTTTTTCCGGCAGATTCTGCTGCAGGCGCCCCCCTTGCGGAAAGAGGCTGCGGTAAAAGTTTCGATTTAAGGTATGCAGAGCAAACACCTCCGCAACACCGGCCGGCTTCAGCCGCTTCTACTGGCCTGGTTTCTTTGATTGAAAGGGCCGCCGGGGTGATCATCGCCGGGATTGCCCAGCTCTGGCCCATATTCTCGGTTGCAGCTTCCATTTCCTGCTCCCAGCCGGCGCTGCGCTGCAATTACACCGGGCGAGGCCGGGGAAACAGGCAGGATTAATTTAGTTTTAAGCAGAAAGATAGAGGGTACACCAGCTGCAGGGACTGCAGTGGCTTTCCAGAAAAAATTTAGGCAAGGGGAGGACCCAGAGTGAATCCTGTTGAGAAAGCGCTCATGCACGGCCTGTTTGTTCACCTGCACCACAATATCGATAAGGCTATTGATTTCGGCATATTTAAACAGTTAAACGAGGCGGTGGCGAAAGTATCGCCCGGAGCTCTGCTGATCGGCCCCGAGGCCAACGATGATGCCGCGGTATTTCGCATGCCCGGCGACGAGGGCCTCATGGTGGCCAAGATGGAGAGCCACTGTTCGCCCTGCGTGCCCCGGCCCTACGATGGCGCGGCCACCGGGGCCGGCGGGGCCATGCGGGACGTGGTGGCCATGGGAGGGCGACCCCTGTTTCTGCTCGATTTTATCGGCACCAGGCCCCTGGAGGAAGAAGTGATCGTGGGCCCCTGCGGCTTTCAGGGCCAGTGCACCTGCGGCGGCTGCAAAATCATGACCAGCGGCGAGCGGATTAACCTGATCATAAAAGGAATTCACGATATGTGCAAGGCCATGGGGGTATTCGTGGTGGGGGGCGGACTTTCCACCTCATTCAGCGATATCGTCCCCGCGGTGGTGGTGGCGGTGATCGGGCGGCTGGTGGTTGACAAGCCGCTGACTAAGCCGGCCAAGCGGGCGGGAGACCGCTTCATTATCATCGGCAAGACGGACAACGACGGCAACGACACCCTCTACCGGGCCGGCCTGGTGGAGGAGATGCGGCCGGCTCTAGCCCGGTTCGCAGAGGAAAAAACGACCATGGAAGCGGCGCTGGCCGCCATCCAGACCGGCAAGATTCATGCCTGCTCCGATCTCGGCGCCGCAGGAATTGGGGCGGCGGTTTGCGAATCGGTGCGCTATGGCGGCCTGGGGGCAAAAGTGGATCTGGCCAGGGTGCCGGTGAATAAAAAAGGCCAATTAACCCCGGAAGAAATTTTAATCTGCGAGACCCAGGCGCGGATGCTCTTGCAGGTGGCTGCGGAAGACGCGGGGGAAGTAATGGCCGCGGCGCGGGCCAAGGGGGCCGCGGCAGCCGATATCGGGGAGGTTACCGGCGGAAGCGAAGCGATCTTTGTATACGGCGACAGAGAGGTGGCGCGCATTCCCAACCAGCCCCCGGAGGAGCTGCTAAGGGAATACGGGGCTAAACCTTAAGGGATGCAGCGCCGGGATCTTTGCCGGAGCCTGGCCCAGATAAATACATGCCGCTCCCTGAAGGCGAATTAAACAACCGGGGCAGGCCATTGCAAGGCCTGCCCCGCATTTTTTTATCTAAAACAGGAACCACTCTAGAAAAACTGTAGCGGGTTAATGGGAGGATGGGAGGTCCAGCTGCCCCAGGCACTGGAACCGTTGCTGCGGCGGATTTCAAAATGCAGGTGCGGTCCGGTGCTATAGCCGGTTGAACCGACGTAAGCAATAGTCTGGCCCCGGGATACCTGCTGTCCCGCGGAAACGATATTCCTGCTGTTGTGCAGGTAAACCGTCCAGTAACCGCTGTGTCTGATGACAATGTAGTTGCCCATGGGCCACCCGTATGCGGATATAACCACCACACCGCTGTCCGCAGCCAGGATAGCTGTGCCCGAAGGGGCGGCAATATCAATACCCCTGTGGGCGCTGCCCTTGTAATACTGGGTTATTCTGCCGCCGCTGGCCACCGGCCAGACAAATCTTCGGGCGGTGCCCCGCTCCACGACCCGGGCTACAGGTTCAACAATAACCCTGTCCGAAATCAGCTCCTTATCCGTCACCTTTCCGTTTACACGGGTAATCCGGTAGGTGCATTCTTTGACTCCGTTTACCCCGGGCTTGATCTCCCTGCTCTCCCCGATAAACATGCTGCTATTATCCACGTATGTAGTGGGAAAAGGAATCGCCTCTTCCACGATGGTTTCTTCCACGGTAGTTACATGGACTTCAGGTATCTCGGGGGCTTCTTTCTGCAGGGGCTGCTCCGCTGGCCAAATTTCATCCCTGCCGGAACGGGCGGGATAAAGGGCGCGGGAGGCGTAAAGCTGCTCTTCCGGCAAATCCCGCTTTAGCAGCAGATCCGCCACCGCTTCGGCAGTATAGACATCTTCCGGATCTACCGTGCAGCTCTGGCAATAGATATCTTCTTCCAGCTTTACTTCCAGCAGCTTCACATTTTCATCCTGCTCCACATAAGCGAGGGCCAAAAAGTTGATGATGGAGTCGATCTCTTCTTCCGAGGAAACCGGGACAACGGGATTGCCGTCCACCACCACCATGGCCGCTTCGGTAAAGAGCCGGATCTGCTGCCGCAATCCCTCGCAGGTTTCCTGCGAGTCAGCCTCCTCGCCCCAGCGCAGTTCACGGGTCAGGGTGATCTCCTGCTGCGGAAATACTTCCATGCCGTAAAGGGCGCTGCACTGCTCCATCAGCTCCTCCATGAACTGATTGACCTCATCGGTCTCGCGGACCAGCCCCACTTCCCGGCCGTCCAAGCGGACCACGTAATAGTAGCTGGTAATCAAAGTGTGCAGGCCCAAGATGCCCCCCGCGATCAGGGAAGCGCCCGTCAGGTATACGGCCCAGTGCAGGGTTTTCCCCTTCAACCACAGCAGTAGCTTGCGCAGCTCACTGTAGCGGTAGGCCCGCTGAAGGCGGGCTAAGATTTTTGCTTTTTGCTGCGGCCAACTGGAGATTATGCTCATCACCTCCTGCCGGGTAAAAACTTAACTGTTAAGAAAATGCATATTTTCTTAACAGTTATTAAGATATCATAATAATTTTGCCTTGTCCATAGCAAAATTGGCTTTACTTGCCGGGGCCGGGTCAAAGGGCAGGTTTGCCCGGCAGAAAAGCTCTTCTTACTTGTGCAGGCCACAGGAGTCTTGATTGAGTTTAGCGATGGATTCCAAGATTTCCGGCGGCTCGTGGACGAGAAAATCCGGCTCACCCTGCCTGAGCAGCGAGGCATCATCGTAGCCCCAGGTTACGGCCATAACTGCCAGGGGCACTTTTCTGCAGCTGACAATGTCGCGCAGCTCGTCCCCTACGTAAACTGCTTCATTTTTTTGCAGGCCGCGCTCAAGCAGCAGTTTCTTAATAACACGGTGCTTGCCGTAAATCCCCGCTGCCGTCAACACCTGTGCAAATACTTCCAGGCGCTGCGCTTTTAAGAAACGTAAAATATTTTCCCGGGCATTCGATGAGATGATGGCCAGGTAAAGTCCCTTTTGGGCCAGGGTGCGGACCACAGCAGCGATCCCGGGGTATGCCGGGCAGCTGTCCATGTACTGTTCGCAGGCGGCCCGCGCATCGCGCACCAGGCCGGGCAATTTGGACAAGGGAACCCCGGCGGCTTTAAGGCG
>JAKOVL010000166.1 GCA_029782095.1 Bacillota bacterium | reverse complement strand
GGGTCATATTTATTGTTTTCAATAGCAATAATGGTCTGCCTGGTCACTCCCAGAGCCTGGGCCAGTTCTTCCTGGGTCAAACCGTGTTCCCGTCGCAGTTCTTTAAGCTTATTCTTCATCAGCCGCCATACTTCTTTCGATAATAAATGTACGCAAACCAGTAAACAAACTGCGACGAGAAAAAAGCCAGGGCCGGAACTCCCAAACGACCGGTGCTTATAAACTCGTAAACCGTCCAGATTAGCAGGAATACCGTGAGATAGATATGGTTAATTCGCGTACTGTAAGCGCCAATTAAAACTGTTCTTTCATCCCCCTTCTCAAAGCCCCTTTGCTTAAAAAAAGAACCGATCTTTGAAAGAAGAGACATCAGCACACCCCTATCCCTTGAAATGTAAAACGCTCTTTACATTATTATAACCGCACTCTGCAAAATGTAAAGCCTATTTTACATCCGGTGCCTGGCACGTCAACTTTGTCAACTTTATTGAAAATTTAGACAATTAAAGACCGGCTCAGTTCACGAACCGCCTGTAAAGATGGGCAATCGGGAAGCTCCAGGAAAGAGCGTCCGGCCATATCGAATTGGCGGACCCGCGGGTCTTCGGGAAGCCACCCCAGCAGGGGTAGATGGGTAGACTGCTGCACTTCCGCCAGTTCTTTCTTGGAGCGGACCCGGTTTATCAACAGGCCCGCACTGCGGTATTGCATGGCTTCATCGGCCACCTGTTTGATCGTCTCCGCCACCCTGAGGCCCTTGGCAGACAGATCGGAAACCAGCAGCAGCAGGTCTATCTGCCCCATCACCCGCCGGTTGACCTGCTCCACTCCGGCCTCCGCATCGATGAGGACCAGATCAAAGTGCCCGGCCATTTTTTCAATGGCCTCCCGGAGAAAAGTGTTCACCTGGCAGTAGAAGCCTTCTTCTTCCGGACGTCCCACCGCCAGGAAAGCCAGATTACGGTACTCCGACAGCGCTTCCAGCAACTGATAATCGATGGAAGCAGCCAGATTGAGGGAATCGGTGCTATGGGTTTTAATGGATGCAATCACCGACTTGCGCAGGTCGTTGACTGTTTTTTTGATGGGTAGGGAAAGAGCCAGGGAGAGTCCTCCCGCCGGATCGGCATCGATAGCCAGCCCTCGGCTATTTTTCTCTTCAAGCACCAGGCGGGAGAGCAAAGCCGCCAGGGTAGTTTTCCCCACTCCACCCTTCCCACAGATGGAAATTATCCCTTTCATTGCCGGCCCCGCTTCTCTCTCAGGCGGTCCCGGATCTCTTTCAAACCGGCCACCTCCTCACAAACCTCTTGATATTCGCAGGTCTCACAATCAAAATGCATCTCTTCATACATCTTGATCAGGGCTTCCACAATATCCTGTACCTTTTCCGCCGGCTTTTTCAGCCGCTTCAGTTCCTCCTGGTCGGTAATAAAGACCAGTTCCACCCCTTCTAGCCCGGGAAGGGCGCTTAACCTCTTAATTAAGGTCCCCCCCAGGCGGTTTAAAGCAAACCCTTTTTGCAGCGCTTCCCGGCTGACCCGGCACCAGACCTGCCCGCTGTCAGGCCAGAACCGGCTAGAGACCCCCTCCAGATGAGTATCAAAAATAACTTCCCGGATATCCCGGTAAGTATCGTACTCATCCTGAAAATCTCCTTGAACCAGGGCCACCAGGCCAAAGGGAAGCCGGCGGCTTTCCCGCTCCGGCAGATCCGGCCCGATTATGGAGATGCTGCCGGCCCGGACTAGATCGCGCCGATTGGTCCAGAGCAGGAGAAAGAGAGAGCCGATGCTGCCGCCCAGTTCCAAGCCGGTATCTTCTTGTAAAACCAGGGAGCGTTTCTCCGGCCAGACGGCAAAGGAGTCGTAACAACTTTGGCGCAGAAGCCCTCTGTAGCGGGCTACCTCCAGGTAATCCGAGATACTGCCAATGGATTCGTCAAAAAGACCCATCTTCTCACTCCGGTCCCGGCAGGGCGGCACCTTGGGCGCCAGCAGGCTCGGGCTTGCCAAAAAAGTTGCCGCCTGCTCCGGCAAAGATCTCGCCGCCACTTAACTGAATAAAAATTTACCGGAAAGATGTTCCGGCAGCTGATAATACTTTTTACTCTTCTCGGCCCAGGAGAGCGGCACCGTAAACAGCCGCCAGCTGAGGGTCTATCGGGAAAGGATGATACCGGCCGTTTAAACGCTCTTCCAGCTTCTCCACGATGCTCTGGAAGCGGGCTACGCCCCCGGTAACAGTATAATGATCCACCGGCCCAATACGCAGGACCTGTGAAATAACCATGCGGGCTACCGAATCACAAACCCCGGCCACCAGGTCCGGTATCGATTCCCCCCGGTTTACATAAGAG
>JAKOVL010000151.1 GCA_029782095.1 Bacillota bacterium | reverse complement strand
ATCAACAAGGTGTGTGGATCGGGCCTGAAAAGCATCACCATGGCCGCAGCGGCAATCAAAGCCGGGGAAGCGGAGATAGTGGTTGCCGGCGGCATGGAAAATATGAGCGCAGCCGGATATATGGTGGAAGGTGCGCGCTGGGGAACTCGCATGGGCGATTCTAAAGCGGTGGATATGATGATCAAAGACGGTTTATGGTGCGCTTTTAATAATTATCACATGGGCCTCACCGCTGAGAATATCGCTGAAAAATACGGTATCAGCCGCGAAGAACAGGATCGTTTTGCCCTGCAAAGCCAGGAAAAAGCGTGGGCGGCCATTGAGAGTGGACGGTTTAAAGATGAAATTGTTCCGGTAACCGTCCCGCAAAGAAAAGGTGACCCGAAAATATTTGATGTTGATGAGCATCCCCGCCGCACCTCCCTGGAGGCCTTGGCGGCGCTGCGCCCCGCCTTTAAAAAGGACGGCACCGTGACTGCCGGAAACGCCTCCGGCATCAATGACAGCGCTGCCGCGGTGGTGGTGATGAGCCGTGAAAAGGCCGAACAAATGGGATTAAAACCGCTGGCCTTAATACGCAGCAGCGCTGCCGCCGGAGTTGATCCTGCGATCATGGGCACCGGTCCCGTTCCCGCTTCCCGCAAAGCCCTGGCCAGGGCCGGCTGGACCGTGGGCGACCTGGACCTGGTGGAAGCCAACGAAGCTTTCGCTGTGCAGGCCTTGTATGTGCTGCGGGAGATGAAATTTGATCCCACCATAGTTAATGTGAACGGCGGCGCCATCGCGCTGGGACATCCTATTGGAGCCAGTGGGGCCAGGATTATGGTAACGCTGCTGCACGAAATGGTTAAGCGGGACTGTCGCCGTGGTTTGGCCACATTATGCATCGGTGGGGGGCTGGGCATCGCCTGCTGCGTTGAGCGGGAATAGGGGCGGCTTTTGCGGTAGAATATATATGGGCGTCGCTTCTTCGCACCCTTGCTTAATTAATATGCATTTGCTATAATATCGTTTGCATGGGCGTGTAGCTCAGTTGGGAGAGCGCCTGGTTCGCATTCAGGAGGCCAGGGGTTCGAGTCCCCTCACGTCCACCATTGCCGCCTGTGATATTTCCAGGCGGCTCTATTTTTCCCTGCACCATCCGGACAGGTTCAATTTTCTGATCGGAGAATCCGATTATATTGCTTCAGAGGCAGGAAGTTATCCCCATTAACGCGAATAGACCTATAACCATTTAACCTCACTGAAGGAGGGGGATAGAAAATATGGAGGAAAACAATAATGGAAATAGCCCCCAGGACGGCAATAACCGGCAGGAGGTAAGCAGCGGCGCCGTCGGAGGAGATAACGGCTATGTCCCGCCTGCGCCTGCCGCCAGCAATGATACCCTCGGCATTATCGGGTTAATCGCCGGAATCGTCGGCGTCTTGATGAGTTGCTGCTGGCCTTTGGGGATGGCGCTGGGTATTACCGCCCTGGTATGTGGCATCATCGCCAAAACAAGGGAGCAGCGCTTCTCCATTGCCGGAATTGTTTTAGGTATTATTGCTTTGGTTATAGGGATTGTCTTCCTGGTTTTTAGCATTGCCAATCTAATGTATTTGCCCGAATTTATGAATGAATTTATGTACCAAATGGATTATTAATAGGGGTTAATGGTGAAGCCGGTAAATCGAGGATGCAGTCAGGTTTACCGGCATATTTTATCGGGGTGTTTATGAAAGCGATTGCTGAAAAAATATCGGAGTGGCTGATACCTCCACCGGGTGAAAAAATACCCGTCCGGGAGCGTTTGTTAATCTTATGGCTGCTGCTATTGGGCCTGGGCCTGTTGCTATACCTCACCGGCAACTGGCCCATCAGCCCCGGCGGGCTGCCCTTGTCCGGCCACGGCCACCTTGTTTTCTTCTGCCCTGCCTGCGGCGGCACCAGGGCTTTAAATTATTTATTACAGGGTCAGCTTTATGCAGCCTGGCGACATAATCAATTGTTTGTTCTAGCGCTGCCCCTTCTTTTATATGGGGGTTTAATTTTGCTGCGCTCCCTGGCCACAGGCTATTCCCTAACACGCCTCTACATTTCCCCGGTGTTGTTATGGCTGCTCCTGGCGCTCATCGTTCTTTATACGGTACTCAGGAATATTCCCTGGCCCGCCCTGGATTTATTAAGGCCACCGGTGTAAAAATGGTGTCCGAAAGCTCCGGCATAAAGTTCCCAACTGTTTATGATATTGAAGGGCATTTTAAGCAGGTGGAACACACATGAAGAAACTGATCCGGAAATATTCCAGCGGTGATCGTGAGGCTGTCAGGCGGATCTGCTGGCTTACCGGCTACGGCGGGAACAGTGCTGCGCCATTTTTTGATGACCCGGCCCTTTTTGCCGATCTCTGGTGCTCCTATTATACCGATAGGGAGCCTCAATCCCTCTTTGTAGCGGAAGTGGAAGGGAAGGTAGTGGGCTATTTGCTGGGATGCCTCGACACAGAGCGTTATAACCGCATCTTCGCCCGCCGCATGATCCCCTCGATCCTAATTAAAGCGATAACGGGGCGCTACCGGATCCGCCGGAAGACATTGCGCTATTTTCATGCGCAGCTAGGGCAAATGTTCCGGCGTGAATTCAAAACGCCACCCCTGAAACGATACCCGGCCCACCTGCACATTAATATCGCCGAAGGCTACCGGCGTGGCGGCCTGGGGCGGGGGCTGATGGAGAGCTACTTTGCCTATCTTCGCGAATGTGGTGTCCGGGGACTCCACCTGGGCACCTCTTCCTTGCACACCAGCGCCCTCCCTTTTTATGAGAAGCTCGGGTTCAGGGTCTATGCGGCTGTGGATAGCGTTTTCCTGGGGAAACCGGTAACCAATATTTGCTATGTCAAGGAACTGTAATCCCGCGGAGCGGCTTCATTTTTTCCACTTACAGGCATGCCCGCTCTCTTGACTTTTAGGCTTTACTCCATTAATATATTATTAGCTTTTTGGCATGGGGACGTGGCTCAGGGGGAGAGCGCTTGACTCACATTCAAGAGGTCAGAGGTTCGAATCCTCTCGTCCCCACCAGCTAAAACAATGAAAAACCCTGCAAGAATCGACGTTGCAGGGTTTTTTCTGTTTCAAATATCAGTCCAAAAACGACTAAAAATGTGTCTACAACAGGCGAAACAACAATACAAGGTTTTAGCCAAATTGTTTAAATTTTTTTGAAAATCTGCCTCCCTTTATACCGGAGCTATCGCCATGGAACCGTGCCTGCAATTGTTTTTTCAAGGAATCTAGAGCGGTTGAAGCGAAGATTAAACCTGCATGCAGCATAACAAAAAATAGAGAGGTGGTTTTATGCGCGGAGGTTCTTCTACAGTTGTAAAAACCGGCATTGGCTTTGGGTGCTGCTTGGCCATGATTATCTCCTGGAGCCTGCACCAGTCGGTGCTGCTGGCCTTGTTTCACGGTGTTTTGGGCTGGTTTTATGTTGTCTGGTACCTGCTGTTTATCAGGTAAGCGGGGCCGCCTGCTTATGTTGAGGATATAGGGTATGGCGATTGTTGACAGATTTTTCATGCCGGCCATGCTGGCGGCGCGAAGTTGCTGTCGTTGAGATTAATGCATCCCCTCTAAAGTTAATGTTGCGGGATAAAATTGTAAAGATCAAGCTAACCAACATGCCTGGCACCACTGCTATACTTCTTCCACCAGGTTTTCAGCAGCACCATTTTTGTATACAATAGAGAAGAGGTGTCCTAGCCTCGCCAAAACAGGGCCTGAGTAGAAAGATGAGTATGGAGCCGGGTTTTCAGCGTGAACCTGACCGCTGGATTTATACCGAGTTGCTGATCAAAACCTTAGAATGACTAAAGGAGTTGAAACCTGCCATGCAGTCCCTGGATGAAAAAGCTGTAAATACCATTCGCTTTCTGGCGGTGGATATGATTGAAAAGGCCCGGTCGGGCCACCCCGGCCTGCCCATGGGTGGGGCGGCCATGGCTTATGCTTTATGGTCCCGCCACCTGAAGCACTGCCCCAGTGTGCCAGACTGGCCTGATCGGGACCGCTTTGTCCTTTCTGCGGGACACGGTTCGGCCCTGCTCTATGCGCTGCTGCATCTTTTCGGTTATGACCTGTCCATGGATGATTTAAAGCAATTCAGGCAGTGGGGCAGCAAGACTCCCGGCCATCCCGAGTACGGGCATACCCCGGGGGTGGAAACCACCACCGGCCCCCTGGGACAAGGGTTTGCCAACGCCGTCGGCATGGCCCTGGCCGAAGCGCGCCTGGCGGCCGAATTCAATCGGCCCGGCTTCAATGTTGTGGATCACTATACATATATTTATGCCGGCGATGGCTGCATGATGGAAGGGATAAGCTCCGAAGCGGCATCCCTGGCGGGGCACCTGAAGCTGGGAAAGCTGATTTGCCTCTATGACGACAACAAGATTACCATTGACGGCAGCACCGACATATGTTTTACCGAAGATGTGGGACGCCGCTTTGAGGCCTACGGCTGGCAGGTTTTAAGGGTTGAAGACGGCAACGATATCGCTGCTGTGGCAAGCGCGCTGGCCCAGGCCAAAGAGGATGAGCGGCCCAGTTTAATTATTGTGCGCACCGTAATTGGCTTCGGCTCGCCGAACAAGCAGGGCAGCGCCGCGGCGCACGGCGCACCCCTGGGAGTTGAAGAAAGCCGGCTGGCCAAGGAATACCTGCAGTGGCCCGCGGACCGAACTTTCTACGTGCCGGATGATGTCCGGGAGCATTTCGAAAAGCTTAGGCGTGAGCTGACCAAGGCCAAAGAAGAGTGGGATCTAATGATGGCGCGCTACAGGGACAGCTACCCTGAACTGGCTGCCCGCTTAGATTCCTGGCTTTCCGGCCATATTGACGAAGCGCTGGCCGGCGATCCGGAGCTGTGGCATTTTGAAAAGCCCATGGCGACCCGCTCCGCCTCCGGACAGGTGATGCAAGTGCTGGCGCGTTATTTACCCAACCTGATTGGCGGCTCCGCCGACTTGAATGCTTCCACGAAAACATACCTGCAAGGTATGGGTGATTTCCAGGCAGACAACCGCCGGGGCAATAATATCAATTTCGGGGTCAGGGAGCATGCCATGGGAGCAGTTCTTTCAGGGATTGCCCTGCATGGCGGTTTCCGCTGCTTCGGCTCAACCTTTTTAGTATTCTTCGATTATATGAAGCCTGCGGTCAGGCTGGCTGCATTGATGGGACTTCCCCTGGTCTATGTCTTTACCCACGACAGCATTGCCGTCGGAGAGGACGGCCCCACCCACCAGCCGGTTGAACAGCTGGCCCATCTGCGCGCCATTCCTAACCTGCATGTTTTCAGGCCTGCAGACGGCCGCGAAACAGCGGCGGCATGGCTGCACGCCCTGCGCAGGAAAAGCGGTCCGACAGCGATAATTTTATCACGCCAGGACCTGCCCCAACTGCCGGGTACGGGAGAAGAAGCCCTGAAGGGCGGTTATATTTTGTCTCCTGAAACCGGAAGCAAACTTGATCTTATTCTCATGGCCTCAGGCTCGGAAACAGCGCTGGCCCTGGAGGCCCAATCGTCTTTGCAGGAAAAAGGAATCGGGGTCAGGGTGGTGAGCGTGCCCTGCCTGGAGCTCTTTTTGGAGCAGGAGGCCTCTTACCTGGAGGCGGTGCTGCCGTCTGCTGCAACCGCGCGTCTGGCCATAGAAGCAGCATTGCCCGCAGGGTGGGAGAAGCTTTGCGGCAGTAAAGGCCAGGTTATGGGCATTTATGGCTTCGGAGCCTCGGCCCCGGGAAAAGTGGTGCTGGAGAAAAAGGGTATTACCGCTGAAAATATTGTTCGCCGGGCGGAGAAGATGTTGAACGGTTAGCCTTTCCGGCGGTATTATCCGATTAAGGAGGTTTTCCTCGATGACCACGCTGGAAATAAGCGACAGGGCCCGGGAGTACATGCAGAAACGCTCCCGTGTATATACGATCGACCAGGTTTACCGCGCCTGCTGAAGCGGCCATATCCT
>JAKOVL010000142.1 GCA_029782095.1 Bacillota bacterium | reverse complement strand
TGGATCAAGCCCTAGACGAGGCCTATGCCAGAACCGGCCGTGCTGCCCGCCATCTGGTGGACCGCACCGGAGCCCTTGATCATGCCCTGGATGAAGCCTATGTCAAATCCGGCCGAGCGGCCCGCAAGCTGGTGAGCCGTGCCGGCTATTCTCAGGAAAAGCCGCAAGATCCAGGCCTGGAGATCCGGCAAGGCGACAACCACTTCCAATGGAGTATAAAAAACCTCAATTTCGACACCCTCCTGCTGGCCGCTGTCCTCGGTGTCGTCCTCTTCGTCATATTTTATTACGGCGGCCGTTAATGAGAACCGGCTATGCTGCATAAAAATGAGGGTTCGTCCCAAAAGTCATTTGGGACGAACCCTTAGAATATGGCCAATTATTTGTATACAGCAAAATATGGTAAAGGGACTGCCCTTTTGGGACAGCCCCCTTTCTATGTTTTTAGCAGCTAAAGTTTTTAACCCGGGATTACCTGGGTGCCTTCCTTACCATTTAGTGCGGCCAGGGCCCGTTCCAGCGAGGTAATGATGGCCCGTTTACCGCCATTTTCCACGAAGCTGATGGCAGCGCGCACCTTCGGTCCCATGCTGCCGGAAGCGAAATGTCCTTCTGCATGGTAACGCCTCAACTCGGTTGTCGTAACTGTGCCGATTTGTTTTTGGTCTGGTTTGCCGTAATTAATGGCCACATGGCTGACATCTGTTAAAATCATCAGCACTTCCGAGCCTACGGCCCTAGCCAGCAGCTGGGCCGCCAGGTCTTTATCGATTACCGCTTCCACGCCGCGGTAAACCCCGTTTTCCAGCACCACGGGGATGCCGCCGCCACCGCTGGCAATGACGATATATTTATCGACCAGGTCTTTAATGATTTCTTCTTCAACGATGCTGCGGGGTTCGGGAGACGGCACCACCTTGCGCCATCCCCTGCCGGAGTCCTCAATCCACACCTCGTTTTTTTCGGCCATGAATTTTTTGGCTTCTTCAGCGGAGTAGAAAGAGCCGATGGGCTTGGTCGGATTTTTAAATGCTTCGTCTTCCGGGTCAACCACGGTTTGCGTGATCAGGGTAACCACCTGGCGCTTAATGCCGTGTCGCAGAAGCTCGTTTTGGAGCTGCTGCTGCAGCAGGTAGCCGATCTGGCCCTGGGTCATGGCGCCGCAGACATCGAAAGGCATCGGCGGTGTTTTTTCCCTGGCCAGCTCATTTTGCAGGTGCAGCTTGCCCACCTGGGGACCGTTGCCGTGTGTTAAAACGATGTGGTGCTCTTTCATCATTTCTACCAGTTGGGATAAAGCTGTCCGCGCATTTTGCGCCTGCTGTTCAAAAGTACCTTCTTGACCGGCTTGAAGCAAAGCATTGCCTCCCAGGGCAATAGTGATACGCATCAGTGTTCTCCTCCTTGTTCTTTATAGCAGCCAGCCATCGTGTTTTTCTAACTCAACTTGATTCTATCGCATTTTCTAGACCAGTTGTAGGGCCTTTTATGTTAGCTTGTACCTCAGGAATGAATGAATGGCAAGGCAAGCTATGCTACGTGTTCCTGCCTTGATTTGCCCAGAAAAGCAGTGTGCACGGGTAAGTTTTTCCCTTTGTTTTTCCGCTGCAAGATGATATAGTTATGGCTAGATAGGATTTCCGGGAGGGTATTGTGGCTGTAAA
>JAKOVL010000133.1 GCA_029782095.1 Bacillota bacterium | reverse complement strand
GGTTCGATGATAGTTTTTACGTGAGACTGGAAGTTTTGGAGCTCGATTCGCTTAATGGCGTTCATTAAAAATTAACCTCCTTTCTGATTTTGTTTCCCTTTCTTTACGGTTCCTGGAGCCCCGGCCTGGATTTGAACCAGGTTCCTTCCGGTCTGCAGCCGGACGCTCTGCCTGTTGAGCTTACCGGGGCGTATGTTATGTGCATTTTGATTTATCCCTGCCATACCTCGCCTTGCCGCGCCAGGCCTTGCCGCGCCGTGCCAAGCCAGACCATGCCACGCCTTATCCCTGCCATACCTCACCGCGCCGCGCCTCACCCTGCCGGACCGTGCCAAGCCAAGCCGGACCTCGCCTCATCCCTACCTCACCTTGCCTTGCCCGGGCCAGCCTTGCCCCGCCGCGCCCCGCCATACCGGACCTCATCCCTACCTTGCCTCGCCCGGCCATGCCTCGCCTCACCACGCCTCGCCTCACCACGCCGCGCCTGGCCACGCCCCGCCGTGCCACGCCTTATCCCTGCCCAACCTCTTTCCACTCTGTCACCACAAACCGCCCAAACTTGGGTCTATAATCGCCGATACCAACACACCGCCCGGCATAATCCAGTATCTGCCGGACAACGCTAACATCAAGCTGTTCGTCAATAATGTGAAGTTCAAATTTCAAAGCCCATTTATTCAACCTAGGCCGGTAACGGATAATCCTGCTTCGTTGAACGACTACACCTCGCGAATCAATTTCGTATTCTTGGAAGATATGCGGAATAAGATCGGGGCAAACGTCTACTGATGTTTGAATCAAGTCCTTATAACTTTTTCCGCGCTTACCGGGAATTTTAAAATTTGCCGCCGCCTTAACCATCGAAGCATGAATATGATCGCCTGGTTGACAAAGTTTGCCATCAGCATCCCGGTATGCGGCTTTCTCTGCTTCGAGTTCATAAGCGGGCCGTCCCGTCCTTATATTAGTTTTCGGCTCTGGTTCGTCCGCGCTATAATAACGGTGCTGTAAAAGCGGTTTAATTCCTTCAATTTGAACAATGACAATATTTGCCATTTTCCCCACCTCTTTTATTTAATTTTTTGTTTTTGGGGCCCGGAGCCGGATTGCCGGTTTGGATTTCCGGGCCCCGCTTACCTTAAAGGGTGCTGCTAATCTTAGTACGGCTCGTCTGCGCTGCTTGCCGCTTCCCCTGTTTCAACCTCAACAACCTCACCGTCAAAGTAATAATCCTCAGCCTCAATTCCGGCCTTCTTGGCCGCGGCCACCACACTGTCCCTTAACCGCAGCATCTCCACAATCTGCTCCCGCGGCACATCCCCCAGCACTTCAGGTTGTCCGAGAACAGAGTA
>JAKOVL010000110.1 GCA_029782095.1 Bacillota bacterium | reverse complement strand
CTTAATATGAAAGACCAGATCCCCCTGGTGATGGCCCTGCTGTTAATCACTATCGGGGTGTTCCTCTTCTTCTGGAAGTGGCTTACAGACCGGTGGGCCAAGGGCCCCACTTATGCCCTGGGGCTGTTCATCGCCTTCGGCGCCACCGCTTCAACCTTTTTCCTGCCCCAGGGGGGCGGCATCCTGATCTATGTCATTATTTTCATTGCCGGCTTCGGCTTTTCGGCCCAGTGGGTCCTGCCCTGGTCGATTCTGCCGGATGTGATCGAGTACGACGAGCTGCTTACCGGTGAGCGGCGAGAGGGGATGTACTACGGGGTTAGAGGCTTTATCGGCAAGCTGTCCGATGCGCTGGGCCTCTTTGTTGCCGGCTGGGTGCTGGATCTGTTTGGCTACGTGCCCGACGTGGCCCAGTCGGCCAGGGCGCTGTTGGGCATCCGCCTCTTTTTCGGACCGGTACCTGCGCTGCTGGTTCTCTTAAGCCTGCCTTTGTTGATCTGGTTCCCGATCACCCGCCAAACCCACCGGGAGGTGATAAACCGGTTGACCAGGCAGACCTGACCGCAGCCGTTTTATATTCACCACCTTCACAGCGCTTTCTTTGTTTATGCAAAAAACGGGGCTGCCCTTTCAGGACGGCCACCGTTTTGTTTTTGTTGGGGTGGATGGCGTAGAATTGGCATGGCGCCGCTTACGGGCTGCTCAACGCTTTATCGTGTCCGCCATGGTCCCGGCGGCGGACCATAGCTGATCTGCTTTCTGCCGCCACGCGGCAAAGGCCCTCATATCTGCGGGGTAGTTTTGATAATGCTTCTGGAGCCGGCCGGCATATTTAACGGATCGCAGCATCGAGCGGACCGTGTCTAGGGAGATATTTCCGGTGATCACCCCACCGGCCATCTTGGAGACAAGGGCCACGGTACCGGCAAAGCCCAAGTTTACGTAAAAATGCCGGTTCATGGCCGTCATATCTTTCTCTTTAAAGATGATATCTTTTTTAAACATGTAGTCATTTTCGGCCGCGGTGCTGTTTACCGCGCCAATGAGGGTGGCCAGCAGGTAGGCAAATTTTGCGCCCTGATCGCGCTGGTAGCGGACATTGGTGTTCCAGACACTTGCGGCGTCGGGATAGCGTCCTTCGCGCATGGCCTTTCCGAACTCCTCGGCGGCTATGGCACAGAGTTCCCAGGCGGCGGTAATCCCTTCACCGCTGAACGGCTTGGTGATGCAGGCGGAGTCGCCCAGGACCACGAATCCGTCTGCAACGAAGGAATAGGGAGGGCGGCGGTAGGGGGTGGTTCCTTTTTCCACGTACTGTAGCTCATGGGGCGGCAATGGAATCTGGGCAGTAAATTTTTGATACATTTCTTCGGCGAAATCAAAAGAGAAATTGGCACCCACCCCGATAATGGCCCCGTCCGGATCATGCTGCGGGGCAATCCAGGTCTTATAGAAGGGCCAGGCGGTACTGTATGAGATGCGTCCGGATTCCGGGTTTTTCAGTTTCACATAGCGCAGGATCACATAAAACTTGTCTTCGGGACCGATTTCAAAGGTTTCCACGCCGTAGCCTTCTTTCAGTTTGCGGCGCACGGCGGAGCCGATCCCTGATGCATCGGCCACCAGCCTGGCGGCTATTTCTAAAGTTTTATCGCCTTGCCTTAACTTGGCCCCCTGAATTTTGCCGTTAGCATAGATAAAATCATCAAATTCGGTGTTATAGGCATATTCGACGCCGAAGCTTTCCGCCCAGCGGGCCAGCCTGGCCAGGAACAGGGGCAGGCGCATGACCACAAAGGGATAGAGGGTCCGCTTGGGGTAGCGATCAAAGGCCGATTTGCTGATGGAAAAATCAAATTCGCAGACATAGTCTTCATCAGCAGGTGCGGGGGCTGGCACGCCAAACTTGCTAAAAAGCTCTTTATCGATGTGAAAGATGTCGAGACGGCTGCCCAATTTCTCTTTGGGTGATTTATCGACCACCAGAACCTTGTAGCCCTGTTCAGCCAGCAGCTTGGCAAAATAGGTGCCCGCTGTGCCGGCACCGACCACAATGCTATCATAGCGGTTTTCCATCGTTTTACCCCTCCCATTTAACCACGGCTGGATGATTATATCTTATTCTTCAACATTATGCCATGTTGTCCTGCCGTAGGATTAAAGTTTATGGCGGAAACTCTCTGCAAGAGGGGAAGGTTATAGTTATTCGATGCGAAGGGGTCGGGGCCGGCCCGGTATGCCTGAAACAGTGGCGGCGATTATGGGCGCCGGACCGGTCTACCCCTAACCGGGCGTAGGCCGGGCTCTGGTCAGCCCTCCCATCGCCGGCTCAGTA
>JAKOVL010000107.1 GCA_029782095.1 Bacillota bacterium | reverse complement strand
CAGTATAAAATGAAAAAAGGGCTCCTCTACCGCTTATGCTTTACTATCATACCCCAGCCAGAAAAAGATGTTCCCATTTGAAAGAAGGATTAACTGATAGTTGAAGGTTATAATAAAAAATAAAAAAAGCGGCTGTCAAAACAGATGACACCCGCTCCTACGGCTGAGGAGACAAAAAATTTATTCACCGTTATCAATATGACCGCCCATTGACCATGAGCTTAACAAGTTCCAGAAACCAGAAGTGCCGCGGGATTGTTTGGTTTCTTTTATCTTGGCCTTGGCCAGGGCGCCAATCAGGTTGGGGAGTGCCACGCTGAACAATATACCCATCGTCGTTTTCGAAAGATCGATCAACAAGTATTGGCGAAAAGAACCGGACAGCAGAACCACGGCCAGATGGTTTCCGGGGAGATTGATGATATAGTAATGGCCAAGCCCGGGATAATCAGCTCCTTTTAACGCTTTATCCACTTTTTTGGTTACATCATCGAATAATGCAATGGCCCCGGGCGGTGATTTGCGGCCGCGAAGCTTGATCTGCGATTCCAGCTTGCCGTCAATCCAGACGTCGGTGGCCACAAGGCCTTCACCAAGGTCCTGCACAAGCGAATCAATGATCTTATCCAAGCTTACAGATTCCATGCTTTTCCATACAACCCTTTCCCCGCCAGGCATCTAAAATGCCGCAGGCTATTGTGTGGCTTCTTTAAGTCCGGCAAGGACTTTCGGCAGCACCACGCTCATCAAGATGCCCATGGTTGTTTTCGACAAATCTACCAGCATGCCCTGCTGATAGTCGCCAATGGAAAGTATCACAACCAGGTGATCATTATCGAGGTGCACCAGGTAATAATCGCCCAGACCAGAAAATTCGGCGCTTCTAAGCGTTTTGTCCAGCATCCGCGTAACTTCATTGAACAACGCCACCGCCTTGGGCTGTGAGTTATAACCGACCAGAGGCTGCGCATCAGCGGTAGCCCAAATATCGGTGGCTACAAAGCCATTCCCCATGTCCTCTTTCAGTTCTTCGATTATCTGTTTTAACTTATCAATTTTAATGGACATGAAATCATCCTTCCTAATTTAAATTCAGTGACAATTTATACACAAATCTGGCCCTTATCAGGCAGCAGATCCACGCTTTTACTTTTAAACTATTTGTTTCCGTTGTTATTATAGCAATATTCCGCCTTATTCGCAATACATATTATGTCACTCTACAATAAGGGATTATTTTTCTCCGTATTATGCGAATAAGGTCTAAAAAGGCCGTAGCGAAAAGAATTACGGCCATTTCACCGATTGATTTAAGAGATTTAGCCCCGAGAATTTATTCTTGCTGCTTCTGACTGATCTCTTCATCCAGCAAAAAGCGGCGCAGCAGTTTTCCGGCCCCACTTTTAGGAAGTTGCTTGCGGAACTCTATGATCCGGGGCAGCTTGTAGACAGCCAGTTTTTTGGAGCAGTATTCAAGAAGCTCTTCTTCTGTACAGTTTTCTCCGTCCTTGAGCACCACGTATGCTTTAAGCACTTCTCCGTAATATTCATGCGGCACACCCACTGTGATGGCCTCAGCAACCTTGGGGTGATTAAAAAGAACCTCATCCACTTCCCTGGGATAAACATTCATGCCGCCGGTTATCACCATGTCCTTCTTGCGATCGACAATGTAGAAATAGCCGCTGGCATCCATGGTGGCAATATCGCCGGTATAAAGCCAGCCATCACGTATCGTTTCCCTGGTTTCCTCAGGGCGGTTGAGATATCCTTTCATTACCTGCGGCCCCTTAATAATCAGCTCGCCTTCTTCGCCTACGGGCACCTCTTCAGTCCCTGTTTTCAGATCTACAATTTTGCAATCCGTATCGGGGTAAGGGAAGCCAATGCTCCCATACTTGCGAATTCCCTTGATGGGATTGGCGTGTGTTGAAGGAGAGGCTTCGGAAAGCCCGTACCCTTCGATAATCCTGCTGCCAGTCTTTTCTTCAAAGCTGGCCATGACTTCAACGGGCAGAGGCGCCCCTCCGCTATTGCAGATTTCGAGGCAGCTGAGATCATGTTGATCAATCTCAGGATGGTTCACCATAGCCGTATAAATAGTGGGAACGGCGGGGAAAACAGCCGGCCGGTAGTAGTCAATTAAATCAAAAAGAACGTCCACATCGAAACGCTGCATGACAATCAAGCCTGCCGGAAGGGTGAGCCCCATATTTAACACGCCGGTCATACCGTAAGAATGGTAGAAAGGGAGAGCCGCCAGGACATACTGCTGGGTAAGCTTTGCGCCCAAATTCTTGTTAATCCAGTCACTGAACCATTCTTTTCTCTGAATCACATTGCAGACGAGATTGTAATGGGTCAACATGGCCGCCTTGGGAGTTCCGGTTGTTCCGCCGGTATATTGGAAAACAGCCACGTCTTCTTTGGGATCGACAACTGCCTCCTCAGAAACCGGAGGGTATTGCTGCAGCAGCTGGTCAAACCAGAGGTTCTCACCCTCCACTACATAATTCATCTGCCGCGAGATAATAGAATGCTCTACCGCAACGCGATCGCGAATTTCTTGGAAGGCCGCGCTGGCGCCATCCACACCAATAAATATTTTCGCTTCTGAATCCTTTAGGACAAACTCCACTTCATCTGCAGAATACATGGGGTTCATCTGGACAACAATAGCCCCCAGCTTGATCGTAGCATAGTAGGCGTAAACATACTCTGGACTGTTGGGCAGCATTAAGGCCACCCGATCTCCCTTGGTTACACCAAGGTCCGCCAAGGCGGCGGCAAAGCGATCTATGTATTCATGCATTTGCCTAAACGTTATTTCGTCCCCGTAATAAGCCAGGGCAATCAGCTCACCGCACTGTGCATTTGCTTCTTTCAGATAACGGTAGAGGGAAATTTCGGGGTATTCAAGATTCCAGCGAACAGGATAATGCTTCAACCACAACCGGCTGGACATTTTCTCTCGCCTCCTCGAGGTGGGTGAATTGGCTGCCCCGCAGATTGGCAGTTTCCGCGTATACCAATCCCATATACGATTTTGAGAAATTATAACAAATATTTTTTAGAAATGTCAATGTACAGGGAATAATTGTAGAAGGTTGGCAACTCTTGTTCATTATTGTATAATTTAAGAAAATTATCATAAAAGGGAGGAGATTCAGTGGTTGGAACGGTAGACATGCTTATTTTCTTGCTGTACTTCCTGGTCTTAATCTTGATCGGAGTGGCGTCATACAAGAGGATTAAAGGAGGTGTTGACTATTCCCTGGCGGGGCGCTCCCTGGGCTGGACTGTAACCATCGGAACCCTTGTTGCCACCATGATTGGCTCATCTGCCGCCATGGGAGCGGCAGGCAAAGCCTATGAATACGGTCTAGGCGTAATGTGGCTGCCCATTGCCATCTTTCTGGGCTACGTATTCTTCAGCCTGTTTATTGCGCATAAACTGCGCCAGACCGACGTCTGGACAGTTCCGGATGTGCTGGAGAAACGCTTCGGCGTTGGGGTGCGCCGGTTATCAGCCATCGTCCTGATCCTGGCGGTTGTCTCCATCTTTGGAGCCCAGCTCATCGCCATGGGCATTGTATTCAGGCTGCTGGGCGAACCGATGGGCATTAGCTACCAGCTTTCCATATTGATCGCGGGAGGCATCCTGGTGCTTTATACTACCATGGGAGGCCTTTATGCCGTCGCCTTCACCGATTTGCTCCAGTTTTTAATCATGCTTCCTGTAATCGGTTTTGTTATACCAATATTGGTTTTCCACAGCGGCGATGTCAGCATGGCCAGTATTACCTCCCAGCTGGAACCCCGGATGTTCAATATTTTCACCGGAGTTCCGCTGTCGATGATCGTCGGTTTGCTGTTTACTTATATTCCCGGCGTGATTGTCGATCAGTCGATCTGGCAGCGAGCCATGTCGGCTAAAACCACAGCAATCGCGCGCTGGAGCCCAGTCATCAGCGGCGCCGTCTACTTCTATTTTAGCGCCGTTGTCGTTCTGCTGGGCATGATTGGGGTCATGCTCTATCCCAACATCATCGCCGAATATGGTAATGCCGACGGTATTCTACCCTTGATGATCGCCCATTACCTGCCCAAGGGGCTCACCGGCATGGGTTTGACTGCCTTGTTTGCCGTAGCCATGTCCACGGCCAGCACAACTGTCCTCATCGCCGCAGTGACCTTTGCCAAAGATTTAATGCCCACTTTTACCAAGGAGCCCCTCAGCTCAGCAGAAGAGCTGCGCGTTTCGCGCATCGCTACAGTAGTAATCGGCCTGGGAGGGATCTTGTTTGCCCTCACTTTCAGCGGCATTTTTGAAATCATGTTAATCGCTTACGGCATCTTTGTATCAGGCCTCTTTTTCCCCATTATGGGAGCGCTATTTTGGGAAAAAGTGACTAAAAAAGCAGTTGTGGCCAGCATCATTGCCAGCGCCATCGTCATGATTGCATTTCTGTTCTTAGACACAGATATTGACGTAGTTGTCCCGGCCAGCGTTACCAGCCTCATTGTCCTGGCAGCAGTGAGCTTAGCCACATACCGCAAAGAGGAGCTTACACCCCCGGTTTTGAAGGCTGACCGGCTGCAACAATAAAAAAATTGTGCCTCAAAAAGGGAGAACAAATCTTATGATTATTGATTTTGGGCTTACCCCACCGCATCCTGATTTCATGGAGCTGTATCTAAACCCGCCCAAATATCTGGAAGGGTATAAAAAGCTGTATATGGGCCAACTGAAAGATCTTTTGTCGCATAAAAACACATCGATGGATGATTTTGTAAATTACCTGGACGGCATCGGCATAAAGAAGGCTGTGATTAAGGCTAAAGATATTGAAACCACATACGGTCGCAAATTACGCAATGAAGCGGTAGCCAGCCTGGTAGAACAATACCCGGACCGTTTTATCGGCTTTGCCGGAGTAGACCCGTACAAAGGCATGGAGGCTGTGCGGGAGCTGGAATACGCGGTTCGGGAACTGGGGTTGAAAGGCCTGGCCATGGAACCTTTTGAATATCATCTCAGACCCAATGATCGCCGCTTCTACCCCCTTTACAGCAAATGTGTAGAACTCGGCATCCCGGTCAACTTGCATTGTTCGATTAATTTTTCCACCATGTCGCGTATGGATTATGGCAGGCCCATTTACCTGGATGACGTGGCTGTAGATTTTCCAGAGCTAACTATTATTGCCATGACTCCGGGCTGGCCCTGGGTTGGAGAGCTGGTTGGGGTTGCCTGGCGCCATGCCAATGTATATATCGAAACTGAGGCTGTGCGCCCCCGCTACATGTCCATGCCCAATACAGGGTGGTCAGAGCTGGTACACTATGGTAATACGGTGATCCAGGATAAAGTCATTTTTGGATCTTCCTGGCCCCTTCTGCCCATAGAACGTACCATTGAGGAAATTCGAAATTTGCCCCTTAAAGAAGAGGTTGTGCACAAATGGCTTTATGGCAATGCCGCCCGCGTGCTGGGCCTTTTGGAAGAGCAATAAACGCCTGGCAGAAATAAACTCTTGTAGGAGTGAAATAGATGATCAATGACAGCCAGTTTGATTGGAGTATCGAGCCCAACCTGAGAACGCTGCTGGAGAAAGCTGTTTCCCGGTATCACGATAAAACCTTTTTAATTATTGAAGATGGAGAAACGGTCACTTACGGTGAATTCAAGAAAGAAGTGGACAGGGTTGCCGATGTGTTAAAAAATGAGGGAGTATCCAAAGGCACCCTGGTGGGGGTAATGCTGCCCAACATATTGCTCTTTCCTGTGACTCTCTGTGCCTGCTATACCCTGGGCGCGGTTATGATCCCCATGAATGTAAGCTACCGCTCTGAAGATGCACGCTATGTGTTAAACTTCTCAGAGCTGCCCATACTGATTACCACAGCCCAAATATACAATGACACTATTTCCGGGATCAGAGAAAGCTGCCCCCATTTGCAGAAAGTTATCGTTGACGGGGCCATAGAGACCAGCGACCCTTCAGTGAAGGTTTTAGCGGATCTGATAAAGGCAGATCCGCCGGCCCCGGAGCCGCTAAATATTGAACCCACTGACCTGGCGACTATACTTTTTACTTCGGGTACGACCGGGTACCCCAAAGGGTGCATGCACGATCAGACTTACTGGTTATACCTGGCGCGCAAAGTGGTCAACTATGCTGGGCTAACTGAAAACGACTGCCTGCTCACCGCACAGCCATTTTACTACATGGACCCGCAGTGGAATCTTGTGGCGGTACTGATGGCGGGAGCCAAGATGGTGTTAATGAAGCGGTTCAGCCCGACCCGTTTTTGGGAAATAGCCATTCGCCACAAGGCCACTTTCTGCAATGCAATCCTGCCTAACCTGCTTTACCAGGCTATGCCCCCGGATCTTAAGGAAAAACACAGCTTCCGCATTATCGCCTGCACTATTCTTCCCGCCTCCCTGCACCGGGAACTGGAAGAGCGAACCGGAGTTCCCTGGAGGCCTAATTTTGGCATGACCGAAACCGGTGCTGATTTAATGGTGCCGGTGGAAGCGGAGCACCTGGTCGGTTCAGGCTGTATCGGCCGGGCTGTATGGGGGCGCGAAGTGCGGGTGGTAGACGAAAACGACAACGATGTGCCTCCAGGTGAAGTGGGCGAAATGATTCTGCGCGGCAAGGGAATCATGCAGGGATATTATAAAAACCCCGAAGCTACCGCCGAAGCTTTCCGGGGCGGCTGGTTTCACACCGGTGATCTGGTGAAGATGGACGCCGAAGGCTGGGTTTACTTCGTGGGACGCAAAAAGGACATGGTCCGACGCAGTGATGAGAATATTTCGGCAGTGGAAGTAGAAAATGTGCTGGTGTCACATCCCAAAATCGAGGAAGCCGCCGTGCTGCCTGTGCCCGATGAGATCAGGGGAGAAGAAATTAAAGTCTACATCCAACTGGTAGAAGGCGAAACCAGCGCTACCGTCCCCCCGCAAGAGATCGCCGAGTATTGCGCCAGCCGGCTTGCTCCGTACAAGGTGCCCCGCTATTACGAATATGTTGACAGTTTTCCGCGCACGCCCGCCTCAGGGAAAGTGGAAAAATACAAATTGAAAGAAGCAAAGCAAGACCTGCGCCTGGGAAGCTACGATCGTGTAGACGACGTTTGGCGTTAGTTCCCGCTTGAGCACCTGGCCAGCTGCTGCATTATAAAAGGGCGCCCCGCGCGCCCTTTTATTGTTAACTTCAGAATGACAAAGCTGCTAAAATAGAAAATGTTTCATTGGACTGATGCAGTTCATGCACAGTTCTGATTTAAGATCTCCCGTTGCCTCTGCCGCCGAATCAACCCAGACAAACCTGACGTTCTTTTTGGGGTTCTCCAAAACTTTATTGATAAAGCTGTTTTTTTGAACGAGAGCGCAGCTATAATGGTGGATCCTGTTTCCGGCCGTGCTATCCAGAACAATAATAAAACCTTCTTTTTTTGAAAGGACAAAGTCCAATAAGTCCAGGGAATCGATTTCAAATTTTTTCACCCAATCACTCCTCGGTACATACAGGTGCTTGATTAAAATTTCTACAAGATGCAACATCTTCCTTCTTTGTAATGCAGCCATTTAAGAATATTTTTAGCACAGCTTTAAATCTTATCATAAAAATTTACAATTTTCTTGCAGCCTCTATGTTATAATGTCATTACCCCAGGCTGACGCTTATACTGGTACTGCCTGCGATGGACCCCGGGAACCCGTCAGGGAAGCTGCTGTTCATAGGTTTTAAACCTCATGTTTCCTAAAAGTTTGGTTATGTTTTTAGAAAGGAGGTTGCCTTTTGAAATTCCTCGCCGCTTCCCTGGTAAAAAAGCTTACTGCCGGAAGAAATCTTGACCTCCCGGCAGAAAGATATCGTGTGGGAATAATTGAAGGCTGGTTCAGTATTGCCGGCAATCTTACCCTGGCCCTGATCAAAATGGTCCTGGGAGTTTTTACCGGCAGTATCGCCCTTATGGCCGACGCTGTTCATACTGCCTCGGATATGATTTCTTCCATGGCGCTGCTGGTAGGTTTTCGCCTCTCCCGGAAAAAGCCTGACCAGGAACACCCCTTCGGGCACGGCCGCATTGAATACATGACCGGACTGGCCATAGCGTTAATGCTAACGGCGGCAGGAGCAATGTTTATCTATACCGCTTACCGAAACCTGCAGGCAGGGGTGGCCGCGACACCAAGCACACTGGCCCTGACAGTGGTACTGTTTTCCATCTGGTTCAAAAATACAATGTATCATCTTTCAATGCAGCTGGGCCGCTTAATTAATTCAGAGGCCTTGATCGCCGATGCCTGGCACCATCGCAGTGATGCCCTTTCGTCCATAGCGGTGCTGATAGCTTTGTTGGGAAGCTATTTAAATATTGTCTGGCTGGACGCGGTGTTTGGAGCTATAGTGGCTCTATTTGTGGCATACACGGGATTGACGCTGGCGCGGAGCTCGATCAGCCGCCTGCTGGGAAAAGCGCCGGAGCCAGAAATGGCGGCAGAGGTAATCAAGCGTGCCCGGCAGGTTGAAGGAGTAATTGACGCCCACGACCTGGAGGTGCATGATTACGGTTTTTTCAAGTCGATGACCCTTCATATTGAGGTTGATGGAAGCCTGAGTGTAATCAAGGCCCATAAAATTGCCCAGGCAGTGGAGCAGTGTCTAACCAGGGCCTATTCCTGCAACGCAGTGGTCCATGTGGATCCGCTGATGCCGGATCATCATGAATAAGCCGGGCATGGCCGGAACAGTTGAAAACTTTTTACCGCTCACGTCAGCCAGGTCAGAGCCCTCATCCCGCTCCCCGATAGCCGACTGATTTTTTTGCGCCCATCTTCAACCGGGACAGGCACTTTGTCCGCTTGAAACCGTTTTTTTGCCCTATCCAGGGCGTCTGCATCCCGGCTGGCATTATGCACCCGGTAGAAGTCGCTTTCCCGGTCGAGCTCTTCCTACTGCTTCCGGCAGTATGGACAACTGTTCTTCACCTAGATTTCGAGCATGGTCAACCTCCCAGGTATCCAGGCTTTAGCTGTCCTGGCCAGGCCTTCTCCCTTTTTTAGCAGGAGCTTAAGCGACAGCTTTTCCCAGGAGGCAGTTGACTTTGACCATACCCTTGTTTATAATGCAGCCAGGAAATATATACTATTAACGAAACGGGAGAAACGCTCGCGGGAAAGTGTTCCCGGGAGCTTTTTTAGGAGGTTGGAAAGGCGATGCGGATAGCTCTAGCCCAGATTAACCCGACCATCGGCGCGGTTATAGATAATGTGACAAAAATAAAAGCATATTACCGCAACGCCGCGGCGGAGAAAGCCGGTCTGGTTATCTACCCGGAGCTGGCTATAACGGGGTACCCGCCCCAGGATCTGCTGCTGTATGACGGTTTTGTCGAACAGGTGGAAAGAATCATTAAAGAGGAGCTGGCTCCACTTACTGCCGCCGGTCCGGCCATGCTGCTGGGCGCGCCTTTCCGGGTGGGAGGAGAACTTTACAACACCGCCGTCCAGCTGGAGGATGGTCAAATCCGGGCAATCCACAGAAAAAGCCTGCTGCCCCATTACGATGTTTTTGACGAGCAGCGCTATTTTGTTCGCTCCCCCGAACGAAAAATTGTCCCGGTTAAAGGGCTGGCCCCTGCGGTAACTGTCTGTGAAGACATGTGGAACGACCGTGATCTACACCCCCGCCCCCTTTATGACCTGGATCCGCTGGAGGATCTGGCGGCTCAAGGGGAATTCAATTTTATTATTAATCTCTCAGCATCGCCTTACAACTTTGGTAAACAGGCCCTGCGGGAAAAGGTTGCCGGCTACCTGGCCCAAAAATATAGAGCCGGTTTTTTCTATGTGAACCAGGTCGGCGGCAATGACGAGCTGATTTTTGACGGCGCCAGCCTTGTTTTCAATAATCGAGGCGAGCTGCTTTACCGGGCTGCTGCTTTTGAAGAAGAACTGTTTTTTATCGACAGTGAAGCCCTGTTGCAGCCGTCGCCAGCTCCACTGCCGCCGGTAGAAGAAGATATAGGCACGATCAAGCAGGCGCTGGTCCTGGGAATCAGGGATTATGTTTCCAAATCCGGGTTCAAGCGGGTGGCTCTAGGATTAAGCGGTGGCATTGATTCAGCCCTGGCTGCGGCCCTGGCTGCGGAGGCCGTGGGGCCAGCCCAAGTCCTGGGAGTGCTCATGCCTTCACCGTACTCTCCTGACCACAGCGTCACCGACGCCCTGGCCCTGGCCAAAAACCTGGGCATAGAGCACCGCCTCATTTCCATTGACGAACCTTTCCGCTCTTTTTTACACCTGTTCAACCCGAAAGGCAAGCCGTCACTGGACCTGGCTGAAGAGAACCTGCAGGCCCGCATCCGGGGCAGCATCCTCATGTTTATTAGCAACCGGGAAAAACGGCTTATCTTGACCACGGGAAACAAGTCGGAGCTGGCCGTGGGCTACTGCACCCTTTACGGGGATATGGCCGGCAGTTTAGCCGTATTGGCCGATTTGCCCAAAACCATGGTCTACGAAATGTCTACTTACCTGAACCGGCAGGCCGGCCGGGAAATTATACCTCATCACACCCTGACCAAGCCCCCTTCGGCGGAGCTGCGTCCCCACCAAAAAGACGAAGACACCTTGCCGCCTTATAGCGTGCTGGATCCCATTCTCAATCTTTATATTGAACAAAATATGTCAACGGAAAAAATCATTGAGCAAGGTTATGACGCGGATACTGTCAACCGGGTCGCGGCCCTGGTGGATCGTTCTGAATTCAAGCGGCGCCAGGCGGCGCCGGGGTTAAGGGTAACCGGCCGGGCTTTTGGCCTGGGACGGCGCATGCCTGTGGCCCGCGGCTACGATTTCAGGTAGATAAAGGAACGGCTGGAGAAATGGTTAGAGAATGTGTCAGCTATGAACATGAAACATACGACGTGGCAGTCATCGGGGCAGGCCATGCCGGATGCGAAGCAGCCCTGGCCGCGGCTCGCCTGGGCTGCCGGACGCTGCTGCTTTCACTCAACCTGGATATGACCGCCGCCATGGCCTGCAACCCCTCCCTGGGAGGCCCGGGGAAAGGGCACCTGGTGCGTGAAATCGACGCCCTGGGGGGCGAGATGGCCCGGGTGGCCGACCAAAACCTGCTGCAGATGCGCCTCCTTAATACTGCTAAAGGCCCGGCAGTACAGGCACTGCGGGCTCAAATCGACAAGCAGGGCTACCAGCGCTCCATGCGCCTGGCCCTGGAGCGGCAGCCCAAACTGCAGCTGCGTGAGGATATGGCCGAGGAGATCCTGGTGCGCAATGGGAAAGTAGCCGGGGTGCTGGGGCGCAGCGGTGCTTATTACCCGGCGCGAACGGTGATTCTGGCTACCGGCGTCTACCTGCGCTCGGAAATCTTTCTAGGCGAACGGCACTACCGCGGCGCTCCCAATAACCTGATTCCAGCGGTATCGCTGGCGGAAAACTTAATCAAGCTCGGATTCACCCTGGAGCGCTTTAAAACCGGCACCCCACCCCGGGTTTACCGGCGCAGCATTAACTTTTCCAATCTTACTCCGGTTTATGGAGAGGCAGAAGCCCCGGGATTTTCCATGCTCACTGCCCGGATCCGGACCGAGCAGGTGCCATGCTGGATGACTTACACCAACCTGGACACCCACCGCATTATCCGGGAAAATCTGAACCTGGCGCCCGTATACAGCGGCCTGATTAAAGGGCGAGGGCCCCGCTACTGCCCCTCCATTGAGGATAAAATCATCCGCTTTGCCGACCGGGAGCGCCATCCCATCTTCATTGAGCCGGAAGGAGCTGACACCGACGAAATGTATCTCCAGGGCATCTCCACCGGCCTTCCCCCGGAAATTCAGGAGGTTTTCCTGCGCTCCATCGCCGGCTTGGAAAAAGTGGAGATCATGCGCCCGGCCTACGCGATTGAGTATGACTATGCGCCGCCCACCCAGCTCAAGCTCTCCCTGGAAACCAAAAGAGTGGAAGGCCTCTTTTTTGCAGGACAGATCAACGGCACCACCGGCTATGAAGAGGCAGCAGCCCAGGGATTGATCGCGGGGATCAATGCCGCCTGCAAAGTGCAGGGCAAAGAGCCGCTCATCTTGAAACGCAGCGAAGCTTATATCGGGGTGATGATCGACGACCTGGTCACCCGGGGGGTGCAGGAGCCTTACCGCATCTTTACCTCGCGGGGGGAATACCGGCTTCTGCTGCGGCAGGACAATGCCGACCTTCGCCTGACAGAAATCGGTTACCGCCTCGGCCTGGTGGATGAACACCGCTATAACCTTTACCTGCAAAAGAAGAAATATATCTCCCAGGAGCTGTCCCGCTTGAAATCGATTACCTTCAATCCCGGTGGAGCCATGGACAAGCAGCTGCGCCAGTGGCAGTCCGCACCCCTGCAGCACCCCGTGACCGCGGAAGAGCTGCTCCGCCGCCCTGAGATCAGCTACAAGGCCTTTCTGGCCTGGGAAGGAAAAGAGATCCCCACTTTGCCTCCGGGCACGCTAAACGAGCTGGAAAACCAGATTAAGTATGCCGGCTATATCGCCAAGCAAGAGCAGGAGGTGGCCCGCAATGCGCGTCTTTATGACAAAATTATCCCCGACGACTTCGACTACAGCAAGGCAGCCAACCTTTCAGCGGAGGCCCGGACGAAACTGGAGCAGCTGCGGCCGCGAACGGTAGGCCAGGCTTCCCGGGTGGACGGGGTTACTCCCGCCGATATCTCGGTACTGCTGCTCTACCTGGAGCGCCCCGGCGCACTGCGCGGCCGCGCCCAAAAGGGCAAAGGAGTGCGGGCCGATGAAAAAACATGATCACAAGCCCGGATGGTATTACCGCCTCAGCACCTTTTTTCGCGCACTGTTTGGCGGCCCGGTATACAAGATCCCGCTGGATGCGGGTTTTTCCTGCCCCAATCGCGACGGGCGCATCGGCAGGGGCGGCTGCAGCTACTGTTACAATCCCGCTTTTTCCCCCGCGGCAGGGGGCCGCTGGCTTGTTTCGATTGGCGAGCAGCTTGAAAAAGGAAAGAAAAGAAAAAGCTCAGGCCGGGAGCGCTACATTGCTTATTTCCAGGCCTATACCAGCACCTATGGGCCAGTCGAAGAGCTGCGGTGCCTTTATGATGAAGCGCTAAAAAATCCCGCAGTAGTGGGATTGAGTGTAGCCACCCGGCCTGACTGTGTGCCAGACCAGATCCTGGATCTGCTCGAAGATTACGCCCGCCGCACCCATGTCTGGGTGGAATACGGGCTCCAATCGGCCCATAATGCCACCCTGGCCGCCATCAACCGCGGCCACACCTTCGAGCAGTTTATCGACGCAGTGGAGCGAACCCGCGGGCGCGGCATTTATGTTTGCGCCCATGTTATCCTGGGGCTGCCGGGAGAAACGAAAGAGATGATGCTAAGGACCATGGCAGCCCTGAACCGCTGCCGTATTGATGGCATCAAATTCCACCACCTGCAGGTGATTAAAGGGACGCCCCTGTACGAGCAGTACCGCCGCGGTGAAGTGCCTCTCTTTAACAACTTCGGCGAGTACCTTCCTCTCATCTGCGACTGTCTAGAACTTCTTTCGCCCACAACGGTGATCCACCGCCTCGCCGCCCGTGTAACCGACGGCGAGATGCTTGCGGCCCCCCACTGGAGTGAAAGCCCCACCCAGATTGCCTCCGCCGTGGAGGCGGAGCTCAAAAGGCGCGGCACATGGCAAGGTGTGAGATATGAGAAGTGAGAGGTTGGATGTGAAAAAATGGCAGCAAGGGGCGTATGTAAGCCGGTCTAATTAAAAAAAGCTGACCTGAACATACTTCGGACAGCCTATATGACCATAGGTTTCGATGAACTACCCGTAAACATAGCTATAGGAAGCATTTATTTCGTTTGACGGTTCTTATATGAAAAATTTTAATTAACACCAACTTTAGTATGATATTACAAAACCAGGGAGGTATCTATGGTAAATCTAAGGTCACTTGTCCTGTTAGTAACTTTTTTTATATTTATAGTGCTGGCGGTAATGCTCATATATTATTTCTTCTATAAGCTGAGGGATAAAAAGCGGCCAAAGCAGTAGAGTGAACAGTAGTATTTTGTCCTGGAGGGTACAGGACAAGGTAACTGCAAAGAAGGGAGTCGGATAAACCGGCTCCCTTGTATATAATCTTGCAGACCAAACCCTTGCTCTTTAATTCTTTTCAGGGACCGGCATACCCAAAATGCTCCGCGCTTCCTGGGGTGTAGCGATATCGCGGTAATGGAGACGGGCGATTTTCACCACTCGCTCCACCAGCTGGGCGTTGCTTTCCGCCAGGACTCCCCTGGCAAAATAAATATTGTCTTCAAAACCGACGCGCACGTGCCCTCCCAACAGCACCGCCGCTGTGGCCAGGGTCAGCTCGGCCCGTCCTACGCCGGCCACACTCCAGGTGCTTCCCTGCGGGATGCTTTCCACAAGGTGGAGCAGGTTTTTAATGGTGGCCGGTATGCCCCCGGGCACGCCCATGACAAAATCAAAGTGAAGGGGCTCTTTAAGCAGGCCCTGTTTGACCAGGTGCAGGGCGTTGTTGATCATGCCCACATCAAATACTTCTATTTCCGGTTTAACCCCGTGCTCCTGCATAACCCGGGCAAACTGCTTTAGGTAGGCCGGCGGGTTTAAGAAAACATCGTTTCCAAAATTAACGCTGCCGGTTGTTAGAGTAGCCATCTCCGGCTTCAGGTAGACCGGCTGGAGCCGCTCTTCAGCACTCATCCCCACGGCACCCCCCGTGGATACCTGGATGATGATATCGCACTTTTCCTTGATTCGCTCTATTGTTTCTTTATAAACGGCGCCGTCCTGGGTGGGGGTGCCGTCAGCATGGCGCACATGGAGATGAACAATAGAGGCTCCCGCCTCGTAACATTCGTAAGCGGCCTCTGCGATTTCCGCAGGGGTGATCGGCAGGTTGGGATTATCGGCGCGGGTTACCTCCGCCCCGGTTAGCGCAGCGGTGATAATTAACTTCTCCATTTCCTGGGGCCTCCTTCGATTGGGTTTATGAACGCCGGGTTTTGCGCTGGCACTCTTTGGGGACCACGCAGGTGCCGCTGGCCCTGGCCACCAGGACCGGTTTTTCCAGAACATCGAAAGCAGAAGGGCGGTCTTCAATTTTTACGCTGGTAATCACCTTGTAGGCCTCAAACTGCATGTGACGCGATGTGTTCCCCACCCGGTCGATCCAGCCGGTTACCTCCAGGTAGTCGCCGCCGTATACCGGCGCTTTGAACTCTACCGAGTCGTATGCCGCAAAAAGACCCTCGTCGCCGTCATGGCGGATGAGCAGCTCTGTAGCGACATCGCCAAAAAGCGATAGCACCCGGGCACCGTCAACCAGCTGCCCGGCATAATGAACATCTTTTTCGCTTATACGCAGTCTTAGCGTCACTTTTTCCATCCCATCATCACCCTTTCTTTAGCGCCGGGCACCGGCGCCAGTTCAAGCATACAGCTCCTCAAAAATTTTACGCAAGACCGGGCTTTCCCGCATAATCTGCAGGGAGATGGCGGCATGGCCCCTGGTGTAGCCGTTGCCCACGATCATTGTCACATCTTTTCCGACACCTTCCGCCCCCAGGGCGGCGGCAGTAAAGCTGGTGGCCATGCTAAAAAAGTAAACAATGCCCCCGTCCCGGGTGGCCAGGATCGAAGCCAACTCGGTATGGGGGATGTTCACACAATTGATCGTCACATCGGCCAGCCGTCCCCCGTTGGCCTCTTTAACTTTTTCCATCACAGCCATGGCGTCGGTAGCATCGGCCAGGATGACAGCATCGCAGTAGCCGGTGGACTCAGCCCGCTTCTTGCTGGCTTCCCGGGGGGCGATCCCGATAACTTTGCCGGTAATGCCAGCCCGCTTGCGGGCTTCATGGAGACAGAGCAAGCCCGACTTTCCCCCGGCACCGATGACCACTACGCTATCGCCGGGGCGGACCAGCTTCGCCGTCTGGGCCGCCGCCCCGGCCACGTCCAGCACCGCCAGGGAAAGGGTATCGGGCAGATCGTCAGGTAGAACTGCGTAAATGCCACTTTCGAATAAGATGGCCTTCCCCTCGATTTCCACCTGGTCGATCTCTCGATGGATCTTCTTAATCCGATCAACCCGTAGGGGTGTCAGGGAGAGGGAAACCAGGGTGGCCAGGCGCTGCCCTACCTTTAAGGGGCTTTTCCCTTCCAGGGCCGGGCCAATTTGCGCGACCCGGCCAATCAGCATTCCCCCGGAACCGGTAACCGGGTTGTGCATTTTCCCCCTTTCCGCCACAATGCCCATTATTTTTTCAGCAATGCGCGCCTCGTCGCCAGCCGCTTCTTCCGCCATCTGGGTAAAGCTGGCAGAGTCGATATTAAGCACATCCACATCAATTAATATTTCGTTATCATAAATCTCCATCCGGTTGTCGATCTTCCAGGCGGGCTGGGGCAGCAGCCCTTGCGGTTCAATCACCCGGTGGGTCCCATAGGGGCAGCCCTTGCGCATACACCTAACCTCCTTGTCATCATCGCCAACACTTTGTCCCTGCGTAGATATTACATGTAACCCTGAAAAAACCTGCGTTCACCATGGCAGAAAATCTTATACAAAGCGTATAAGGGCCTCCGCTAAAGGTTCTACCAGTAGATTTCTCAAAATAAACTTCTTCAGGCAGGGATATACAGGTTTGTGCAGAACTTTAACTTTATTAATATCCCGGAGGAGTTTATAAATGATCGATCATAATGCTTCATGCCCCTACTGCGGAAAAACCCTTGATGCCGACGCAACTTTTTGTTCCCGTTGCGGCAAAAATATATTCTCGGCGGGCAGCAGCCCATCAACTACTTACCAGCACAATCAAGCGGCGGGAACACCGCCCCACGTGGAGAATTACCTGGTTTGGGCCATCCTCGCCACTATTTTTTGCTGCTTGCCCTTCGGCGTCGTTGCCATTGTCTACGCCGCCCAGGTAAACAGCGCCCTGGCGGCGGGCAATTATGAACTGGCTGTCCGCAATGCTGAAAATGCCCGCAAATGGTGCTGGGTCGCTTTCTGGACCGGGCTGGCAGGAGCGCTGTTTTACGCGCTGCTTTTCTTTGCCGGCTCCTGCGCTTCTGCGCTTTATTAAAATGCAATGCGGAAGGATATTGAAACGGCTGAAACCGGTGATTCTTCCCTCCGCTCCACGAAACAGGTTGGAACGCCGGGCCGGTCTGGTGGTTACAGTCGCTGCTGTACTGCTGCTGCTCTATCTGTTGACCTATGATCCGCAAGGGCCGCAGATTCAAACCCCGCCGTGCTTATTTAGGACCATGACCGGTTTTTTTTGCCCGGGCTGCGGCACCCGCAGCGCCTTAATCCAGTTGGCCCAGGGCAACCTCTATGCTGCCTTTAGGCTGAACCCCCTGGCCGTGCTCACTGTACCGCTGGGTATTTATTTTGTCATCTCCCAGGCCCATATCGCCTTTACCGGCCGTTCGCTGCCCCGCCTTTTCCTGCCGCCCTTCTGGATCTGGGCTCTCTTCATTTTAATCGTGCTTTACGGGGTAGCGCGCAATTTGCCGTTTTACCCTTTTACCCTAATTAAACCGACAATTATCTAGCTCCTTGCCCAAATCGGGCACTCCCTGTATAATAGCTTCGAACGTAGGTTCGAGTCCAACGAGGGCATGCACCCTCCCCCCTCGGGTAGGATTCCGCCCCCATACGGCGAATATTGCTTGTATTACTAAAACAATAATCCAAGGAGCCGGAGCATGTCCAAATTAAGCAAACTGCTGGAGCGATGGAGGAATGAACCCTCTTTCATGGCCAATGTCACTCGCTGGGAAGTGCTGCCAGCCACGGAGGGCTCATACTGTGCATTTCCTGAATTCCTGGACCGGCGGCTGGTCAAAGCGCTGCAAAAACGGGGCATCGATCAGCTCTACAGTCACCAGGCCGAAGCGTTGGAGGCGGTCCAGCGGGGAGAAAACGTAGTGGTGGTTACACCGACCGCTTCAGGGAAAACCCTCTGTTATAACCTGCCGGTGGTTAACGCCGTGCTGAACGACCCGCAGAGCCGCGCCCTCTACCTCTTTCCGACCAAGGCACTCTCCCAGGACCAGGTATCGGAGCTGCGCGAACTGGCAGGCAGCCTGGAGCTGGATCTGAACGCTTTTACCTACGACGGAGACACTGAGCCGGGGCTGCGCCAGGCCATCCGCAAGGGCGGCCATATTGTGGTAACCAACCCGGACATGCTGCATGGCGGCATCCTGCCCCACCACACTAAGTGGGTCAAACTGTTTCAAAACCTGCACTATATCGTCATCGACGAGATGCACCAGTATCGCGGTGTCTTCGGCAGCCACGTGGCCAATGTCATCCGCAGGCTGAAGCGGATCTGCCGCTTTTACGGCTCCAACCCGCGCTTTATTCTCTGTTCGGCCACCATTGCCAATCCGGCGGAGCTGGCCCGTTTGCTCATTGAAGAACCTGTTGCCGCAATCACGGAAAGCGGCGCCCCCAGGGTGGAAAAACATTTTATCTTTTACAATCCACCCGTGGTCAACCCGGAGCTGGGCATGCGGCGCAGTGCCCTACTGGAAACACGGCGCCTGGCAGCGGAGTTAATCAAAGAAAACATTCAGACCATCGTCTTTACCCGCAGCCGTATCGCCGTGGAGGTGCTGCTGACTTACCTGCGCCAGGGCCTGCGCTCCAGGCCGGGCGAAGACAGCGGCATCCGCGGCTACCGCGGCGGCTACCTGCCCCGGGAGCGCCGGGCCATTGAAGAGGGGTTGCGGCGCGGCACGGTCAAAGCGGTGGTCAGCACCAACGCCCTGGAACTGGGTATCGATATCGGCCAGCTGGAAGCATGTATTATTACCGGTTACCCGGGCACTGTGGCCAGCACCTGGCAGCAGGCAGGGCGGGCCGGCCGGCGCGGCGAGATTTCCCTGGCTCTGCTGGTGGCCAACAGCGAGCCGCTGAATCAATACGTGGTCGCCCATCCCGACTATTTTTTCGGTCGCAGCCCGGAACGGGCCCTGGTCGATCCCAACAACCTGATTATCCTCACCAACCATGTGCGCTGTGCCGCCTTTGAACTGCCCTTTAGCGGGGCGGAGCCATTCGGCAGTGCAGCGGTGGAGGAAATCCTGCAGTTTTTAGAGGAGGAGCAGGTTCTCTACCACAGTGGAGGCCGCTATCACTGGATGGAAGACGCCTATCCGGCCGAGGAAATCAGCCTGCGCAGCGCCACCCGGGAAAACGTGGTCATTATCGATATTACCGATTCCCAGCCCGCTGTAATCGGCGAAGTAGACCGCTTCAGCGCGCCGATGCTGGTCCACGAAGAAGCCATCTACATGCACGGCGGCCAGCAATACCAGGTGGAGAAGCTCGACTTTGCCGAAAAGAAAGCGTATGTGCGCCGGGTGGAAGTAAACTACTTTACCGATGCCAACCTGGCCGTGGATCTAAAGGTGCTCGATACTATCGCAGAGGATAAAGCTCTTATCAACCGGGCCTGGGGCGAGGTGCGCATTAACGCCCTGGTGTCCATGTTTAAAAAAATCCGATTCAATACCCATGAAAACCTTGGCGCCGGCCCGGTGGACCTGCCGGAAACAGAGATGCATACCACCGCCTTCTGGCTGGCCTTTCCTCCCGAAATTCTGGGCGGCATGACCCCGGCGGCGGTGGAGGAAGGCCTGATCGGCCTGGCCAACCTGGCCCCGCAGGTGGCTTCCTTCTTTCTCATTGGGGATCCCCGCGACCTGCGGGCAGTCTGCCAGGTGCGTTCTCCTTTTACCGAACAGCCCACCCTGTTTATTTATGACAATTTTCCGGGGGGAGTCGGCTACAGCCAGGAACTTTACCGGATCTACCGCGAGATCTTCCGGGCCGCCCGGGAAGTGGTCGTCCGCTGCGGCTGCAGCAGCGGATGTCCCTCCTGTATCGGGCCATCGCACCAGGTCGGTGAAACAGCCAAGATAAACACGCTGCAGCTGCTGGAGGTTATCTTAAAATGAGCGGCGCAATTCGCTCCCGCCTGGAGAGGCTGCGCCGCTCGGGGGAGCTGCAGGGGGCAAGCCGGACCGGGACCAAACCGACGCAGCTCCGCCAGGGATTCCTCTTCCCCGGGGAAGAGGAGGAGCACGATCTTGGCGTGGGGCGCTGTTACCTGCGGGAGCTGCAAATTCCCCTGGGCCAGAGTCACGGCCGCGGCCGCCTGGCGGAGGCGCTGCACTGTCGCGGTGAAATCCTGGGCCTGCTGGACAAAACCTGCGATTGGCGCGATTTCCATGCTGCCGGAGCCCTGTTTTTGGATACTGAAACCACCGGCCTCTCCGGTGGCACCGGAACCTGGGTGTTTTTGATCGGCCTGGGCTGGTTTGAAAACGATTCCTTTATCTTGCGGCAGTATTTCCTGCGGCATCCCGGCGAAGAGAAGGCCATGCTGACCCACTTCACCAATACGGCATCACGCTTTAACACCCTAATCACCTTTAATGGCCGCGCTTTTGACCTGCCCCTGATCCAGTCCCGCCAGGTTTTGGCCGGCCTGGCGCGGCGCACCGAACCGGAGCTGCACCTGGACCTGCTGCACTGCTCCCGCCGCCTCTGGAAGGAGCGCCTGCCCTCCTGCAGCCTCCGCTCCCTGGAGGAGGCACTGCTGGGCTTAAAACGCTACGGTGATATCCCCGGGGAGGAGATCCCCGCCGTCTATTTCAACTACCTGCGCCGCGGGGAAACCGCGCGGCTGAAACAGGTTTTTCAGCACAACGTCCTCGATATTCTCTCCATGGTAACCTTGCTGGCCCAGGTTGCACGGGCCGCAGCAGGGGAAGCGGTGGAGCACCCGGCCGATTTCTACTCCCTGGGCAGGCTCTACCTGGAAGCCGGTGAAACGGAACACGCCACCCGCTGCTTCGCCCGGTCCGCGCAGTGCGGAGACGAGCGGCTGGAGCAGGCAGCCCTGCGGCAGCTGGCCGCAATACACAAAAAGCAGGGCCGCTGGCATGAAGCAGCGAAGCTGTGGCGCGAGCTCATCAGGCGGCGCTCCCATGATTTATCCCCATACGTAGAGTTGGCCAAGTACTACGAGCACCAGGCCAAAGAGTATGAAGCCGCCCTGGAAACCGTTGCCCAGGCCCTTTCCCGGGCCCGGCAAAGGCGCGGGCCCGCTTCCGGCGAACTAAGCCTGCCTGCCCTGCAGCACCGCCTGGCCCGGCTGCGGCGTAAATTGGGACAATAGACTGCCAGAACCGGATTGCTCTTTTAGCTTCGTCGTGCATGTTCTGGAGAATGAGACAAATGTGCTATAATTTTCTTACCTTATACTGTTGTTAAAGGATGGGATCAATTGTCCTGCATCGAAGAAACCCGGCGTCAGGTTAAACGGGGTGAAAAAGCGCAGCGAAGGCTGGCCGTCCTGGCGGCAGTATTGCTGGCCGCTTCGCTGCTGGCGGGATTCAACCACTCCCCCTTCTTCTTCTTGGGAACGCTGGCGGCGCTGCCTGCAGCTGCCGCGGCAGCATGGGTATACTATCGGCTGAAGGGGCTCAAGGCGCTGCTCATGCTGCGGGAGCGCTGGGGCAGCGGGGTCAAAAAGGAGCGGGATTTTGCAGCAATTGCATCGCTGTTCGAGCACCTGCAAACATCTGCGGAAAACACGGCAGTTGTGGATGGGCAGACCTGGCGCGACCTGAACCTGGATCAGGTTTATGCCTTGATGGACCGCACTTTCACCGCCGAAGGCCAGGCTGTCCTCTACCGGATCCTGAGAAGCCCCTGTTTAACCCTGGCGCCGCTTCAGGATCGCGCCGCTGTGATTAAACTCTTCCAGGAAGACACCGCTATCCGTGAAAAGATTCAGCTGGCCCTGCTGAACCTGGAAGGGCGAAGCGAGAAAGATTCCAC
>JAKOVL010000098.1 GCA_029782095.1 Bacillota bacterium | reverse complement strand
ATTAAGTTTGCGCCGCTAAAGCCTCTTATGGTTCCTTCGCTACCGGGTAGGGAGACTATCCGGCTTTTGTTTTTCATGGTAAAGGACAGCTTGTTATCCTCTATAAGGTCAGGCTGCTGCTCTGCCGGTAATACTCTTAAAAAATCCCGTACTTTGCGAAATAATTCCGAAGACTGCCGCTGGGAAGGAGAGACAAGAAGCACCAGGGAAGAAGGGTAAAATATTGCCCTGTGCAGGGCCAGTATTGCCGCCGTAGTAGACTTGCCGCTTTGCCGGCTGCAGTTCAATAGAAGCCGCTTCCCGCTCCACCTTAACGCCTGTTCCTGCCAGGGGTCAGGGGTAAAGCTTAATGCTTCCTTAGCAAACAGTACCGGGTCTAGCGCTTGTGATAAGTCACTGGCCAACAACATTACTTTCCACCTCCCGTAAAGCCCGGGCAACGGCTTGTCGGGCCTCCGGGTATCCATCCAGGGCCTTAAGTATTACCGTCCGCAAGGTAATCCACTGGGGATTAACCAAAACGTTAACAGTAGTCCGTTCCTGTAATTCTCCCTGCAGCCTCGCCAGCAGTTCCAGACATGCCCTTGCTTCCTTGATTCCCTGCAGGGCCGTTTTCAGGTCTCCGGCCTGTTCCGCCGTTGCCAGTATACTCAGGGCTTTGTCCCGCAGTCCGACAACCGGGTCAAGCAGGTTATTGGCTTTGGCTATCTCCTGGGCTTCCTGGGCCTTTACCAGCTTCGCCGGCAAGTGGCCCTCTTTATGCCTGTGCAAGCTGGCTGCCGAAACGAAATACTGTTTCGCTATGTTTCGCAATGAAACGCCTTCAAGCAGCAACCGGTTTATTTCTTCAACTTTTTCATGTTCGCAAACAGTGCATTTCCGGGCCATTATGCCACCACCTTATAAGTAGGCCGCCAGGGGGGCCTTTCGGCCACCCTGGGGCACCGCCTACAATGTTACCAAAGGCCAAGTAGGTCATCTGTTTTTAAGTTCAGCAGGTCGGGTATGGACCGGGCTTCAACCACGCCGTCCTTAGCCTTGACGTAAACCGTGTTAGGGTCAGCACCGTAAATATTAACCTTGCTTAGGTCTTGCTCTAACTGCCGATATTCCGCATCAGCCTTCCAGGGCTGGTAAGCAAAATACCGTTGCTTGGCTTCAAGCCTCACCTTGTCGGCCAGGTCGTTCATCTCCCGGTTTCGCAGTTCGGTAAGCATTAAGTCCAACTCGTCAACGCTGGATATTGCCCCGTCCGCAATGTACTGCTGGGCCTTCTCTGCAAGTTCATCCTTGCTCATAGCCTTCAGCCGGGCCTGTGTCCGCTGGAAGGCCAGCAATTGGGCCGAAGCATCCCCAACCGGGGTTTGAGAGTATTTCGCCTCAATCTTAGCTAGCTTCCCTTTGAGTTCGGCCTTCAGGCCGTCAAACCAGCCTTTTACCTCTTGCTGCAGGGCCGCTACCGCCTTCTGCCGTTCGTCTGAAATGTATTGGGGGGTATAATTCCCGCTCATTTGCAGCCGGTTAATGGCCGTCCTCCTGGTTTCAGCCTCACGCACAATGCTTGCGCCGAATTCAAAGATTTTGTCCTCAATCGCCATCTTTAATTACCTCCCAATTGTCGTATTTTTGCATTATGGCCTCTGGAAAGGCCGCCGTTGCTTGGATTTCAGCCTGCAACTAGACACTAGGTCAAGGTCCCCGTGGCTTTTCTCTTGCTGCCCTTGCCTTTTCCTTCCTCGCCCGCAAAATATGTTTCCCCCGCTTAATGGCCACCGCCCACAAGCCGGGGTCACGGGCCAACAATTGCTGCAGCTCCTGCTGGGTAAAAAACAGGGTACATTTGGGCATCTTTATTTCAATTAACTGCTTGGTCTGCCAGGTCATTTGCGCTCACCCTCTCCCTGCACCATCCCCAGCACCAGGTCAGGGGAAATCAGTCGCAATCCGCTTCCCGGCTCCATTGCAGGCAGCCTTCTGCTTCCAGGCAGGTCTGCCGTGCCCGGTAAACATTTAACTTAACGCCGGGCCAGAACAGCACCTCTACGGGCTGTCCGGAAAGTAGGGACATCAAGGCTGGCTTGTGTTTTACTAGGGCCTCCTTCATGTCGGGGGTCAGCACCCCAGCCGGGGCTTCCAGCCGCAATTTGTCCCCGGCCAGGGATAGCTTGACATTAAGCCGCTTAAGTTCAGCCAAGAGGTCAAGAGTATTCATATTTCCCATACCTCCCTGCCAGGGTTCTCCTGTTCCAACGTTCCAAGTGTTCCAAGTGTATTGGTACTTAATGAAGTTGGAACATTTTCCAACTCACTATTGTTTTCCGTTAGAATATACC
>JAKOVL010000094.1 GCA_029782095.1 Bacillota bacterium | reverse complement strand
TGCGAAACCAAAAGGGGGCTGCGGCGGTCTATCGAATAAAGGCGGCTGCGGCAAGCCCGAGCAGGCCGGAAAAAGGTGGCAAGATTGCCGGAGAGGGGTAGGGCAGGCTTTTCCGTCTTCCTAAGGCGCAAGAGACTGCCTACGCAGGACGCAGAAGGCCGCCGATACAGGACCTAGGCCGCTTCTGCGGGATGTAGGAGGGCCGTTGCAGGACCTAGGAGACCTCCGACGCGAGTTGCAGGAGACCGCAGCAGGACGCAGGGGACGATGCAGGAAGCAGTAGGCTGCCGCCGCAGGCGCAGGGGACCCGACGCAGGACACAAGGCACTGCCGCAGGGCGCAGGGGGCTCCGGCGCAGGACCTAGGCTGCCTCTGCAGGCGCAATGGCTGCCGCAGGACGGGAGCCACTGCTGCAGGTTGCGAGAGGCTGTCGCAGGACACCAGGGGCCGCTGCAAAGCTGCCCTGCTCCCGCGGGCAGCGGGGGAAGCGGGAAAGCGTTTTTGCTATGAGGATCAGGGGCAAGTCCAGCTTGAAAAAAGAGAGGGTGAAGAGATGGTTTGTTTAAAGGGGTGCCGGCGGGGGGCAACAGGTTTAATCATGCGGCGGGGGCTGGCCTGGCTTATGGTCGCTCTCCTGCTGCCGGCCATGTTCGTGGGTGCCGCAGGATGCAGTTTGCAGCCCCCCAGGATCCAGGCCGCGGACTTGATGGAGGGGATTGTGGGCCGGGAGGTGGAGGGGAAGGAGATCGATGACCTTTTTCTCCAGAAGGTGCCGGAGTTCTACTTTGAGCTTTTAAAAAGGACCGTGGACGAAAAGAAAAACTCGCTGGTTTCCCCTTTGTCGGTGATGCTGGCCCTGGCCATGACCGCCAACGGGGCCAGGAACGAAACCCTGGCGCAGATGGAAGCCGTCCTGGGCCATGGAATTGCCCTGGAAGATCTAGACCGGTACTTGCTGACCTACGCCAGGAGCCTGCCCACGGGCGAAAAGTACCGCCTGAGCATCGCCAACTCCATATGGTTCAGGGACGATGAAGACCGCCTGGTGGTCCCGGAAGAATTTTTGCAGAAGAACGCCGATTATTACAAGGCCCAGATCTACAAGGCCCCCTTTGACGGGCAGACCCTCAAGGATATCAACAACTGGGTGGCGCAGAAGACGGAAGGGATGATCGATAAAATTTTAAACGAGATCAGCTACGATACGGTAATGTACCTGCTCAATGCCATCGTCTTTGATGCCGAGTGGGAAAGAATTTATAGGGCTCATGAAATAAGCCGGGGCCCCTTTGTGGGGGAGGACGGGCAAACTTACGAGGTGGATTTTATGACCTCGGAAGAGAGCCTTTACCTGGAAGACGAGTTCACCATCGGCTTTATAAAACCCTACGCCGGGGGGCATTACAGCTTTGTGGCCCTCCTTCCCGGGGAGGGTATTCCCTTGAAGAGCTACCTGGATTCCCTGGACGGTGAGAGATTTAAGGCCTTGATTCAATCCGCCTCCAGGGAGGGAGTGCTGGCGGTGCTGCCCAAGTTTTCCTATGCCTACGAAGTATCCATGAATGACGCCCTTTCCGCTATGGGCATGCCCGATGCCTTTAGCAGCAAGGCTGCCGACTTTGGGGATCTGGGCCGCTCTTCCCGGGGAAACATTTTTATCGGCGAGGTTCTCCACAAGACCTTTATTGCCGTGGATGAGCGCGGGACCAGGGCCGGGGCGGTGACCAAGGTGGAGATGAAAGACGAGGCGGCCATGGAGATGAGGGTGGTGAGGCTCGACCGTCCCTTTGTCTACGCCATAATCGACAACGCCACGGGCCTGCCAATCTTCATTGGAACGGTGATGGGTTTTTAAATGGTGCCTGGAGCGGCGTTCACAGCCGCTCCTTCACCGTTTATTGGTTATTATACCGATATACGATTATACCCATATCTGGAAAGGGCGGCGGCCGGCAGGAGGACCTGCGCCTCCATCCCCGCTTATATCCCGATGCCGATATATTCAAAGCCCAGCTCTTTCATCTCCCGGCTGTCGAAAAGGTTGCGCCCGTCAAATATCAGGGGGTTGGCCATGCTGTTTTTCAGCCTTTCCAAGTCCAGCTCCCGATATTCCGGGCAGGCCGTTAATATTAGCAGGGCATCTTTTCTCTCGGCGGCTTCATAAGGCGATGCCGCCCACTGCAGACTGGGCAGGCGCCGGCTAAGCCAGTCCTTCTGGGGGCTCTTGCCCACCAGGGGATCGTGGGCGGCAACCACGGCTCCCCGGGAGAGAAGATGCCTGATGATGGGTAGACTGTGGGAGTCCCGGACGTCGTCGGTTCCCGGCTTAAAGGCCAGGCCCAGGACGCCGAGCTTTTGTCCACGAAGCCCTCCCAGGTGTTCTTCCAGCTTTTGCACAAAGCTGTACAGTTGCTTTAAATTGATATAAAACACCGCTTCCAGCAAAAGGGCGTCTTCGCCTACGGCGCCGAACTGGGAGATAAAGGAGCGCAAGTCCTTGCCCAGACACGGGCCGCTAAAGCCCAGTCCCGCCTCCAGGAAATGAGGGCCGATCCTGGGGTCCAGGCCTATGCCCTGGCTGACAATGCGGATATCTCCCTTGAAGGCCTCGCATATGGCGGCCACTTCGTTGATAAAGGATATCTTGGTGGCCAGAAGAGCATTGCTGGCATGCTTGATCAATTCGGCATTTTCCCAGCTGGTTTTAATCACAGGTGCGGCGGACGGGGACTGGACGGCGACCACCTTTTCCATGGCCTGCGGGTCTTCACCGCCCACCACGATCCGGGAAGGTTTCAAAAAATCGTCAATCCCCGAACCTTCCGCCAGGAATTCGGGATTGGCGATCACGGTAAGCTTATGGGAGAGGCCAAGCTTGCCCAACTGCTGGCTCAGCTTCCGGTTGGTCCCCACGGGAACAGTGCTCTTGATGGCGGCAATCACCGGCCCTTGGGCCAGCCGGGCCAGCTCTTCCACGGCTCTTTCAACCTGCCGTAAATCTGCCGATCCGTCCGGCAGGGCCGGCGTTCCCACGCAGATAAAGACCAGTTCCGCATCGGAAAGCTCCTCCGGGTTGCCGGTAAAGCGCAGGCGCTCTTCTTCCAGCCCTTTCTTGACCAGCTCTTCCAGGCCGGGCTCATAAAAAGGGACCAGGGCTTTTTGCAAATTCTTAATTTTGCGGTCATCCAGGTCATAGGCTGCGACCTTGTACCCCAGGGAAGCGAGACAGGCGGCATGAATTAAGCCGATATGGCCGCCCCCGCCGATGATTCCCAGTTTTTTCGCCGACACTACTGATACACCTGCCTTTCAAGAAATAATAGCTTATTCATCCCCGTCGCCGTCAGCCCCAGCAAGCGCAAGCCCTTTTGGGTCCCGGCCTGCCGGCGAGCACGCTAGACTGCAAAGCAATGATGTTCCCGGGCTTTTAGATACAACTCGGGATCAACGAACTGCGCCAGGATCTCCAAGGAATCGGTAACGGCCAACTTTCGGATTCTTTCCCCGATATCTTCCCGCTTTTCCTTGATTACGGTGTAGGAGGTATTGGCTCCGTTGTTTAAGACGTAAACGCCTCCCTCCTGGGGAAAGGGAATAAGCCTGCGCCCGGCCCTGGCGCAATTTTTTACCGCACGGGTATGGTTGCGGACTTTTTGATAAAAACACGGCGATTGATCGTCAAATCCGGCGGGCAAGTCTTCGGGCTTCATATAAATAATGGCGCTGCTTCCGCATACCCTGTGGTAATCCAGACCCCATAGGCCAGGTATCGGCGCCATGTTTCCGGTACGAAAATCCAGGGCATAGCCCTTTTTTAAATAAACTCCCCTCTTTCTTCCCTTGGACAAGACGTAATCAACACAGCTTTCGTTTATGAGGTCGTCGCCGTCCAGGGCCATGAAATAAAAAGGGGCCAGGGCTCTCAGGCTGGAGGCAATATGGGCGCGCTTCCTGCCCATATCGGCCCTGAAATCTTGAGGCCGGGTCGGCGCCGGAAACGGGGCTTTTAGCCATATGGTCCGGGGGTGCTGCTCCAGGGCGCGCAGCGGTTTTATGTGGCCGCAGACAACGGCGATAAAATTCTGGTTGGTCTGCCGGGCCAGGGAATCCAAAGTAAGGGACAGCAAGATATCAATCCGGTCATACTCCTGCTTGTCTTGCGGGTACTTTAAAGGGATAGCAAATAATACTTTCATTTTGCCCTCCTCTTTATTAACCAAGGCGGTTCACCCCTTCTGTTTGGGCAGTGCCATGACTAGTTCTTCTGCTCCCGGGGGTGGCGCTTTCTCATCCTGCTTTGCCGGTCCGGCCACAGCGCCTTGGCGGCTTTTTCTTCTTACTTCATTTTATGTAAAGAGCTATACGAAACGTGTTTAATAAAAGGCTTAATATAATCACCACCGCCGGCCATACGCATAGTATGTAAACAAAAGCATCCTGCTTATCTTGCCGGTGCTGCCAACATTTATCAGGGAGGAGAATTGCATGTGCGGCGGCAAAAAAAAATAGCCGTTGTCGGCGGAGGAATTTTTGGCTTGACCATTGCAACGGTCTTGGGAAGAGAGGGTTTCCGCGTTGACCTTTTTGAAAAAAATGACGATATTCTCCGGGCGGCGTCAGGGGTAAACCAGTTTCGGCTGCACCGGGGCTATCATTATCCCAGGAGTATCGAAACCATTCAAAGCTGCATCCGGGGAGAGAGGAAATTCAGGCATTTCTACCCGGAAGTGGTAATCGACCATCCTCACCGGCATTATTACGCCATCGCCAGGGAAAAAAGCTTTTTAAATGCCCGGCAATGTTTTGCCGTCTGGTCGTCATGCGGCTTGGAATATACGGAGGAGAACTTGGAGCTTCTCAACCCGGAGGCCATAGAAAAGTGCGTCCGCGTTAAGGAAGCGGTAATCGACCCCCTCCGGCTGAAGCAATCTTGCCTGGATAATTGCCGCCGGGCCGGGGTTAATATTATCCTGGGCCGGGAAGTATGCTGCCGGGACCTGGACGGCTACGACCATATTGTCAGCGCCACCTATGCCGGCAGCAATGCTTTGCTGGAGGACTTCCCGGAGTCGAGGACGGCCTATCAATTTGAAGTAGTGGAGAAGCTGGTGCTTAAGCTGCCGGAAAGATTCAGGAATATTAGCATAGTAATCCAGGACGGCCCCTTTACCTGCATCGATCCCTATGGCCGAAGCGGACTTTCCTTGATGGGGAACGTGGATAAGGCTATTCACCACCAAAACATCGGCTTTGAGCCCGAAATCCCGGAGCGGTACAGGCCGCTGTTAAACAAGGGGGTGATCGCCAGGCCCACCGTTACCAGGGTGAAGGAGTTCTTGGAAGATGCGGAAGTATTCTTCCCCGGCCTCTCCCGGGAGCTGGAGCACATCGGTTCCATGTTCACGGTGCGAACGGTACTGCCCTATCGGGAGCATGATGATGCCCGGCCCACCATTGTAAAAAGGATAGGTGACCGCTTGATTTCGGTGTTTTCCGGGAAAATTCCCCACTGTGTAGAAGCTGCGGAGAAAGTATTGGAGCTGGTTAGAAACCATGGCTAGGCGAAGGATTAAAATGGGCATTATCGGCGCCGGCAACTGGGGGAGGCAGCTGGTGCGGGTTTTCGGGCAGCTCTCCGACCTGGTCATCTGTTCCACCAGGAGCAGCCATAAAAATGTGGAGTACTTGAAGCGGCGGTACCCCCGCCTGGAGGTAAGCTTTGATTACCGGTCCATATTGGAGAGGGAGGAGATCGAAGCGGTAGCCATAGCGACGCCCATTGATACCCATTTTCAGCTGGCCAGAGAAGCCCTCTTGCACGGCAAGAAGGTTTTTGTGGAGAAGCCCCTGGCCGGCAGCCTCGAAGAAGCAAGACAGCTAATTGAGCTGGCCAGAAACAAGGTTTTATTCGTCGGCCATATCTTTCTCTACAGTTCGTGCTACGGCTGCATCAAAGAAATAATAAAAGCTGATCCCCCGGTTCAGCTAAGTTTTTCCTGGCTTAAGTATGGAAGCTTCAACGAAGACCTGGTTTTAAACCTGCTCTCCCACGAACTGGCGATTTTGTATGGGCTTACGGGCCGGCTGCCCCGGGCGATTAAAGCAAGCAATCTGAGGCCCGTTATAACCGGGCTGGATCTTATTGACCTGGAACTCTATTTCCACGATCCGCTCCCTTGCCGAATAAGCGTCAACCGGGTCCACCCCCATAAGAGCAAGCAGTTGCAGATTATTACTTCCAGGGGCGAAGTGTATTACTGGATCGATGATCGTCTCTTGCGGTTGGATAAAAAGAGGCATCGCTTTGAACTCCTGCACGTGGAAGAAGAGGAGCCCTTAACTGCCGAGGCAGCTGCTTTTTTGGATTGTGTGGCCGAAAACATTGAGCCCGCCGCCAACAAGGAGATTGCCTTAAAGACAATGGTTATGCTGGAGGAGGTCCAAAGGGCCGTAAGTGAATTTGGAGAAAATGCTTAAGCGCGCGGCCCGGCGGGAGATGACTGCAAGCATGGGGGAGGCCAAACTGCTCCGGCCTTGGAAAGCCAGGGAAAAGAAGATGGTTACCGTAGTCATACCTACTTATAACCGGGAGCAGTACCTCCAGGAGGCCATCGACAGCGTTGTTGTCCAAACCGCTGCCGCCTGGAGCTTGATTATCGTTGACGATGCCTCCACGGATGCCACCCCGGCGGTTGTAGATCCTTATTTGAAGGATAAGCGGATCAGTTACGTCAGGCTGGATGAAAACGGCGGTGTTTCCAAGGCTCTTAACCAGGGCCTGGAGCTGGTGAAGACTCCCTTCTTCCTGCAGCTGGACAGCGATGACTGGCTGGAGAAGGACGCCATAGAACGGCTGCTGGAGCATGCCGTTGGGAAGCCCGAAGACGTGGCCCTTTTCTACGGGCACTGGCAGGTGTGGAGGCTAATAAACGGCCGCTGGCGGAGCAGGCTTAAGAGGTCGCTGCCCATAAACAGCCTTTGCGAGTGTACGTTTAAACCGGTGCCCCGTCCCCGTTTTTACAGGACGGCCGCCCTAAAAGAGGTGGGCGGCTGGTCAACGGCCGATCCCTTCCAGGGTCGCTACATGGAAGACAGGCAAATGGTGATCAGGCTTATGGAAGCCGGCTATTCTTTTTGCCGCCTTAACCGGGTGCTGTATAATTTGCGAAAACACGATGACAACCAGAGCCGGCCGGAGAACTTGCCCAAATACCGGGAGTTGAAGGAATGGCTTTACCCCCGGTTGATTGAACGGTGGGGAGAGGATAAGTACATGATTAAGAAGAGGGGTCAATTTGCCTATATCGTCCCGGCAAGAGGGAAAAGGGCCTCCCCCGGGCCGCCGGCCAGGCTGCCGAACAACCCCTTTTTCCCTTAAGTGGAGTTGACCCATGGCGGTGCCGTCAGGCATTCGGCCAAGCTCCCCACCGATGCAAACCGGCGGGCAGTCTCCACGGCTATCCCGGAGGATCTCCCTGAACAGGCAACGGTATACTTTCCTTCGGAAGGAAAACATCAAATAAGCAGGGGATGTTTCCAATCGCGGAACATCCCCTGCTATGCCTCTTTTAGTTTATTTAACTAGCGGGTTATTTTTTTCTTCTACTTCTGGAGGCGGTGCCTGCCCCGGCCAGCAGCAGCATCCCGCCTACCATCAGCCAGGGGAAGCCGCCGTCGGTTCTGGGCAGTTGCCCTGAGGGCGATTCTTCTTTGTCAGTTTCTTCTACGGGTGCAGCTTCCCAGGTTACCGATGCCTTCCCTGAAAGTCCGGCGTCAAGACCGGCAAAGAGAACGGTGGCGGTTATCTCGTCGCTGCCGGTAGCGGTGCCCTTATAGCCCCATTCGCTTTGCCCCAGGTTAAGAGCGGTGTTGTCATCCAGCTTGTGGGTCCCGGCAATGCTGATGGCAAGAGCCAGGTCGGCCAGGTCGACGATTTCGTCCTTGTTATCCAGCAGCGACACCGTAATCGTGTGGGTACTGTTTACCTTGGCCGTTGCAGAAGCGGGATTCAATTCCAGGGCGGCCAGCCAGGGATCGTAGAGGACAGCGTCTTCGTAGGCCATGATCAATACGTCCCCGGTGGTGCTGCCGCCGTTTTCGACAAGGCCGGCAAGGCTGGTGGCGGCAAACGGGTTATAACTCCCAATCTCAATGGTTGGGCCGCCCGGGGAGCCCCACCAGTTAAAGCGGGCATCTAGGGTGCTTCCTTCAAGATAGTAAAGGCCGCGGTCGTTCCCGGTAAAAGCATTCAAGTAAATCTTTACGCTGGGGCTGACCTTCATACAATCGATGCCGGATTCGTTGTCCTTGAAATAATTGTTCCAAATAAGCACTTCGGAGCCACCCAGCCAGGTCTCGGCTTCCAGATAGAGGCCGCTTGCATTGCCCTCAAAGAGGTTGCCTTCAGCCAGGACCGAAACGGGAGACAACTCGTAATCCAGGACGGGCAGTACTAAGCCGCCCCTGTTGTTCTTAAAAACATTGTTCTTTATTTCCAGGTATCCCATGAAGTAGTAAGGTTCGTCGGGGTCTTCATCATAATAAATTTCTTTAAAGTGGATCCCGCTGTCATTGTCTGTAAATACATTGTCGTTGACGTAGAGAGAACCATCACCATCTTTTAAGCAGAAGTCCTCGTTGGTTAAACCTTTTAGGCAGTAGGAAACCTCATTGTTGAGGACATACCCTTCGAATTTATCAACATAATAACCAATATATCCCAGGTAGATGCCGTCATCGTAATAGTAGCCGGGCTGGCCTTTGATGGTATTCCCTTCGATGCGGAAGACTCTTTCCGGCGCACTCACGTAGATTGCGGTTTCGTAGTTCCAATCGGGAGGCGATTCGCTGAGGGAAATTTTGTTGTTGAGAATCTGGACATCTGTTTCAGCGCCGGCGTTGCCGCAATAGCCTACTGCAATACCCCGGCGGCAGTCGACCAGCTCGTTTCCTTGGATATGAACGCTGCCGTAACTTACGGCATATACCGATATTCCTCCATTCAAGGTAATGTCAGAACCAGGACCGCTGATTTTTTTGATGGTATTGTTTTCGATCACCACCTCCGAGGCATGCTCGGGCTTCGCTCCTTCAGGATCTTCATAGCCGGGATAGCCGACTGTACGGCTAAGAAAGATGCCTCGGTAAGAGTCGGAGATATTATTATTGGAAATTACCACTCGTGAGCGAACCAGGTTCATTTCCAAATGGAGCGCGGCATTATTACGACCACTGGCAGCGATGTCGTTCCCGGTAATCTCGATCTCGGTATCAACGGCTGCCACAGCAGAGTTCACTATGAGGCCGATCCCATGGCCGGGGCTAGTATCGTCAACGTCGTAGCACCTGATGATATTGTCCTTAATCGTTATTTTTCCGTTATTTAAGGCAATGCTTGAGTAGATGCCATTCTGATTGCTGTACAAGGTAAACCCTTCGACGGAAAAGCTGGAGGCAGAAAACCTTAGGCAGGTGGTGCCATCGGGGTCAGAAACGGAACTGCGGCTATCAATGATCGTAACGTCGGCGCCGCCGGTACTTTTGAGGGTTATATTTTCCTTGTTAATTTCAACGCCGGTTTCGTTGTACGTTCCCGGGGAGACCAGGATTGTATACCCTTCATCGGCGTCATTGACCGCAGCCTTAATGCTGGTGTAAGTACCCACAGTAGTACCGAATTGGTCAATAAGGTAAACATCGCCGTCAGCCGCTGCGGCCGGGGCTGCCAGCAGCACCAATAGAAGGATAGCCAGGGCCGCTAGAACAGTAAACGTAAAACGCCTCTCTTTCATTTCAAACCTCCCTTTTACTCCTTTACTTATACTTAATTGCAGTTTTTAAGCAACTTCCCGTCCTCCAGTTCATTGGCTCAATAGGAGCCGCAAACCACCTCCTTCGACGGGAAAAACACCAAGCTGGGGATCACTCCCAAAACGCTTGTCCCCCTCTTTTCCTCGATGGCATGAGAGCAGCTTCGGGCTTTGCTTGGGAATGCAGGACCGGGCCGCCATGCTGCGGCAGTAAATAAAAGAATTCGGGCTGCCCTGCCGCCGGTTCCCAGCTTGCCCTTAACTGCATTACTAGAGTTATTCTGACAAACTTCCTAAAAAAAGTCGTCACCCTCAGGGTGATTTTTCAAAGAAACTTTATTTATCGGGTGCCGCGGCGCTGGAGGTGCCATTAAAAGAAGAAAGCTTTGCAATCCTTAAAAGCAAAAACGGCCGCCTTGTGGAAAATCCCTCCGCCCTTTTTCAAAAGGGGAGTTAAAAGGAGAAGCAGGGGGCGCTTTTACGGAAAAAATCCAGATAATATACGTTGACAGGGAAGTACCCGGGGAAGTTCTGCATTTTCTAAAGTTAAGCACGTAAAGAGATGTAAAATAGCCCGGACATATAAAAGGGCTTGTGTTCAAGAAAAAAGTATGGGCGGGTTATTTTACTCGTACTGGGAGAAAGCTCGATGCTGCCAGTTAGTTGGACCCCAGTAAGAAAGGGCTCTTGCTTTCTTGAAAGGCTTCAGGTGAAACAGGTTCACATTCAAAGTCATCCCCTGCCGGAGCAGCCAGCTTATCGTTTGCCGGCTCTTGACACTGCTTCCCAGGACAATGAAGCCGTTAACCTTCTTCTGTTTATAAAGAGCGAAAGCCTTGGCCAGATCCCTCGGGCTGCCGCTTTCGAAGCACAGCTTAACCTCCAGCCCGATTTCCGGGCCCACGTAAGCGGCCAGGTTGTAGCAGTCCCACGCCGAGCCGAAAAAGGCGAAGAAGGGCCTCAGCCCCCGTTTCAGAAACATGTTTATGATATGCTTTAACGCTATTTTGATGATGGCGCTGCGCGTTTCCGGGCGGTTCCGGCGGGAGGTGGAGTTGGGGTTGAAACGGTACCGGTAAAGGACCCGGGGAATCATTGCTACGGGGCCCAATTCCATTAATTTTAAAAACAGGTCAAAATCCTCGCCCAGCTTGCAATTGTGGTCGTAGCCCCCCGCTTGCAAAAACGCTTCCCGGGATATGGCCGCTGACCCGAAGCAGATCCAGGGGCAGTAAAATCTCCTGCTTCTCAGCTGCTTCCTGGTGAAATACGGCCCCTTGGCCATAAGATTTAGAGAGCGTCCCTTGGCGGATACCTTCTCTTCGAAAAGCTGGAACATGGACAAGACCGAAATGAGTTCCGGGTTCTTATTTATATAATTCATCAGCACTTCCAGCCTGTCGGGGGCACTGATGTCGTCATGATCCTGCAGGACTATCCACCGGCATTTTGCTTCTTTGACGGCGTAATTTCGTGCGTAAGAGACGCCGTAATTTTTATTGAGGTGATAAACCTTGACCCTGGGGTCCTTTATGCTGTTGAGAATATTTTTGGTAGCATCGCTGGAACCGTCGTTTACAATAATAAATTCAAAGTACGGATAAGTTTGCCTTAAAATGCTCTCGATGGATTTTTTCAGGTAGTCTTCACCGTTGTAAACGGCCATGATCACGGATACTTTTTCCATTTTCAGCCCACCAGCAGGGGATCCAGTTCGTCCTTTATTCTCTTGGCGATGGCACCCCAAGAATAGTGTTCATTAACGTATTGCCGGCCCCGTTCAGCCATCTCGGCCAACATTTTGCGGCAGTGGCCAAGCGCATTGATTTTGGTCGGGAAATTGTCCAGCTCCGCTTTTACGTAGTGTATTTTATCGACCAGGTTCAACCCCCGGGCCCCAAATTCCGTGGAAAACAGGGGGAGGCCTGCGGAGATGAATTCCAGAGTCTTCAAGTTGGTGCCGCCCCCGGAAAGGACAGGGTTGACGGCCAGGTCGGCGGCGGCAAAGAGATGAAGCTTTTCCCGGTGGCTCACCGGCCCCATTAACTTGACGTTGGGCCTGGCTGCCCGGAGAAAGGGCTTGCAGCAACCCCCGGCAACCAGAAACTCCACTTTTGGGCACCTGGCGGCGAGGTGGTTTACAATGTAGTCAACCGCCTCGATATTTGGAGGGTAGTTGGCGCCGACAAAAAGGGCCTTAAGCCGGCCGTTTGAGCCGTTCCGAGAAGAATCCCGCCTTTCCAGCCACTGGCGGGGGTTAACTCCGTTGGGCGCCACTTTTACTTTTCCCGGGTCCAGGTTGTATAGGGCGATAAAGCTCTCCCTATCCTGGGGCGAAGGAGCAAAGACCAAGTCGGCGCGGGTGGCCAGCTTCTTCTCCAGCTGGTATAGGAGCGGAAGGTATTCCCGGGCTTTTTGGTTTTTCCAGGTATTTTGAGCCAGCAGGAACTCGTGATTGTGGCTGTTGTAGATCCTGGGTTTGCTACCTGTCCCCAGCTCCTGGTCGTATTCCACCAGGTAGGGGGATTCGTGAACGATAATGTCGCTGGAGGCGGACAAGTGGTCAAAATACCTCTTGTACACCGTCGGATACTTGGCCAGTACCATGTTTTTGATCAAGTTGATTTCATACCCGGAGCGGCTGCTTGACAACTCCTTCATTAGCTTCCCGAGCACCTGTTTGTGGCGGTAGTCCATGGGGACCCGGCATTCCCTGTACGAGGGAGAATAGGAGATAGTTCTGCCGCCGCCGGATTGGGACAAGAGAGTAATATCAAAATATTGACTAAGCTCCTTGTAAATGTGGAAATATCTAATTTCGCCCCCGGTAACCGGCGGATTTTTCGTATGAAAGTGATTTAAAACAAGTATTTTTTTAATGGCAGCTCCACTCCCCGGGAGAATCCTCGACCCGTTAACCGTTATCCTCGTCGCCATCTGATATCTAATATATGAAAAGAGATGCAGTAACGTACATAAAAAGCATCAAGATTAACAATCCACCGGTATATCACAGTAACGGTTCTCCTGCTATATTTTTCTAAACGCAAAATGTTTCGTGGGCGGGGGATCCGGCAGCCGGTGCGTCAGTGAGTGCTCGGAATATTTCTCTTAACGCAAAATTAACCCCGGCGGATCGGCTATAAGCCGGGGCGGTAGGTCGGCATCAAAAGTAAACACGAGGAATAGCGACAAGCCGCTGCCCGACAGCTTAGCTCATTTACCCTTTCTTAACTTAATCCTCCCCCACGGGTATTTGTATGTATCAGTTTATATGGTTCTCCTGCTCTTCCTTACATTTTTCCTCTATACACGTGGTGAATTCAAATAGGTGCCATAAGCGCGCACCGAAGACCGCTCCCTTTGTCACTGTAGATCCTCATATCTAAAAATATGCAAAGATGTTAGAGTGGCCTCCCAGAGTGCTCTTATTGGTTTAGGTATTAATGAGAAGTTATCGTGATATTTTGTGAATGAGACAGGGGTAGACAGAGGGACGGGGAGCCAGGGGGACGGTGACTTTGTCTCATCCGGTGAGACAGGGGGACGGTGACTTTGTCTCATCCTTGAGACACCGGCACATCTGGCAGGTATGGTCTGGTATGGTTGTATATTGGATAAATAGAAAGCATATCTCCTTGATATACAAAGTTTCCTCAGACAGCCTCTGTGCTCTCTTTAAGAACAATAACTGTTGGTAAGGTCATAATTGAACATAATAAAAACCCTCCTGCATCATCTGGAGGGCACGCTGATGGCAATGCATACAGTGTTTCGGAAAGTTGAAAACCCCTATAAAAAAAAGTGGTGCGCCTGGCAGGAATCGAACCTGCGGCACACGGATTAGGAATCCGTTGCTCTGTCCCCTGAGCTACAGGCGCGCGTTCAACTAATTATAACCCGAAAACCCCGCGTCAATCAAGGCTTCTCGTGCATGTTTTTATACCGGCGCCGCCATAATAACTTTAAAATGGTTGGGAAAAAACGGTTTTTAAAATCCGGCGGTTCAGGCCAGGAGCAGGGGTATGAGTGCAGCCGCCAGTCGCCGGTAGCGGTAAAAGGCAAGAACAATACTTTAAAAGAGGAATAACCCTGCCCGAAAGGGAATTAATGGGCGGAGGTGAAGATATGGAAATCTTAAGAAAAAATATTGGACAAGCGGTACTGGAAATTGTCCGGGGCGATATAACACAGCAGGATACCGAGGCCATTGTTAATGCGGCCAACAAGCAGCTGGCGCCGGGGGGAGGAGTGGCCGGCGCCATACACCGCGCCGCCGGGCCGGAATTGTGGGAAGAGTGCCGGAAGCTGGGCGGCTGTGAGACCGGGGAGGCGAAAATTTCAGGCGGCTACCGGCTCAAGGCCAAGCATGTAATCCACACAGTGGGTCCGATATACAGCGGTTCGGCGCAGGACCCGGTACTGCTGGCTTCCTGTTACCGGAACAGCCTGGAGCTGGCGGCTAAGCACGGGATTGAGAGCATCTCTTTCCCGGCCATCAGTACCGGCATATTCGGCTACCCCATTCAGGAGGCGGCAGAGGTTTCCCTGAAGGCCGTGCGGGACTTCCTGCAGGGCAACCCGGGCCCGGTAAAGCTGGTGCGCTTCGTTCTGTTTAGCGAGAAAGACTTTGATGTTTACCGGGCGGCGCTGGAGGAGCTTTTGCCTTGACACGGCTCCGCTGCTGGTGCTACAATGGTTAACGGAAAAGCAAAAAGTGCGCCTGTAGCTCAGGGGGAGAGCGCCTGCTTGACGCGCAGGAGGCCGGAGGTTCGAAACCTCCCGGGCGCACCATAAAAACCGCTGGTTCATACGGGGCTTTTACGGGCCTCGTATTTTTTTACTGCTGTAGATTTAAAAGATCTTTATTTTATTTCCATCACCCAAAAACATTCATTTGATGAAAAAGCACTTAATTTCCACGTGGGGCGGCAGGGGCTGTCCAGCGCCGGCGATGGCGATAGGGAAGGTGGGGAACGGCTGAGGGTGGCGGTGTATTGATCTTTATAATCCCATTGATTACAATTATTTTAAGATCTCAGGGGAGGTTTGCCGTGCCTGCCAATCTTACTCCTCAGTATCATGCCGCCGAGGAGGCATTCCGCCGGGCCCGCACTGCCGAGGAGAAGATCGCCGCTCTCCAGGAGATGCTGGCGGTAATTCCCAAGCACAAGGGAACGGAGAAGCTGCAGGCGGATATCAAGAGGCGGATTGCCAGGCTGCGCGAGGAAGGCAAAAAGAAGAGCAAAACCAGGGGTTACAACCCCTTCAACGTTGAAAAGCAGGGGGCGGGGCAGATCGTCCTGGCCGGCTATCCCAATACCGGGAAGTCAGCCCTGGTGGGTGTGCTGACGCGGGCCAAGGTAAAGGTGGCCGACTACCCTTTTGCCACCTCCTTGCCGGTGGCGGGGATGATGCCGTACGAGGATACCTATGTTCAGCTGGTGGATACCCCGCCGATTGCTCCGGATAACGTTCCCCCCGGTCTGATCGGCACTTTTAAAGAGGCGGATGCCCTGTTGCTGGTGGTGGACGTCTCCAGCGAGGAATGCCTGGAACAGCTGGAACAGCTGCTGGAGATGCTCCAACAGCGGGAAGTGATCGACCTGTCGGAGGAGGGGGAGATCGTCGCCCCGGTCCCCTTCCTGGTGGCGGCCACCAAGGTGGATGTGCCCGGAGCCGCCGAAAACCTGGAGGTGCTCCGGGAGTTAAAAGAAGACCTGGAGATCCTGGCCGTCTCCGCCGAAAGCGGGATTGGCCTGGAAGAATTGAGGAAGCGGCTTTTCGAGATCCTGAATGTGATCCGGGTTTACGGCAAAGCCCCCGGACGCCCGGCGGACAAGGAGAAGCCCTTTATATTGAAGCGGGGCAGCTCCGTGCTCGACTTTGCGGCGGAGGTGCACAGGGATTTCCCCCGGCGGCTGAAAAGCGCCCTGGTCTGGGGTTCTTCCAGGTTCCAGGGGCAGGCCGTCCCCAGGGATCACATCCTGGAAGACGGCGATATCGTGGAGCTTCAGCTCTAGGTGGTTTTCTTTTTTTGGTCTTTGGGGTCTTCTTTTTTTAGCCAACATATTAATAGGGAGGCGGGGTGTTGAACTGGTGGAACTGGCGGTAGACGCACAGCAGGCCCTGGCCAAGTTGAACCGGTTAAGGGAGATCCTCAAGGAAATGAATAGTGTGCTGATTGCCTTCTCCGGGGGAGTAGACAGCACCTTTTTGCTTAAGGTGGCCGCAGAGGTTTTCGAGGAAGATCTCCACCGGGTGGTGGCCGTTACCGCCGTCTCCCCCCTCTATCCCGAGCGGGAAACTCGCCTGGCTTGCAAGCTGGCCGGGCAGATGGGGGTACCCTGGGTTTCGCTGCATACCAGGGAGTTGAGCAATCCCGTCTTCCGGCAGAATCCCCCGGACCGCTGCTATCACTGCAAGAAGCACCTGTATACCAGCCTGCAGGAACTGGCCCGGGAGCACGGCTTAAGCCGGGTGGTGGACGGCACCAACTACGATGACCGCTTCGATTTCCGCCCCGGGGCCCGGGCCGCCCGGGAGCTGGGGGTGGCCAGCCCCTTGTTGGAGGCCGGCCTCACCAAGGATGAGATCCGCTACCTGTCCCGCCAAAGAGGGCTCCCCACCTGGAATAAGCCGTCGGGCGCCTGCCTGGCCTCCCGGTTTGCTTACGGCCAGGAGATTACCCCGGAAAGGTTAAGAGATATTCAGAAAGCGGAGGAGTTCCTTTCCGCCCTGGGCTGCAATCCCGTCCGGGTCCGCAAGCACGACGGCATTGCCCGCATCGAGGTCCCCGCAGGGCAGTTTGCGCGGCTGCTGGCCCATGGCCGGGAGGTGGTGGACAAAATGAAAGAACTGGGTTTTATCTATGTCACCCTGGACCTGGAAGGGGTACGCAGCGGCAGCATGAATGCCCTGCTACATAATGAGCAGGGTGATCAGAAGAGAGCAGGCCAGTAGGGCAATGCTGTAGAGCCCGTTCCACCTGAAGCTGACGGTAAGAGGCGGTTTACCGGTAAGGTTGGACATGATCAGGCTGGAGGCGGAGAAGGGCGATACAATATTGGCGGTGACCGCCCCGCTGATCAAGGCCAGCGCCAGGGCGGCCGGAGGGATCTCCAGGGGCAGAAGGCCGGCGGCGCCGCCCACGATGGCCACCCCGATGAAGGCGTTTATCCCCAGCAGGGTCAGGAGGATCACCGTCAGGGGAATGATGACCACCGCCAGCCACATTTCTCCTTGAAGCAAATGCTGCAAGAATTGAAACTGTTCCGGTACCAAGGTACCGGAGAGGAAGCCGGCACTGATAACCAGAGCGAAGATAGTAGAGAAGTCAGCCGCATCGCGCGTGAAGAAGCGGCTTATTTTTTGGCCGAATTCCCTGGGCCGGCCGATGAGAAGGGACCAGAGGGGAGGCACGATCAGGGAGACCAGGAAGAGCACCTGGAGCATGTTAAGTCCCGTTTTCAGGTCCAGGAGAACAATCAGGACAATAATGGCGATCATGATGGCAAAAAACTGCACCACCCGCCGGCGTTGGGGCTTCTCCCCGGCCGCCCCGGATCCCGGTTCAAACTTTAGATCCCGCAAATTCCTGAAGGCGGGGCTGAGATAGCAGGCGGAGACCAGGGAGAGGAGCAGGCCGGTCCCGCTCACCAGGGCGCCGTAAGGGGCATAGTCGATCCAGGTGATGCCGCTTAAGGTCAGGACCAGGGCCAGGGTGGGGCAGACGGGGGAGATCATCTGGGAGAGCCCCACGCTGCGCTTGATGACGGCGGTGAGGAACCGCTCCGGCGAAGGGATCAGCTCCCGGCATCTCTCCTTCAGGGTGGAGAAGATAATCTGGAAGCTGGCATAATCGCTGGCGATGCTGAAGATATAGGTGACCAGGGTGGACAGGACAAAAAACTGGCGCCCCGTTTTAACCTTGCGCAGGGCAAAGTCGGTAACGTGATAGTTGTAGTTTCCCAGCTGGATGGGGAACTCGAAAAAACGCAGGACCAGGAGCAGGCAGAATAGGTCCACTTTTCCGATGACGGCGCCCAGCCAGTCCTGGAAAGGAAGGCCTTGCTGCCAGAGGTTCCAGGCTCCCAGCAGCAGCAGGATCGCGGAGATGGGCGCAAAAATGTTCTTCAGGGCCACCAGGGTAGCGGCCAGGGTAGCGGTGGTCAAGGCCGCCAGGGCCCCCTGGACCCAGGAGGAAGGATAGATAAAATTAAGAAGGAAGAGTCCCGGGATAAGGCCGTAGCTTAAAGAAAGAAAGCGGGTTAACCTGCTACCCGCACCGGCTGTTTTCACTGTCCCCGATATCCTTTCCAGGTGCAACTATCGAGATTATAGCATAACGGTGCTTGCCTGACAATCGGAACCGGCCGCGCCTATCTTTGACTGTGATATGGTCACCCTACGAGCGGTCTGCTCTCTGCCAATCCTTCCCGAAGAGGGACGGCTTTCCTCCCGGCGAAACCCTGCCGGGTGGAGAGCGAGTTGACCGGCTGGGCCGGGAGAGGAAGGGGCAGGGGGCAGGAAAAGCTTTTCCCGTTAACGAATACCCGAACAGCCGTTAAATCCTGGTGGAGAGGATGGTAAAAATCGCCGGAACGAGAAAGCGCTGCAACCAGCTGGACGGGAAAACCTGGACCCGCTACAGCATCAGCGTCTGGAACGATATCAAGAAGTCGCCCGGGGAGCTGCGCCTGAAACACCCCGCGGCTTTCCCTCTGGAACTGGCGGAGCGGTGCATTCAGATCTTTACTTCCGGGCCGGGGGAGCTGGTCCTGGATCCTTTTGCCGGAACGGGAACCACCCTTATCGCCGCCGCCCGGCTGGGCCGCTGCGGGGTAGGGACGGAGCTCTACCCCCACTACCTGGAGCTTTTCCGGGAAAGACTGGCCGCAGAAGGAGAAGGGGCGGCCGCCGGGGGCCTGGCTCCGCCGCCGCGGCTGTACCAGGATGATGCCCGCCACCTGAAGCGCTACCTGAAAAAAGACAGCGTCGATTTTGTCCTGACCTCGCCTCCCTACTGGGATATCCTGACCGCCAGGCGCACCGCCGACCGGAAGGAACAGCGCTGCTACGGGGACCGGGAGGGAGACCTGGGGCTGACGGAAGACTATGCCCTTTTCCTGCAGCAACTGGGGGAGGTCTTCGGCCTGGTGGGGGAAGTGCTTAAAGCAGGGAGGTACCTGGCCGTGGTGGTTATGGACCTGCGCAAAAAGAACCGCTTCTACCCCCTGCACATGGATCTGGCCAGGGTCCTCCAGGAGCGAGGCTTTACCCTGGACGACCTGATTATCTGGGACCGCCGCCATGAATACAACAACCTGCGCCCCCTGGGCTATCCCTCGGTATTCCGCGTAAACAAGGTTCACGAGTACCTGCTTCTGTTTAAAAAATAGCTTTTCACCGGGAAGCTGGAACCCTGGATCCGGGAGCTTCCGTCCATTTTCCGTCCCTTGCGGCAGGAGGGCTGCGGCCCGCCTCTCCCCTGCCGGTTTCCGCTTATAGCCGGGGTTATAGTATATAAAGTATTACATTGCCGCCTTCCTTCATATAATAGGTTAGAGAGGAGGAAAGGCCGGTGATTTTTTTTCTTATTGTGGTCAAACGTTTGCCTGAGTGCCTGGTGCAAAGAATTCGGCAGCAAAGCGTTTCTTTAAATAGCAGCCTGGATTACTACTGCAACTGGCTGCCCAGCAGTGGACCCGAAAAGATTCTCTTCTTATCTCCCCGGGAAGCGGATCCTCCCCAGGAGTGGATTCACCAGATGACCGAACTTTTGTCTTTTTCCATTGCCCAGTATCTGGTCAGCGATCTTAGCCCGCTGCTTTTGGAGGACTACCTGCGCTTCCGTTTCAGCGACCTGCCCAGGAAAGAGCGTGGGGAGATTGCCGCCCTGGTTCGCAGCAAGCATCGGCTATGCGGAACCGGTTTCCAGGAGCGGATCAGGCAGAGGCTCCGGGAATATTTATTGCATGAAGACCGTTACTTAAATATAGAAGGCTTTGTGCCTTTCCGCCTTCCGGACTACCGGGAAGAGCTGTACAGCCTAATGGAGGAAGTGGTGGAGGATTTTCTTTCGGAGAAGGAATACCGCGAATTTGTTCGTCTCCTAAAATACTTCTTGGAGCTGCAGGAGCCAAAAATTGAGACGGTACACCTGGCCATAGACGGGCGGGGAGATTTTCAGATTACCGACCAGTGGTTTCAAAAGGTAGATCCCAAGGAGTGGGAGGAATTCGACCTGGACTACCTGGCCGGAGACGGAGACTACGAAGATGTCCTGGCCAGCATGCTGGTTACCGTGGCTCCCCGCCAGATTATCCTTCACCAGAACGTTTTGCACCGATATCCCCGGGTGGCGGATACCTTGCGACGCATCTTCGACCGCCGCCTTCATTTTTGTCACAACTGTTCCTACTGCCGCCTGGACGTATTTCACCATTTAATAACCGGGGATAAAAGTTAAGTTTCAGTTCAGCAAAAGTTAAGTTTCCGGAACAAGCTTGAGGAAGGGCGGGGCCCTTCCTTCTCTTGACAGTACCAGGGACAAGCCGTATGATTAGATTGTGTTCCAGCAAGGAGAAGGAGGGGTTGTCGTGGCAGAACAGATCAAAGTTAGCGTCGATGGCGGCCAGGAGCGCCTGTACCCGGCGGGAGTTACCCCCCTGGAGATATACCGGGAGCAAGGCGATGGCCAAAAAGAACCCCTGGCGGCCGTCGTTAGCGGAGAGAAGCGCGACCTGAACACCCCCCTGTACGACGATTGTCGACTTTCTTTCCTCTATTTTGAAGACGAAGAGGGCGCCCGCATCTATCGCCACAGCGCCTCCCACATTCTGGCCCAGGCCGTCCAGCGGCTGTACCCCGGGGTTAAGCTGGGAATCGGCCCGGCGATTGAGAACGGCTTCTACTACGACTTTGAGTTTGAGGAGCCCCTGACCGCCGGCGAGCTGGAGAAGATTGAGCGGGAGATGAAGAAGATCATCAAGGAGAAGCTGCCCATCGAGCGCTGCGTCATGTCCCGGGAGGAAGCTGAGGCGTTCTTTAGGGAAAAAGGCCAGCCGTACAAGCTGGAGTTGATTGCCGACCTGGACGGGGACGCTGTGATCTCCTGCTACCGCCAGGGCGAGTTTGTGGACCTTTGCAGCGGGCCCCATCTTACCGATACCGGGAAAGTAAAAGCCGTTAAGCTCACCGGCCTGGCCGGCGCCTACTGGCGGGGCGACGAGCGCAACCCCATGCTGCAGCGGATCTACGGGACGGCCTTCCCCAGCCGGGAGCAGCTGGAGGAACACCTGCGCCTCTTGGAGGAGGCCAAGAAGCGCGACCACCGCAAGCTGGGGCGCGACCTGGATCTCTTTAGCCTGCACGAAGAGGGGCCGGGCTTCCCCTTCTTCCACAACAACGGGATGATCCTCTGGCAGGAACTTACCGATTTCTGGCGCCAGGAACACCGGCGGGCCGGATACGAGGAGATCCGCACCCCGATCATTCTCAACCGGCGGCTCTGGGAACAGTCCGGCCATTGGGACCATTTCCGGGAGAACATGTACTTTACCCGCATCGACGACCAGGATTACGCCATCAAGCCTATGAACTGCCCCGGGGCCATGCTGGTCTACCGTTCCCGGATGCACAGCTACCGGGACTTGCCCCGGCGCATCGCCGAGATGGGGCTGGTGCACCGCCACGAGCTTTCGGGAACCCTGCACGGCCTGATGCGGGTGCGCAGCTTTACGCAGGACGACGCCCACATCTTTATGCTTCCCGAGCAGATCGAAGAGGAAGTAAAAGGAATTATCCAGATGGTGGATCGCTTTTACAGCATTTTTGGCTTTCAGTACCGGGTGGAGCTGAGCACCAGGCCGGAGAAGGCCATGGGTTCCGTGGAGATGTGGGACCGGGCCACCGCCGCCCTGGAAAAGGTGCTGAAAAGCAACGGGATTCCCTACCGGCTCAACCTCGGAGAAGGAGCCTTCTACGGCCCCAAAATCGATTTCCAGATTCAGGACTGCCTGGGGCGCAGCTGGCAGTGCAGCACCATCCAGCTGGACTTCCAGATGCCGGAGAAGTTTGACCTCACCTACATCGGTCCCGACGGTCAGAAACACCGCCCGGTAGTCATACACCGCGTTATTTACGGCGCCATGGAGCGGTTCATCGCTCTGCTCATCGAACACTACGGCGGCGCTTTTCCCCTCTGGCTGGCCCCGGTGCAGGTGGTGGTGATTCCCCTGACGGAGCGGCACCACGATTACGCCCGAGTAGTCTTTCAAGAGCTGTTGTCCGCGGGCTTGCGGGTGACCCTGGATGACCGGAACGAAAAGGTGGGCTACAAGATCCGGGAGGCCCAGATGAAGAAAATCCCCTACATGCTGGTTATGGGCGACCGGGAGATGCAGTCCGGGGAGGTGGCGGTGCGCCACCGCGACCGGGGGGACCTGGGAGCCTGCAGCCGGAGCGAACTCCTGGAGCGCCTGCAGGAGGAGATCGCCGCCAAAAAATAATAGAAGCGGCCTTTCTGCTGGCCCCGGGCCGGCACATAATGATAAAGCTTATCGCCGATTCCAGGCCGGCCTCCCCAGGAGGGCGGCCTTTTCATTATCAATACGTTTCCCCGGATAGAAAAGTCTCCGGAAGACCAACGTCTTTTCCCCCTGCGTCCATCTCCTGGGCAAATAGCTTGCGGTAGGATTTAACAAGCTGTTTAACCCTGGTTTCTTAAAAAGGATTTTTCCGCTTTATCCAGAAAAATATATAGTATCTTCAGAATATTTATTTGGTCGAGGAGGCCATATGAAGGTCGTCTATCACGAAGATTACAACCAGGTTTACGCTTCAGATCCGGCGGCCTCCGCCGGAAGGATACGGGCGGTGGAACAGGTCCTTAAGGGGAAAGTAACCTTTGTTGAGCCCGAGCCGGCGTCCAGAGACGATATTCTCCGGGTGCACACCCCGGAGCATGTCCGCTTCGTGGAGCGGGAAGGGGTATACGAGATCGCAGCCCTGGCTGCCGGAGGTGCCATCCTGGCCGCCGAGATTGGCTTGACTGAGCCCTGCTTTGCCTTGATCCGGCCGCCCGGGCATCATGCTTCGGCGGGCAGCTCCTGGGGGTTCTGCTACTTCAACAACATGGCTATCGCCCTGGAGAAGTTAAAGCACCAGGGAAAGATTAAAAAAGCCTTTCTTCTGGACTTTGATCTGCATTTCGGAGACGGCAACGTCAATATTTTGGGGAAGAGAGGATACGTGGACATTTTAAATCCTCCCGCCAGAAGCCGCAGCGAGTACTTGAAAGCGGTGGAGAAGGCTTTGGCAGAAACCGATGCCGGCATGATTGCCGCCTCCGCCGGCTTTGATCATCACCAGGAGGACTGGGGCGGCCTTTTAAAGACTGAGGATTATACCCTTATGGGCCGGCTGATGAGGGAAGCGGCCCGGCGCAACGGGGGCGGCTGCTTCGGCATTCTGGAAGGCGGCTACAATCACCGGGTGCTGGGCGGCAACGTCCTGGCTTTTATAGAAGGGCTGAAAGGATAGCCCTGTGAGCCAGGGGGACGGTGACTTATCTCACCCCGACAGGTGCATTTGTCTTGACACTGATTGCTGGTTAAGGTAAACTTTATTATATAATAAGACTGACAATTTAAATGGCTCCGAGCCCTATGACCTGTTTAACGACAGGTTGCAGGGCCGATAGGGTTTGCCGGGCAACCGGCAAGCCTCCCATTGTGGAAAGGAGGCAGAAAGATAGCGGAAGAGCGGTTCTTCCAGGCAGCAATTAACAATGGGAGAACCGTTTTTTTATGGGATCGCAAGAGAGAAGACAAGCGCAGCGGAACTGCTGTGCCGGAGCCATGGTTTTTCCGGAAGAGGGGGTGGTGCCTGGTGGTTCCCCACATGGCCAGGATTTTAATCGGGCCCGACCACCAGTTCTCCCTGCCCATGTCCATGCTCGTTGGCGGCAGCTTCGTTATGCTTATGGACAACCTGGCCCGCAGTCTGATTTCGGCGGAGATCCCCATCAGCATTTTAACGGCGGCCATCGGCACGCCAGTTTTTGCCTACCTGTTGATCAAGGGCCGGGGGAGCGCCTGGAAATAGAGGGGTTTGTTTATGACGGTTGAGGCAAACAATCTTTTCTTCGGCTACCGGGACGACCAGACCATTGTCGACGGCTGCAGTTTTGCCCTGGGCCGCCGCAAAATCTACTGCATTCTGGGCCCCAACGGCTCCGGGAAGACTACCCTGCTCAGGTTGTTAAACGGCAGCCTGAAGCCCCGCCTGGGGAAGGTGCTGGTGGAAGGCAAGGATATTCACAACTTGAACAAGAAAGCGATCGCCCGGCTGATGGCCTTTTTGCCCCAGGAGCATCACGGTGTCTTCCCCTACTCCGTTCTGGACATGGTGGTCATGGGGAGGAATGCCCATTTAAGCCTGCTGGGGCGGCCGCAAAAGAAGGATTACCTTTTGGCGGAGGAAGCCCTGGAGGTAATCGGGATCGGGCACTTAAAAGAGAAGTGCTACATGGAGATCAGCGGCGGGGAGAGACAGATGGTTTTCCTGGCCCGGGCCATCGCCCAGGAGGCATCCTTCTTTATCATGGATGAACCCACCTCGCACCTGGACTTCAACAACCAGCACAAGGTGATGAGGGTGATGCGCCAGATCGTCCAGGAAAGAGGATGCAGCGTCATTACGGCCATGCACGACCCCAACCTGGCCCTCTCCTTTGCCGACGAAATCCTGATGTTTAAAAAAGGCCGGCTGATGAAGATGGGGCCGGCGGCAGAAGTTGTAACCCGGGAGAACCTGGCCCGCCTTTACGAGATGGATCTGCAGGTTGCCGAATTCGAAGGCAACAGGAAGTTTGTTTTTGCCTGAAAGGTGGAAGTCGGGGGCTGAACTTAACCGGGGGCGGCGGAAAGATTTTTTTCTTTGCCGCGGCGCCTTTCGGGAACGGACGCCCGTTTGGGCAAATAAGGAAGAGATGAAAAGGGGGAGAAGACCCATGATTATGAAAAGGGTTTTAAAGGCGGCCCAGCCCTACTTGGAGGGGAGGACCGTCCGGGACCTGGTTATCGGCATCTCGCTGATTGCCGCCGAGCTGGACAACGGCAATATCGGGGTATCTTATGTCCTGAGGGAAGGCCTGCCCGCGGGCTGTTCCGTTTTCCCCTTTGGCCGGGAGGTAATCGGGCGGGAGGCCGCCGATATCGCCGCCTGGGCCGTCACCGGAGGAGACAATGTCCAGCGGGGCATTGGCTTTGCCGTCCTGGGGGCCGCCTCCCGGTCGCAGGAGCTGGAAGATGCCGAAAGGCCCGGCTACCCCTTCGGCATAGAAGTAAGGGAGACGGATACGGTGGGGATGATCGGCTATATCAAGCCCGTGGCCGAGATGTTCAACCAACGGGCCCGCCAGGTGTACATTTTTGACCAGGGCATCTCCATGTGCGGAGGGGAGCGGAGCGCCGTGCTTCCCATGGAGGAGCAGCCCCGGCTGCTGCTCACCTGCGACGTGGTCCTCTTTAGCGGCACCAGCCTGATCAACGGCACCGCGGAAGACCTTATAAAGATGTCTCCCCAGGCCCGGGAGATAATCATGATCGGTTCTTCCACGCCCATGTTCCCTTCGGCTTTTGCCGGCACGGGCATAACGGTGCTGGCCGGCTCCTGGTGGAAAAGCAGCGGCAAGGCGGAGCTTTTTAAAATGATCTCCCTGGCCAGCGGCATCTCCGAGCTGAAGGAGTACGCCATTAAAATGGCGGTAAAAGTCAACTCTTAGGTCATGGCCAGGGAAAGCTTTATCCAAGGTTTTAAATAATGATTGACCCGCGGGGGCTTTTTTGGTATATTGTTAGTTGCAAAATCTGAACGGTTTGTTTAAGTAGAAGCCACCCTGCTTCTCACCCTGAGGCGCCCCCGGGGCTGTTACCAGGGTCTGTTTACCGGGACGGGTACGGGTATGCTGGCAGGTGGTGGATCCACCTGCTTTACTTTTGTATAAACCAATGCGGAGGTGAGAAAACATTAGCAAAAATTTGTTCGTTAATGAGCAAATTGCAGCCAAAGAAGTGCTACTCATCGATACTGACGGAACACAATTGGGTGTTATGAGCACGGAAAAAGCCCTGGAGATTGCTCGGCAAAAGAGACTGGACCTGGTGAATGTAGCTCCCAATGCGCGTCCGCCGGTATGCCGGATTATGGATTACGGCAAGTACAAGTATGAACAGAGCAAGAAAGAGCGCGACGCGCGCAAGAACCAGAAGCAAGTGACCGTTAAAGAAGTCAAGCTGCGCCCCAATATTGAGAAACACGACTTTGCGGTGAAAGTTAAAGCCAGCCGCCGTTTTCTACAGGAAGGGGACAAAGTCAAGGTTACGATCATGTTTCGCGGCCGGGAGATTACCCACCCGGAAATTGCCGAGGGGCTTTGCCGGCGGCTCACCGAAGAGGTGGCCGACCTGGCCATTGTGGATCGCCTTCCCAAGCTCGAAGGACGCAATATGACCATGATCCTAACACCCAAATCTTAGAATAAAGTAAGGAGGCAGCAACAGTGCCCAAGATGAAAACCCACCGGGGGGCGGCCAAGAGATTTAAATTGACCGGCTCGGGAAAAGTGAAGCGTTTTCGTGCCTTCGGCAGCCACTTGTTGCAAAAAAAGAGACCGAGTCGCAAGCGCAGGCTGCGCCAGTCGACCCTGGTCAGTGCGGCCGATCGCAAAAGAATCAGCAGATTGCTCCCCTAACCCAGATGACGAACTATTTAAGGAGGTATGGCTATGCCTCGGGTTAAAAGAGGTATCGTCGCCAGAAGACGGCGCAAAAAGATATTAAAGCTGGCCAAAGGCTACTATGGCGCCAAGAGCAGGCTCTACCGGGTAGCCAACCAGCAGGTTATGAAATCCCTCCAATATGCTTACCGCGACCGCCGGCAGCGGAAACGGGACTTTCGCAAATTGTGGATTGCCCGCATCAATGCTGCCGCCCGGACCAACGGCCTCTCCTACAGCCGTTTCATCAACGGTTTGAAGAAAGCGGAGGTAGATATTAACCGCAAAATGCTGGCCGACATGGCGGTTAACGATAAAGCCGGTTTTGACCGGCTGGTCCAGGTTGCCAAGGAAAATATCCAGCCGTGAAAGGCAGCAGTTAGTCCCGCCCACGCAAGGGAGGCGATGATAAGCCGCCATGCGCAAAAGGCCCAAGCAGCGACGTCCGGCCCAGGTACTGGCATTAAGCTTTATGTCTGTTATCCTGGCCGGTTCCCTTTTATTAAGCCTGCCTT
>JAKOVL010000087.1 GCA_029782095.1 Bacillota bacterium | reverse complement strand
TCGTGGTTGCCGTGAATTGAGAGAACGGGGCAAGGCGCACTTTTAAGGATTTGAATTAAGTCCGCCACCACACCCCACGAAGTTGACGGCCCATCAAATACGTCGCCGGGGATAATTATGCAGTCGGCTTTATGGTCCCGGGCCAGGTGGATTGTTTCCAGGAGCTTTGCGGACAGCGCTTCCTGAAAATTATCCAGCCTGGCCCGCGGGTTCGTGCCGCGATAATGGATGTCGCCGGTAACGATAGCCTTAAACATTCCGGCTCACCTCACTTACCCCGTTTTCCTGCTTCACGACATACCCCACGTCCGCCACATCCGCCAGCGCCTCATGGTGTGTCACAAGAATAATCTGCCGCCCGGTTTTCGCGGCATACTGTTTCAAAAACTCGGCCACATTCGGCAAATACTCTTTGCTGATCATCTTGCCTGGTTCGTCAAGCAGGATCGGCCCCTCTGGCCTCGGTCTGGAGAGTTCCAACAGCGCCAATCTCAAGGCCAGGCTCACCACGTCCGTCACGCCCCCGCCCTTCGCGTCCTCCGGGCTGGCGATGACGGTGTAAGCGCTTAATTTTACGTCCTCATCCCCGGCCTTTGCCGGGATCTCATAGCAGCTCACCACCCGCCAGTCCGCTGCCGGCTTGCCGCCGATATCCTTCATCTCGATTTCAAAGCGCATGGTGGAATCGGCGAAAATGGCGGCTAATGCCGCGGTAACGGTCTGCTCGATTCTGGTTTTTAGCTGCTGGCGGGCGAATTCCGAAGCCTTGGAGAGCAGGATCTGAACGTCACGCCATAACTCAATATCGGCCCGGGCCGCGGAGAGTTCACTTTCCTTTTCGCGGTACTGGGCAACGAGCAAGTCGCGCTGGCCCTGGGCTTGGCTGTGGCGGGTGCGCAGGGCGGCGAGATTGGATTCGAGATTCTCTAAGGTTAAAGCCACGATTCCGAAACCTCCTTTCTAACGGCCCTGGTCTTATCTCTCCTGCTCCCGTTCCCCGTTCTGCAGCAACCTCTCCGCCTCACTTAAACCGGCCTCAATTTCGCCTTTAAGCCGTTCAATCTCACTGTTCAACTCTTCCGGCTTAACGCCCAACTCCTTAAGCTCAGCCTCAATCTCCGCCCGCTGTTTTTCCAGGCTTTCCAGGTTGGCCTCGGCGCGCGTTTTTTCGGTTTTCCCCTTTTCAATCTCGGCTTTCAAGAATTCCAGGCGTTCTGTAACGGTGGCCATCTAAATAACCTCCTTTAAGCAGGTTTCTTGAATCCGCTGCCCGCAAGTCGGGCAAATACCGGCCTGAATAAGCACCGCTTTATACTCTCGCTGCAGCTCCGGGATCCGCTTTTCGTAA
>JAKOVL010000076.1 GCA_029782095.1 Bacillota bacterium | reverse complement strand
TCTTAAACTGCTCCAGGGAGTCAAACCCTCCTGCAGGCCTCCTGGATAGGACCTCTTCCAGCACCGCCGCCTGCTCATAGGCATTCAGCTTGTTAAAGGCGGTTAAATCCAGCCCCAACTCCGCTGCCTTGGAGCGAATCAGCGCTTCCAGGTCGGCGGCATTTTGGGCGTTGTTCACCGCGGCCAAAAGATCGCCCACCGCCTGCAGGATCTTCTTGGTATATTTTAGCCGGCCGCCGCTGTCCAGGGTGACCACGTAAACCTCTGCCGGCATTACTGCCTTTTTGGCCTGGCTGCTGGAGGTGTATTTATGCATATCAAAGCTCTTTTTTGCGATTGATGCCTTTACATAATTTTCTAAAACATCATCGTAATCAATATAACCATTGATGTCATCAAAATATGCTCGCATAGTTTTTTTTCTGTAATCCAAAAAAAGCGGGGCATTAGATCCCATAGTGTAAATCACATACGATTGTAACAAATTATCGTAACCATATTCATAATACTTTCCATCGCTACCTTCAACCACAAAACCAATTACTTGTGCAGATGCTAGTGCATTGCCGACAAGGATGACAATTAACCCTATTATGAATGCAATTGTCGTTCTTAAGGGTCTTGCTGTTTTCATAATAATCACCCTTGCATTTTAGACAAAGCTTAATTCTTTGTAACTTTTACGTTGCTTCTAAATGCTTGTTCTTTTAGAACTTCTCCATAATAATATGGAATTTCCGAAGTAGGACGATTTAGGGATTTTCCTCCAACTGTTACATTGTATCTATGCGGCTCGTTTAGCCAACCGGAATATCTGAGAGAAACCTTAACTAAAACATATCCTATAGAAATGCCGTCTTCTACGATAAACTCCTTTACCGGAGCCACCGTAACTTTAGGCGTTGAAGGAGCGGCAAGTGCAGGCTCTTCCTTTTCCTGCTCCCCCGTGATTTCCTCGCCGGCCACTTTTGCCGTGATCCCTTCAGCCAGCTCCACGCTGCCCGGGCTCTGCTCGATGGTGGCGCCCGGCGCGTTGATCCGCACCCGCTCGATGGTACCGCTGCCCGTGACTTCGGCGGCGCCGTTCAACTCCATGTAATTAACCGCCGCTCCCTGGGCCAGGTGGATCATCACCGTCCCCTCGGAGGCTTCCACCAGCAGGGTGTCGGTGGTGCCGGCGCCGAATTCAAGAAAGATCCCCCGGCCGCCGGCTGAAACCCTGCCCACTTCTCCGGCAAACTTAAACAGCCCCGGGACGGAAACATGCGCTTCTTTCACCAGGCCCTTTCCGGCTATTTCCAGGGGCGCTCCGGCCGCAAGCAGCTCAACGGTCACCCCTTTTTTCAAAGTGATCAATGCATTCGCAGCTCTTTCGATGGTGGAAAGCTTCTTTACCTGCCCGGCAAGAAAGGTGATCCTGGCCTCCTTCTCCGCCACGGTAATGTTCTCGAAAATGCCTTCCAGCTCCGTTTCGGCCGCCGTTTCAATGAATAGTTCCTTCACCTGCCCTGTCTCGGAAAGCCCAGCGACGGAGAGGCAGGTTTCCCCCATGATGGTCAGCTTCTGGACAACGGTGTTTCCCTTTAGGACTACCCGCACCTTGCCTGTTTCCTTGTTTATCACCAG
>JAKOVL010000044.1 GCA_029782095.1 Bacillota bacterium | reverse complement strand
GCACCATAAACCGTCTTTGATCATCATATCCACCGCTTTAGAATCGCCCATGCGAGTTCCCCAGCGCGCACCTTCCACCATATATCCGGCTGCGCTCATATTTTCCATGCCGCCGGCAACCACTATCTCCGCTTCCCCGGCTTTGATTGCCGCTGCGGCCATGGTGATGCTTTTCAGGCCCGATCCACACACCTTGTTGATAGTGCTGCAGGGGACAGAAGCAGGCAAGCCTGCCTTTAAGGCCGCCTGGCGGCAAGGGTTCTGCCCCAGGCCTCCCTGAAGAACGCATCCCATTAGCACTTCATCAACTTCGCCAGGCTGCACCCCTGTCTTCTCCAGGACGGCCTTAATCACAACAGCACCGAGGTCCACAGCGCTAACATCTTTAAGAGAGCCGCCAAAAGTACCGATGGCCGTACGCACCGCGCCAACGATAGCTACTTCTTTCACATAAATTCCTCCTTCAAAGTCAAAGGACTGCCATTTAAAATTTTAATAAATTTAAATATTCGACACAGGCTGCAGGCTTCCCTGCTAATAAATATAGTAGGAAACCTGGGAACAGAAGTAGAAGTATTATGGGGAGACACTTCATGCACTTGCCGCATTAGCGTAGCAAAAAATATTTAACAGCAACTGGGGACCGCACGTATGGGGGAAATGGGGTGAAAAAGTGACAAAAGTGCTGATAATCGGGGGCAACGCCGCGGGAATGAGCGCGGCGAGCCAGGTGAAGCGGTTAAAACCGGGTTGGACGGTGGTGGTGCTGGAAAAGAGCCGCCACATTTCTTACGCTTCCTGCGGCATCCCTTACTACCTTGAAGGCGCCGTATCTTCTATAGAAAAGCTAGTGGCGCTCACCCCACGGCAGGCCATTCAAGACAGGGGGATTGATCTGAAATTAAACCATGAAGCAACGGGTATCCAGCCCGCTGAAAAGAGGGTAATTGTTCAAAGCGCAGCCGGGACTAGCGAAGAAACTTATGACTACCTGTTAATTGCTACCGGTGCCTCGCCCCATACCGGGGGGATCCCTGTTAGCGCCAAGGAAC
>JAKOVL010000225.1 GCA_029782095.1 Bacillota bacterium | reverse complement strand
CCTGCATCCATCAGCCGCGCCGGAACCTCGTTTTTGGCGCGGGGCAGGTAGCCCAGCTTGCGCTCCTGCCGGTCGTAGATGGCCACCGCCAGGGGATCGTGCGCATTGTCGGGCTCGCGGCGGAAAAGCAGGGCATCGCCGATATTGAGATCGGGCTCCACCGCTTCAAGATCCTGATAGCTGGTCCCGGCGATATGGCATTCCAAGAGAAAGATCTCCTGGATATACGGCACAATCTGAATATTGCCGCCAAAGTAGCCCTGGATCAGCTTCCAGATCTCTTGGTTGGAGGGTACAAGCCCGCGGCTCATGAAAAATACCCCCTTAGGCCCCCTTAGGTCCTTAATGAACGATTATAGTATCTCCGCCGTCCACGTCCAATTCGGCAAGAATGGATAAATAGGTCTGCCGGTGCTGCTCCATCTCTTCAATTTGCCTCTCCAAGTCTTTTTGCTGCTCAGCAACCCACCGGGCATTGTTGAGTTTATCGCGAAGACTGAAGGGAAACTGCTCCTGGATCTTGGCCAGATCCTCCAAAACCTTTTCGATCTTCTGACCCATTTTTTTAATGTCGGCCGCCAGCTGTTCCATGGTGGAAGGTTCGGGAGGGAGGTCCTCTTTGCGTTCAGAGACCAGGAGAGAAAGGGTCTGGAGTTCCTCCAAGTCGCCGTTTCGGTAAGCGGAAAGAACTCTTTCCCAGAGGTATTTATGGTTCTCGGGAAGTTCTTCGTTTAAATCCGGGTGAAGTTTTCGCACCAGCTCCCGGAAGAGCCTTCTCAGCTCCCGGGCCTCTTCAACAGAGAGCCGCGGCAGCCGGCTGCGGTACTCGGCCCACTCGATCTTCCGAGCCAAATCCTGCAGCTCTTCGATCCACTGCTGGAGCTCTTTATCGAGCTGCTCCTCAATTAACTCCGGGTCCGGCTCCTCTCCCCGGTTGAGGGAGGCCCGGATCAGCTCGATCTTGCGCCGCAGCCGCAAGACATCGTTGCGCAGCAGAAAAAGCCGGTACTGTTCTTTGCCAATTACCGCGTAATATCTCGCCTCCAGGTTGGGCTTGACAACGTTCAGCAGATGGTCCCGATCGGCAATCAGCTTAATCAGCTCGGTGCGCAACTTCTGCAGCTGTTCCTGCAGTTCGATAAACTCTTTGGAAAGATGCAGTTGCCGTTCCAATCCCCACACCCCCTCCGGAGCCGGCTTGGGTTTAATGCGAATGCGCAGGCAGCCATGGATCAGGCAGGAAGAACCAATCACGGGGGACATACCTTTGAATCAATTATACCATGATCTGGAGAAAGGGATCAGGTCTGGGGTGATTTTATCTTGCTTAAGGCAAAGGGGGCGGGTTTTGAAATATGGTTTGCTTTTTCTTTTCAGGCCAATGGAAAAACCAGTAGATAAAGGGCCAAGCCAAATGGGTTAGATCTTCAAATATCTTTGGTTTTTATTCTCTGCAACGGGGGAAACCCGGGAATTTTTTTTGCTTCAAGGTTAAGGAAGGCATTTCGATGGCAGCTCTTTCGGGAAAAATCAGTTTGACAAGCACTTGGACGACCATAAGACAATAAAAAGGGCCGCAAAAGCGGCTCCTTTATCCGACTATTCTGGCCTCGAGTTATAGGTTTTTCACAATTAGGAAGGAGGATTGCTTTTACCGGCTGCTCCATATCGGCCGCGCTGCACTTGTTATATTCCCAACGGATTTTCTATAAGCGTAGCAAAAACGTAGTTGTGATCGTGGTTGGCATCAAAAGAGGTTGTGCCCCGGACAAAGTGGACATGCCGGCCGCGGCCTACCGGAATAGCCAGGCCCGTCAAGTCTCTAATTCTGTGAATGTGCTGAACAGTAAAATCGACGTTAGTGGAAATGGCATGGATATGGTTCCTGCCAATAGGGATCGCCCGGCTGCTTACCCCGGCGAAGCGGTGGTTGTGCAGCGTTAATCCCGCCAATTTGGTACTGCCTAGAAATTCATGGACATGTTGGGGATCGTCCCTCAAGCACCATCTCAAGGCTCTTCTTCTTAAAGTACGAGCTTTCACGCTATCCACCCCTTTCTTGTGATATATACTCCAATATATGCTTGTTTGTAATGAAAAGTGTTGAATGACTATTAATATACAGGTGTTATTGAAACGGGAGAAGAAGGAACAGAATACCGAGGGCAATACGAGGGCGATGGGAGAACAGGTGTGAGAAACAGCAAAGAAACAGACTCGGGGAAACGGCGGCCGGCTTTTTGCCTGTTCAACAGGTGGAAATTAGCCCGCACCCGCGGGAACAGATATGCGACCTTGTCGAAGCGGAACTGCTGACAAAGAAGACCTTCGATTACACAAAGACAGCTTGCTGCGGCGGATCATTTTTAACATCGCCGGATTGTTTCTAACATCTATGACACGTATGATACGGTGCCCTCTGGGCTTGAAAAAGTTATGTTTGAACGTATTGCGCTTGGGATCTTATGATAGAGCAGAATTCACAATTCAAGACCTGACCCCGTCTTATATCTATATGTTATACGCTGCTTTCCCCGCTGCCTGGAGAAGCAGGTACTGCAAAACGAGTAAAAAGATGCCGCCAAAAATGATTAGGAGCCAAATCATGGCCGGGGTAACCGTAAAGTTTAAATGCAGCATCCCCTGGAGGTTGGCCGCTGTGTGGCTGTCCGTTACGGCAATATAAGCAGAAAAAATGCAAATTGCCAGCAAGACCGCCGTCGATAGAACTGCCGCCTTCGCCAGCGTTTGGCGCAGCTTTCGGCGGTCCCGGTTCATAATTTTCATTTTTCGGCCCACGTAAATTCCCGCTGCCGCACCGGCAAGCACATTAAAAACAGGGACGCCCATAAAAAATCCAAGAATACCGGCGGAGTAAGCCAGGTATATAGCAAGCAGCGCAAAAAAGTTTAAGCGATAAAAGGAGCCCACCAGCCGGCCCAAGAAAACCAGATCAAGCAGCAATCCGATCAGCAGCCCGGCAACAACCGCCCATTTAATCCAGGTCTCCGGCAGCCCGAGCAGGTACGCGCTCCACCATAGAAAACATATGGCGGCCACCGGGATAATTAATCCCAGGATTATCCCGGCAAATACTTGATCAAACTTCTTCAACCGGTTCCCTCCCCGCAAAATCTCCCGCCATGCTACCACACATTTCAAGACCTGACCCCGTCTTTGATTAACCCCGTTCTTTGATCAGGCAATCTCCGGGATGAAGCCTTTGAACTGCGCCCGGTAGAGGCGGGCATAATGGCCGTCCTTCTCCAGCAGCTGCTCGTGGGTGCCCTCCTCCACGATCCCGTCGTCGGTAAGCACCAGGATGCGGTCCGCGCTTTTAATCGTGGTCAGGCGGTGGGCAATGATCAGGGTGGTCCGGTTCTGGGCCAGCTTGAACAGCGCTTCCTGGATTAAAGCCTCGGTCTCGTTGTCCAGGGAGGAGGTAGCCTCGTCGAGAATTAGGATCGGCGGGTCCTTCAGGAAGACGCGGGCGATGGAAATGCGCTGCTTCTCCCCGCCCGAGAGCTTGACGCCGCGCTCCCCGACATAGGTGTCGTAGCCGTCTTCCAGGGCCATGATAAAGTCATGGGCGCTGGCTTTTTTCGCCGCCTCCATTATCTCCTCTTCGGTAGTGTCGAGCCGGCCGTAGGCGATGTTCTCCCTGATGGTGCCGGAAAAGAGAAACACGTCCTGCTGGACAATGCCGATATTTTGCCGCAGCGACTTCTGGGTGAAGTCCCGGATATCGGTGCCGTCAATGGTGATCCGCCCGGAATCCACTTCGTAGAAGCGCGGGATGAGGCTGCAAAGGGTGGTCTTGCCGACGCCGGAGGGGCCGACCAGGGCCACCGTTTCGCCGGGGGCAATGCGCAGGCTGATATCCTTTAGGACGGCCTCGCCCTGGTTGTAGCGGAAGGTGACGCGGTCGAAAACGATCTCGCCCTTCAGCCGGCCGGCATCCCGGGCACCCTTGCGGTCCACGATTTCGGGTTCGATGCGCATGGTTTCCTCGAAGCGGCGGAAGCCGGCCATTCCGCGCTGGTAGAGCTCCACAAGCATGGTCAGGCGCCGGATGGGCGTCATGAACATGTTCACGTAGAGCAGGAATCCGACCAGGGTGCCCATGGTCATAGTGCCGCGGTAGATGAAAAGGCCGCCGAAAAGCACCACCACCAGGTTGATCAGGTTGAAAAAGAGATTGACGCCGGAAAAGAACTGGGCCATCACATGGAAGGCATCTTCTTTGGATTTCCGGAAATTGATGTTCTCTTTTTTGAATTTTTCCTTCTCGTACCACTCGTTGGTGAAAGATTTGACCACGCGAACCCCGGAGATGCTGTCCTCAACCTGGGCATTGATGTCGGCTACCTTCAGGCGCATCTCCCGGAAAGCGGCCTGCATGCGCCTATTTCTATTTACGGCAAACCACGCCAGCAGAGGCACCAGGGTGAAGGTGATCAGGGCCAGCTGCCAGTTGATGGTAACCATGATGGCGAAGGAGCCAATCAAGGTCACCGCGGCGATAAAGAGGTCTTCTGGGCAGTGATGGGCCATCTCGGAGATCTCGTTCAGGTCGTTGACCAATCGGGACATGATATGACCGGTCCTGTTGTTGTCGAAATAGCGGAAAGACATCTTCTGGATGTGGTCAAAGAGGTCCCGGCGCATGTCGTACTCCATGCGCACCCCGAGGACATGGCCCCAGTAATCAACGATGTACTGCAGCACTGCCCGCAGCAGGTAGAGCAGCAGCAGCCCGCTGCAGACCAACAGGAGCAGCTGCAGGTTCCGTTCCGGTAGGATTCGGTCGATTATAGCCTGCACCGCCACCGGGAAGACCAGGTCCAGGCCGGCCATAATGAAGGCACAGCTGAAGTCCAGGATAAAAAGCGGCAGGTGCGGCCGGTAATATGAGATGAAGCGCTTAAGCAACTCTGGTTCACCCTTCTCTCTCTTCTGTCAAGATTATATACCGGGGAAGCCAGAATTTAAAGCCTTTGGCCGCGCACATATGAGGAGGGTCAGGTCTTAAAATGTGAATTTGCGCCAAGGGGACGAGTCAGGGGGACAGCGACTTTGGTTCACCGGCGAGCCAGGGAACCAGGGGGACGGTGACTTTGGCTCATCGATGCGCCGGAGAAGACGGTAACTTTGATCCTTCGCTGAGACAAATAGAGACAAGAGACAGAAGAATCCAAAATTCTAGACCTGCCCCCTGCTCAACTGACCCTGTCAGAAAAAAGTGAGCCAATGGTATCGTCCCCTTGGCTCACAGGAAGATGGTGACTTTGACCACGGGAACAATCTTTAAATTATATTTCTATTTATCCCGGTAACTCGCTCTTTTTATCACTGGCTTGCACCGGGCAAGACCCGCTGCAAAAACGGTCCTGGAAGAGATGTCCTGCCCACCCGTACAGGATAGGCCCCTTTGTCTGAATTAATCTATACCAAATCGGCTCTTTAACCGTTCAACAGTATAAACCCATTTTGCTGCACGTGGGCGGGCAACCGTGTTCTGATTGCCAAAGAAACCCTTCTCTTTAATTGCCTGTTCCGGCTCGACAGTCTTCAGCCAATCAACGCGCACAAGGTAGTCTGCCGTTTCCGGATCATCTGCTGCTCGGTTCAGAGACGCTGCAGAATCGGATACCTGTACAATCGGTACTTCGTTTCCATTTTCATCACGAACAGTAAATTCATCTACAGGCACCATTGTGGAGATCACGTTTCCTACTCCAACATATCCAGTCCCAGGAACATTTACCCAAATCCGTGCCCCAGGCTCAAGCATCTGTAATGTGCGCGAGTACCATGAACCGCCGCCCGCAACCACGTAACCCCTACGAAGCCCGTCACGAACAACCTCGTGGGGATATCCGAATGATACATAATATTCGCCATTCCACTCACCCTCACCGTCTGGCGGGTCAACAATTATCTCCGCCGGGTCCCTAAACCACGCCCGACTTATGTACTCGCGATCCCCGTCTCGAAATACCCTAAAAAACACGGCATTGATAGGCACCCTATGTTCTCCAGCCAGGTAACGCACGACACGTTCAGTCGCTTGATCCAGACTGGCTGCGACAATCACCAGCTCATGCGATTGGTTCATTTCATCAGGCATAGAGATCCCAAACTTGCTCCTGAAAGCTTCATCAATGGAAACAATTTCGTTCTTTTTCCACCGCTTCTGGTATTCATCAAAGATCTGAACAATATGGTTGGCCTCCAAGCGAGCAACCCAGGATCCATAGTCAAGCAACTGGGCAACTATATCCCGATGTGTCTGGTGTCTCTTCAATTCAAGAACAACAAGATTGGCATCCTGATCCATTGCGAGCAAATCGATGAAACCTCCGTGCTCCGTTCGTACCTGCCGGCCGATAACAAGCCAGTTTGGTGAGGCTATCTCGATATTCTCGCTTAGGATATCCTCAAGCCGGCTCTCTAAGTTGAAGGTTCCAAATTCAACTGGCTGGACACCTTTATCGATCCTCCAAATACCGAGTTCGAGCGGCATTTTCTATTTCAACCTCCTAACAGCACTTTTTTACAATGAAGTCAACAGAGGGATGATGACTTTGACTAATTTAGTGCATAATGAGGAGCGTGTAATCTTTACTACAATTTCGTTCTATCCAATATATTTTTTCCCTGCCTAAAATTTTTTTGTGGCGTTCTCGAACTTAGGTTTTTTAAAGATTTACCTAAATTGATGAGACAAAATTAATATTTCAAGTACTGACCCCAGTCAGCAACCTGACCCTGTCAGTCACAAAAAGTCACAATTCAAGACCTGACCCCATTAGAAAAAAGTCACAATTCAAGACCTGACCCCATTAGCAAACAATTCAAGACCTGACCCCACTGAGCAAAAAAAGTGAGCCAAAGGAACCGTTCCTTTGGCTCACTAAAGCGACATGATTTTATTTGGTTTAGATTTTCTTTACTACGGGGACTCCGTTTTCTTCGAAAACGCGCAGGGGGAAGCCCTCCTCTTTGATGCTGCCGTAATCGTGACCGGCATCCCCCGGCCAGACTCCGTAAAAGATAAAGGGTTCGCTCCCGCAGTTCAGGGTCCGGTGGGACCAGTAGGGGGGGATGTAGGCGGAGACGCCCGGTGTCATGTGGATGCTGGCCACATCGCCGCTGCGAGTATGCATGAGCAGGTAGCCTTCTCCCTGCAGGCAGGTATAGATCTCCGCCCGGTCCTCCTTTTCGTGGAAATGTCCCTTGGTAAAGTAGTATTCCTTCCCTACTTTCCCCGGGTAAATAATGGTGGTGCAAGAAAGAAGATGCCCTTCTTCGTTGGGAACGGGGACTTCGTAGACCTCATAGAGCAGCGGGTCTTCCTTGGCCAGGATCCGGCGGTACTCCTCTTCATCGTAGAAAAGGCCTTCCAGGTCCTTTAAGGTCCGCCTTAGCACCCGGGCCGGAGCGCTGATAGTACCCCGCTGGAAATCGATATTGACGGCAAACGGTTTCATCAATTCATTGGCCAACTGCTGCACCTCCGCTATAGCAATAAGCAATAATAAGCAATATCGCGGCTACAGAAACCAGCCTATACAGTAATTATTTAGCCCTTCTTTATTAACTTTTATTTAACCCAGTTTCACCGGCCGAACCTGGCGAATCTTCTCCACGAATTTCCGGGCGGTCTCCGTTACCAGGTCATAGTTGCCCTCTGCCGCGCCCTTGGTCAACTCCCCGCCGACCCCGACGGCAAGGCAGCCGTTCTTAATCCACTCCTGAACATTGTCCAGGCTTACTCCACCGGTGGGGACGAATTCCGCCTGGGGCAGGGGGCCCTTCAAAGCCTTGATGATGGAGGGGCCGAAGGCGCTCCCCGGGAACAGCTTAATAATGTCCGCGCCGGCCTCCAGGGCGTTGACGATTTCGGTAACGGTCATGCAGCCGGCCATGTTGACAACCTGGTAGCGGTTGCACAGTTTAACCAGTTCCGGGTTGAAGGAAGGGCTGACTACAAAATCGGCGCCCTCCAGGATGGCCGCCCGGGCCGTTTCCGGATCCAGCACTGTCCCCGCGCCCAGGAGAATTTCGCCGTTGCGGTATGTCTTGCTCAGCTCCCTGATCACTTCCAGGGCTCCAGGAACGGTAAAAGTAATCTCGATTAAATCGACACCGCCCTTGCGGACCGCTTCGGCCACCTCCAAGGCCTGCTGCGGGGTTTTCGCCCTGATCACGGCGACGATCCCGGTGTTATACATTCGGTAGACATTTTTTGCTTTTTGAAGCATCTTTGCTTCGCCTCCCGTAGAATGTAGATCGTGTTTGCAAACTCTAGACTGAGGTTTCGTTTTTGAGTTCCAGGGGCAGCCCGCTAAGTTTTCCAAAAACCTCTTTGTACCGCTCCAGGATCTCGCTGTACATCTCCACATAGGGGCGATAGAAGCGATGGTACTCCTGGCGGGGTTCAATTCGGCTGGTAATCCGGGTATACTTCTTGGCCGTTTCCCGCAGGTCTTTAAATATTCCCACCGCCGCGCCGGCAATCATGGCGCAGCCCCAGGTTCCTATTTCGCTCCGGTCGACCCGACAGTAGGGGACATTAAGCACGTCGCTCTTGATTTGATTCCAGAGCTTGCTGGAGGCTCCGCCGCCGATGGCCCTTACCTCCCGGCATTCCAGGCCGGGGTGCAGTTTTTTCTCAATCTCCAGGTAGTGGGCATATTCGTAGGCAATCCCCTCCAGGATAGCCCGGAACAGGTGGCTGCGCTGGTGCCCCCAGGTGAAGCCGACCCAAAGGCCCCTCAGGGAAGCATCGGGGGGCAGCACCCGCCCCTGCAGGTGGGGGATAAAGAGAGCGCCTCCCGAACCCGGCGATACCTGGGCGGCCATGTTGTCAAAAATCTTGTAGACCTCTTCTCCCGCCGCCTCGGCTTCCTTTTTTTCCTGGAGGCCAAAGGTGTCGCGGAACCACCGCAAATTCAATCCGCCCCCGTTAATAAAAGAGAGGGCGTAGTAAGTACCCGGAATCACCCCGCGGGTGGCCATAACCACCTGGTTCTCCACGTCGGGTTTGAAGGAGTCGACACAAATGGAAAATACGGAAGCGGTTCCGGCGCTGTCGAATACATCCCCGGGATCCACCGCCCCCACTCCCAGGGAAGCCGCCGCCTGGTCTCCCGCTCCGGCGGCAATGGGAGTTCCCTCTTTCAAGCCGGTCAACTGCGCCGCTTCGCGGGTAACCCGGCCGATTATCTCCGTGGGAGCGATTATGCGGGGCAGCTTCTCTTCCGGTATCCCGAACCGGTCCAGGAGCTCCCGCGACCACTTCAGGTTGCGAGTATCGGCAAAGCCGGAAAAATGGATGCAGGTGTAATCGATGTACGCCTGGTCCACCTCCAAGCCGGCCATCTTCCCCGCCACATAGGCCAGGGGGACGATAAACTTGGCGGTGGAATTAAAAACCTCGGGACCGTGATTCTTCCACCAGATAATCTTGGCCGCATGGGCGTAGGTGGGCGGGCACCCGCTTAAGGCGGTGATATCCCCGGCCGACGGTTCCATCAGGGGAAAAGAATCTTCACAGCGGGTATCAAGCCAGCTGTCGAAGTGAGCGGCTGGGGTCCAATCTTCCTTAATCATGCCAATCCCCGACATCTGGCTGCTGAAAGCCAGTCCTTCCACCTTGCTGCTGTCAACTCCGCTTTTCTGCAGCACCGAAGCGATGCAGCGCACCGCCGATGCGTAGATCTCCTCCAGGTCCTGCTCTACCCAGCCCACTCGGGGATAGCGCAGGATGGATTCCTCGTACGCTTCCGCCAGCATATTCCCCTCGGTGTCGTAAAGGGTCGCCTTTGTTCCCATGGTACCCAGGTCACACCCCAGCAGGTATGCCAGTGCCATTTTCCCCACCACCTCCGTTTATAATTGGGTTGCCGGCAAACACCCTTTTTCCCCGGCATGCACGAAGAACCGTCCCCCTTTGCGCAAAAGTTGCAAAAGGAGAACCGTCCCCGTTTATCCGTTTATCCTTGTTTGCCCTTTACTTAGCTGCCTCTCCCCTTTTACCTTTTCCATTTCTGAAAGACGCTATTTGCAAAATGCAAAGGCAGAACCGTCCCCCTTTATTTTTTGGGGAGGAGCATCACCTTGAGGCCTTCGCCTTTGCTTGCTTCCTGGAAAGCTTCATCGGCCCTGGCCAGGGGAAATACGGCCGTTACCACCCGGTCTATGTTCGGCAGCTTCTTCCCGGCCATTAAGGCCACCACTTTTTTCATCTCCCAGGGGGTGGTTCCCGTGGTTCCCAGCACCTTCAGCCCGCGGTAGTGAACCAGGTTGGCCGGGAAACCCTGGAAGGCATCGTCGGGAGCAAGGCCGGCAAAGAGGTTGATCCGCCCTCCGATGGCCGCCGCTTCTATGGCTTGCCGCTGCGCCGCCGTAGAGGGAGCGGTAACCATGGCCACGTCCACCCCTTCTCCCCTGGTTATCTCCTGCACTTGATCCAGGAAGTCATCCGCTGACGGATCCAGGGCGTAGTCGGCAAAGTTCAAGCTCATTTCCCGCCGCTTCTCCAAGGGATCGGCGGCAATCACCTGGGATGCCCCCATGGCGGCGGCGGCGATCATGCTGAGGACACCCATGGGGCCGGCCCCCATGACCAGCACGCTGTCGCCCGCCTCCACGGCGCATTCCCGCAGCCCGCGGTAGCAGCAGGAAGTGGCCTCGGCCAGCACCGCCACTTTCACGGGAACCTCCTCGGGCACTTCAATGAGGCCGCCGCGGCTTACCCCCGGGGCCGTCAGGAGCATATACTCGGCCAGGGCGCCGGGCAGGCCCACGCCGTAGGCTTTGTACTCGGGGCAGAAGCTGTCCCAGCCCCTAAGGCAGGCCGGGCAGAGTCCGCAGCCCACGTTGGGGGGGACCACCACCCGGGTTCCAATTAATCCGGCTTTGACTCCTTCCCCTACTTCCACCACCCGGCCCACCACTTCGTGCCCCAGGATGGCTTCGCTGCCCGCAGGGATGTTGCGATGCCCCCGCCGCCAGATCTTGATATCGGTGGCACAAAGGGTGGCTCCTTCCACTTCCAGGAGCACCTCCCCGGGGCCGGGCTGGGGACGGGGCACTTCCCGGACCGATATTTGGCCCTCCTTGTATACTGCAGCCAGCATGCTGGGCGCGTTGCTCATTATATCTTCTCCACCTTCCCTTGGAGCAGCGATCTGTTGGCCGCCCGGACGGCCTGCAGGGCCCGCTTCCCGTCTTCCAAGGTGGACCGGGGGGCAACTCCGTCGCGCAGGCACTCGATGAGATGCCGGTCTTCGGCAGCGTAAGCTTCGCTGAAAAGGTTGCGCCAGCTGTCCACGATCTCTTCAACCACTCCGCGTTCCTTGGTCCCCACTACAACTCCTTTTTGGGAAATACTGCCGATAAAGAGGACTCCGTCGGTGCCCTGGATTTCCACCCGGGCATCGTAGCCGTAATCCGCCGGGCAGGCGCTGTCGATGGTCCCAATCACGTCGTTGCTCATCCCGAAGGTGACGACGGCGGTATCGTAAAATTCGGGGAACTCCTTGGCCAGGTCCTTGCACTTATTGTTGCGGCCCACGGCATAAACCCACTGGTATTCCTCACCGGTCAAAAACCGCACGCAGTCGAAGTCGTGGCTGTTAACCTCGCCGAGCATGCCGTTGCTCTTGTAGACGTCCCAGGCCCAGCGGGGAGGCAGCCCCGGTCCCTTGCCGGTGGATTTAACCACCAGGGGACGGCCGATGTCGCCTCTCTGGAGGATCTCCCGGGCGCGAATAAAGCTGCGATCAAAGCGGCGCATGAAGCCCATCACAAAAACAACCCCGTGCTTCTCCACGGCGGCGGCCATCTCCTCCGCCTCCTCCAGAGTCAAGCACAGGGGTTTCTCGCATAGAATGGCTTTCCCTGCCGCCGCCGCCGCCTTAACCAGTTCGGCGTGAGCAAAGGTAGGGGCGGCAATGACCACGGCATCCAGGGTCGGATCGCTTAAAAAGTCTTCCACATTGCTGTAAGCTTTGACCGACAGTTCGCGCCCCACCTGGGCGGCCCGCTCCGGGTCGGTATCACAAATAGCCGTGAGACGCGCCCCGGGGATGTTCCCCGCAAAATTGCGGGCATGAACCAGGCCGGCTCTACCCGTGCCGATAACGCCTACTCCAAACAGATCTGCCTTTAACATCGACATCACCCTCTCTTTATTATGAAAATACTTCCGGGTTAACCAGGTTCGCCGGTTCCGGCTTCTCCTGGCGGAGTACTCGCAGCAGGTTGTCCGCCGCCTCCATCCCCATCTGGTTCAAGGCGCCCCGGCTGTAGGCGGCGATGTGGGGAGTGGTTACCAGGCGGTCCAGCTTGAGCAGCCTTTCATTTTTAACGGGCTCCTCGGTGTAGACGTCCAGGGCCGCTCCGAAGATAATTCCCTTTTCCAGGGCATCGGCCAGGGCCTCCTCGTCGATAATGCCGCCCCGGGCCGTATTGACAATAACGGAGGTAGGCTTCATCAGGGCGAGCTTTTGGGCGTTGATTAAATTCCTGGTTTGCGGGGTAAGGGCCATGTGCACCGAGACAAAGTCGCTTTCCCGCAGCAAGTTATCCAGGTCGGTGTAGGTCACCCCGCAGCTCTTGGCCCACTCGTAATCGGGATTGCGGGTAAAGGCCAGGACTTTCATGTCGAAGCCCCGGGCTCTCCGGGCTACGGCCCGACCTATTTTGCCGGTGCCTACAATCCCCAGGGTCCGGCCATACAGGTCTACCCCGAGGAAACGATCCCAGTTGCCTTCCCGCACGGAGCAGTGAGCGTTTACAATCAGCCGTCCCGCCGCCAGCATTAAGCCGAAGGTCAGGTCGGCCACCGCTTCACTGTTGGCGCCCGGCGTATAGGTGACCACGATGCCCCGGCGCGTGGCCGCCTCCAGGTCGATATTGTCCACCCCGGCCCCATACTTGGAAATAACTTTTAAGCGCGGGGCCGCGGCCATTACTTTCTCGGTAACGGGATCGATCCCCACCAGAAGTCCGTCGGCTTCTCCTATGGCGGCGATCAACTCCTCTTCGGTATAGGGGCGCCGGCGGGGGTTCCGTTCCACCCGGCAGCCGGCCTGCTCCAGGTAGTCAAGAGGCTGCCTGTCCCACTGGGCAAAAGAACGAGGGGTTACAAGAACGTTGTATTCCATCGTCAACCTCCCATGATTGATGATATGATTAGCACCTGGTCGCCTTCCCGCAGCTTTTTCCGGGGCCATTCTTCCCTATCGGCTCCCTGCTGGTTTAGGATAACCAGATAAGTCGTCATTTTTTCTTCCATGGGCCAGCGGTACTTTTGGCAAATCAGCTCCACCAGCTCCTGCAGGGTTGCTTCTTCGCTTAGCTCCCAGGTTTCCTCGGAGCGCCCGGTTTCGCTGCGAGGCAACCCTGCATACCGCACTTTAACCTGGATCAAGGCAGGACCTCCATCTCCTTGAGTCCTTCGGGGGTGGGAATCCCATTTTCATCCCACCGGCGCAGGCGGTAGTACTCGTCCAGCATGACGTCGTACATCTTTTTGGTGAGTACACTACCCTTGGCCGGCCCTTCCGGAAGCGGCTCCTCCATGGTGCGCAGGGGGAGATAGTCGTCGCAGCGGCGTATACCTTCCCGAACCAGGATCAACCTCTCCAGGGCGTAGATGCGCTCGCCGATCTTCATCAGCTCCGGCGTCATATCCACCCCCGTGGCCGCCACGAAGGCTTCTCCCTGGGGATTGTCATGAAAGCCCATGGTGCTGCGCACCACCGTGCAAATGCCCAGGCTGTCGATATAGGCCCGCGTATCCTGGATCCGCTTGACCAGTTCTCCCTTGCCCTCCAGGGCGAAGCGGTCATAAGTCTTGCTGATCAGTTCGTCGCGGATGGTCCAGCCGCCCACGTTATGGCAGGCCCCGCGGCTGGAGGTGCCGTAAGCAAGCCCCATACCGTAAAACCCGCGGGGTTCATAGGCGGCAAAGGGCATCCACTTTACGTGCATCATGTAGCGGGCAGTATGGGGGAAACGGTAGGCCAGGCCGCGGAAGCCGCTACCCAGGACGGCGCCGAAGCCTTCGCCCTCGCCGATTTGGCGGATCAGCTCCACCATGGCCTCTCCGTTGCCGAAAGTCAGTTTCAACCCACCGGTATCTTCGTCGGTGAAGATGCCCCTTTCGTAACACTCCATGGCGTACGCAATAATGTTCCCCACGCTCATAGTATCGATACCGTAATCGTCGCAGAGCCTGTTGGCGGCGATTATGGCCGCAAAATCGCTCACCCCGCAAAGCGCACCCAGCAGGCCGACGGTTTCGTACTCGGGGTCGACCACCATCCCTTTGAAGGGGCCTTCCTTTACCTCGCACACCTGGGCGCAGGCTACGGGGCAGCGGAAGCAGGCCTTGCTTTTCACTTTAAAGTGGTTGGTAACGTAATCCTTGCTGATGGTTTCGACGCCGTCGAAAACCCCGGTGGTAAAATTCTTTACCGAGTAGCAGCCAAGCTCGTTTAAAATTTCGGTGTACTGGTTGGTGCCGTAGAGGGTGTGCCCCTTCCTGGTTTCATGGGCCTTGCGGACAGCTTCCCGGTTGATCTCTTTCAGCTTTTGCAGGTCGAAGACGGGGATTTCACCTTCGTTGTCGACGGCGATGGCCTTTAAATTTTTGGAGGCCATGACCAAACCGGCGCCGCCGCGCCCGAAGCTGCGGTCGCCAACCATAACATTGGCCACGCGGACCCCGACAAAGGCGGCGGGGCCGGCCATCATTACGGCGGCGCGCTTGTTCCCTATTTCCTCCTGGATCGCTTTTTCCGTTTCTCCGGTGCTCAGAGACACCAGGTGGGAGGCGTTCTTAAACTCGACCTGGCCCTGTTTTATAAACAGATAAACGGGTTCGTCGGCTCTTCCTTCGACAATTATCCCGTCGAACCCGTTTCTTTTCAAATAAGGACCTACGAAGCCGCTGCTGTTGGTGCAGAGGTAAATCCCGGTCTCCGGCGAGCGGGTGGCCAACTGAAATTTAGTAGTAGAGGGCAGCGGCAGCCCGGTTAAAGGGCTGGTAAAGATAAAGATCTTGTTCTCCGGCGACAGTGGGTCAACATCGGCCGTCAGCTCTTGGTAATAGTAGCATGCTCCCAGCCCCCGGCCGCCCAGGTACTTTTTATAGTAATCCACCGGAATCGCTTCTTCTTTGCAGCTTCTGCTAGTCAGGTCAATGCGCAGCAGTTTGCCCATGTATGCTCCTTTGAACATTGATACCCCTCCCTACAAATTCGTTGGCTGTGAAAAGACCTGCTGTGCCCTCCTTGCCCTTAACACCACCATCTTTGAGTCGCTTCAATTATAGCTCGCTCCAGATTCAGCGCCCCCTCTCGTTAAAGCTCGCAAGTTTGGCGCTTTTTGGGCTAGTCAAACTATTTAGACCGCCTATATATGCGCAAAGCCCTTCGGGCCGGAAAAATACCCCCGATTGCATTGAAATTAATGAGAATTTCTTGGTTGCTTGGAAACTTCTTTTTGCTGATGGCAGTGCTGAAAGGCATCTTCGTTGTCGCAGCGCAGGCAAGAGCATTTTTCTCCCGGCAAGCAGCATTAGTAATCATCCTATTATGTAATTATGTTATTACAAGTTTATTATAGAATAGCCGGCCTTCCCTGTCAAGTTTATATTGCCCCAATCTTCGTGGAGCCTTAGCTCAGGGGGACGTGCCTTTTGATTAATTCCCCTAGGCAAGCATACAACCATGCCGGACCAGACCGACCGAGCATCCGGTCGTTGAACCAAGGGTGAGCCAAAGCAACTGTCCCCCTGGTTCATTGGATCAAAGGCAAGCCAAAGTCACCGCCCCCTTGGTTCATGTCCTCTAGGTTCATTGGTTCAAGGGCAAGCCAAAGTCACCGTCCTCCTGGGCCACCAAGGAGCCCGGAGCAAGGCCTAATAATTAACTCAGGCTCAAGTTCGACAGCTTCGCCTGGCTTTGAATCGGAGAAAGGTGTTGCTTCATGGCGTCGTATTATCCCAGCTGTTCTCATTGCTGCAATGGCGGACTGTCAGAACTTGAGCCTGAAATATGACTAACCGGCTAGGCTGCAGCCAACCGCTGTTCCCGGCCGGCTAAGAAAACACTTCCCGCCCTTAGAGAGCACCTACCGATTCCAGCAGCCTCTTGGTAGTCTCATAGGCCGTTTTGATGACCCATTCCGGGTCTTTCTCCCAGTACTCGGGCCTGAAGGTTTCGATGGATACCATCCCGTCATAGTTCATCTCTTTCAGGGTGGTAATGTAGTTTTTCAGGTTCAGGACTCCCTCGCCCGGAAAGCAGCGGTGCTTGTGATCCAGCTCTTCCAGGGGCCGGTCATCCCCGTCGTCCACGTGCGCCACGAAGAGCTTGTCCCGATCCACCATCTTGATGTCTTCGTAGTTGTTCAGCTTGTTGTAGAGGTAGAGGTTGAAGGCGTCGACAGTTATCCCCACGTTGTCGCGGTTTACCGCCTTCACGATCTCCCAAGCCTGCCTTACCGTGCGCACACAGCAGCCGGGATTGCCCACGGGCTCAAAGCCCAGGTTCATGCCGTAGTCCTGGCCGATATCGGCCAGCTTGTTCAGCGCCTCCACGGAGTCCTCAAAGATCTCCTTCTCGCTGCGGCCGCTGGGCTCTTTCCGGTCCAGGGGCACCACCACCACGTAATGGTTGCCAATCTTCTCGCCCACCTTGCACAGGAACAGGAAGTCGTTGACGATCTTGTCCCACTCCGCCTTGGTGCAGAAGTTGATATCGTGGATGGCATTGAAGGCGTGGGGCTTGAGGCGGCTCTGGGCAAAGAAGCTCTTCAGGTCGTCTACCGTATGTCTCTGCAGATAGTCTCTGAGCATATCCATGCGGATTTCGATAAAATCAAAGCCTACTTTTTCACACAGCTCCAGGTCTTTTTCCAGGGTGGAGCACTTCATCGCGGTGGCTTCGTTGTAGCTGAGCTTCATCTGGACACCTCCATCAGGATGGATGCAAGCAAGGTTTGTTCAAAACGCTCTTATAGCCAGTAGATTCCCTTCTTGTAGTCCTGGCCGATGGCATCGGTTGCCTTTATGGCGGCGACAACTTCGTCGGGGGTTACTTTAAAGGGCTCGTTGTGAGCAGTGGAACCGATCTTGCAAGTTCCCTCGCCGACGATCTTCAGTTCATCCTCCGTAATATCGGCCATGTTCAGATCGGCCAGGGTCATGGGCAGCCCCAGCTTCAGGCACAGCCGCATCATCTCGTCGAGCTCTTCCCTGGGACGCCCTTCCAGGACGAGCATGGCCATGGTGCAGAAAGCAACGTACTCGCCGTGAAGGACGTGCTCCCGGTGGGTAAGCTCGGCAAAGCCGAAGAGGATGGCATGGTCGGCGGCAATGCCGTTGCTTTCAAAACCGATGCCGCTGAGGAGAATCACCGCTTCGATGACGTTCTCCAGGGCCTTGGTTACCTGCTTCCGCTCCACCGCCAGCCTGGCCTGGTAGCCGTAATCCATGACGATCTGGTGGCAAAGCTTGGCTATGGCGTAGGAGGTTTGGGTGAAATATCCCCCCAGGTAGTTTCGCCGGTAGTTTTCCACGCAAACCCGGGCCCCGGGGAAAGTGGAGAGGGCATCGCCGATGCCGGCGATGAGGAACCTGGCCGGAGCGTTGGCGATGACATGGGTATCCACCAGGACCATGTCGGGGTTTCTGTGGTACACCAGGATTTCGTCGAGGCGGTGGTCCTCATGGTAAACGGCCGACTGGGCGCTGGTGGAGGCGTCATTGGAGGCCGCCGTGGGCACAAGGACCACGGGCAAACCGGTGGGGATGGCCACCGCCCTGGCCGTATCCAGGATCTTCCCGCCGCCCATGCCGATCACTACGTCGCATTTATTCTCGTCCCGGATGGCGGCAATCCGGGCGATCTCCTTCTTGGTGCATTCCCCGCCAAAATCGGCAAACACCAGCTCGCACTTGCTGTCCTTGAAGCTGTTGCGCACCGTTTGTTCAAACCTTTTCCGGCCGTTGGGGCTGATAATGATTAAAAACCGCTCCCCCATCCAGGAAGTATGCTTGCAAAGATTCTCCAGTTCCTTGTATCCCTGGATATAGCGTCCCGGTGCACCAAGGATTTTTGCATCGATTTCAACCATGAAGCAGAAACCTCCCTTTGCTTTAGAAAAGATTTTTCACCAAGCCCCGCTGTCGATTTCCACAACTCGTCAAATTGACCTGAACCCGTCAATTGACCTGGACCATAACCTTCAAGGCCTTCTCCCGGTTCTGGTCGATATACTCATATGCCTGGGCAAACTCCTTGAAGCTAAAGACCTTGCTGATGAGGGGCTTTAACTGGACCTTCTTCTGCCCAAGCAATTCGATGGCCTTGCGGAAATCGTCTTCCCTGTACATCAAGGAACCGATCAACTGGAGTTCCCGGTCTTGAACGAATCCCAGGTCCACGGCTACCGGGCGGGAGTAGACGCCCACCACGATGATCTTGGAACCCTTGCGGGCATTGCTGATGGCCTGCCCGATGGTGGTCTCCGAGCCGACGCACTCCAGGATAAGGTCCGCCTTGTCCGGGCCGAACTTATCGGCGATGGCCTGCTCCAGAGACTCCCGGGAGGTATTGACACAGTGATCGGCGCCGCACTGTTTGGCCAGCTCCAGCCGGTAATCGCTGAGATCGGTAATCATGACCTGGCCGCCCATGGCTTTGGCCACCTGGGCGGTTAAGTTGCCAATGGTGCCTGCCCCCAAAACCAGGATTTTTCCGTATTCGGACAGGCCGCCCCGGCCCAGGGCATGCACGGCCACCGCCAGGGGCTCAACCATGGCCCCTTCCAGGAGATCCACCTCTTCGGGAAGGGGCAGCACCATCTCCTGGCTTATTTTAAAATACTCCGCAGCGACACCCTCCGTTTGAAAGCCCAGCACTTTCAACCCGTCACAAATGTGGTAGCTGCCGGTCCGGCAGGGGTAGCATTTTCCGCAAAACACCTGGGGCATTATGGTAACCTTGTCCCCGGCTTTAAACTTGTGGACGTTGTCGCCCACTTTTACTACCTCTCCGGAAACCTCATGCCCCTGGACCACGGGATAGGAGGTATAAGGATGTTGACCATGATACACGTGAATATCAGACCCGCAAATGCCGATATAGCTGGTGCGAATCAGGACTTCTCCGGAACCTATCTCGGGCAGAGGGACCTCCCTGAACTCGATCTTCCCCGGTGATTGCATGATCGCCTGTAGCATAGCTAAAACCTCCGCGTATTCTGGAATAACCGCTTCCCGGTTTAAGGTGGACCGCCCGGGGCAGCTCTTGGCACAAGCTTTTCATGAACGGCAAGGCGTCGGCGGCCCCGCCGTTGACGCCAACGGCGGCCGGCAACCCCAAAGACAAGCCTTTAATAAATCAGCTGCAGGGCGCGGCTGTCAAGCCGTTGACGCCAACGACGGCAGACGGTCCTTAGAAGAAGCTTCTAACAAATTGCAGGGCGTTTACCGCTTCCCGGTCCAGATCGGCGCCGGGCGTAATCTCCCGCCATACGCGAATATCTTTGCCCACCTGGCCGCCGCTCATCACAAAGGGTTCCATCACAATGGGGCCTTTATAATTAATTTCCTTTAAAGCGCCGAAAATATCCCGCCAGGGCAGGAAGCCCATCCCCGGCGGTCTCCTGTTGTTCTCCCCGATGTGGAAGTGCCCCAGGGCTTCCCCGGCTTTCCGGATAGCCGCCGGCATGCTATCTTCTTCGATATTCATATGAAAAGTATCCAGCTGTACTTTTAGATTGGGACTGCCGACCATTTCGATATAGGCCAGGGCCTCGTCGCAGGTGTTGATGATGAACTGCTCAAAGCGGTTGAGGCATTCCAGGCAGTAAGTGATCCCGAAGTCTTCGGCTACCTTGATCACTTCCCGCATGCTGGCCGCGCTGAGCTCGGTGTACTCCTTCTTGTTTTCCGCTGCATCCTCGGGGATCACCGACCAGCCCCCGTAGGTAACCCCACCCAGAAGGCTTGCCCCGGCATTGTGAACCCCTTCCAGCAGCTTTTTCAGATATTCGATACCCCTTCTCCTGGTGCTCTCATCCCGGGAAGAGATGTCATACTGTCTCGGCAGGCCCAGGGAAAAGGTCAAGTCAACGTTGTACTCCCTGCTGAGCTGCTTTAGCTCCTTTACCTTATCCGCCGCCATATTCTCCAGCGCTACCGCCGGCAGCTCCATGATGTCGAATCCCAAATCCGCGGCCTTTTTGATGTAGTAAGCAAAATCGGCGTCCCAGTCCTTTTCCCAGTAAGCGAAATAGATACCTACTTTGTTGTCCATGTTTTGAGGCTCCTTCTTTAGAGTTTGATCGGGGCAAGCAGCAACTTGCCGTTTCAGAGGATGTTGTTATCTTGAGATGCTGTTATTACAAGTTTTGCCAAAAAAAATGGCCTTCTTCACCTCCCTTAACCGGCCTCCAGTACTATAATTTGAAAATTGTCGGGTAATATGTATCCGCCAGGTTTTGACCGGGAGTACGCACCAACTCCACGGCAAAGCCGCTGCGGTCGCCGCGATGCTTCGCTTCATAGTATTCTACAGGCTGCTCGTTTTCCAAGTAGCTGACACTTCTGAGCAGCAGCAGGGGAGAATTTTTGGGGATCTCCAGCATTAAGGCAACATCTTCGGTGGCGGCAATGGCTTCAATGCTGCGACGGCTGGAAACGATCTTCAAGCCGTATTTCATTTCCAGGGTATCGTATAAAGACTGCTTGGAAAAATCTTCTTTAATAAGGCCGGGGCAGAGGGAGTGGGGTATATAAGAAGTGACGTAAACAAAGGGCTCCTTGTTGACAAAGCGCAGGCGCACCAGTTTAAATACTTTGTCTCCCGGAGCTAATTGCAGTTTTTCCGCAATTTTTTTGTTGGCTTCGATTACGGAAAAATCGATAATATTATTCTTAACTTCCAGGTCCTGTCCGGTCATATCCTTGTGAAAGCCGTAAAGCCTTTGCATCAGGTTGCCGACAATCTTGGGGCGGGCCACAAAAGTCCCTTTGCCCTTGCTCCTGGTTAACAACCCTTCGTTAACCAGTTCGTTCAGCGCCTGCCGCACCACGGTCCGGCTGACCCCGTGATCCCGGCACAACTCCATCTCGGAAGGAATTTTTTCTCCCTCTTTAAGCTTATTCTCTTCAATCAGGTATTTCAGATATTCTTTTAGCTGGTAATAGTATGGAATTACGCTTTCCCGATCTATCCCCTTTGGAGCTTGCACGCCGCCTTTAACCTCCCCAAAAAATCTCCCCCAAACCTCAATATTACCCTAATAATCACAACATTTGATTATATATGGAAAACTTTTCTTTGTCAACCATTTCATTCAACATTCAAATAAAATTGACAAAATTGCCGGGTAGGGTATTACTATTCAGAATATTCAATCTAGTTGACAAAGTTGACGTGCCAGGCACTGGAGTGTCCGCGGGGCGGACACTCCAGTCAGGCCTCAGGCTTTCCCTAGTACTGTACCGCCAGCTTCTTCCCCTGCTTCGACGATTCGTTAATAGTGTCGATGATCACGGCCACCTTGTAGCCATCCTCGAAGGTAGCCGCCCGGGGAGCTACCGGCTTGTCGTTGGCCACGCAATCCAGGAAGTGGGCGATCATGTTGATATGGCCGTGCTCCCAGCCCAGGGTGTGTCCCGGCGGCCACCACACGTTCATGAAGGGATGGTTGGGCTCGGTGGCGCAGACCCTGGTAAAGCCGAGAACCCTGGGATCGGCCGATTCGGACAGATAGATGTCCAGGAAGTTCGGCTCTTCCACGTTCCAGGCCAGGCTGCCCTTGGAGCCGTAAATCTCAAAGGAGAAGCGGCTGCGCCGGCCGTTGGCCACACCCAGGCTCTGGTAAACGCCCGTTACTCCATTGGCAAACTCCACCATGGAGAAGAAGCCCTCGTCCGCCGTCACGTCGATGGGGCCGTTCTTGGAATTTCTTACCTTGTTGTAGGTCCTGACCATGCCGTGCACGGACTCCACCTCGCCGATTAAAAACCGCGACATGTCGATGAGGTGGGAAGTAATCCCCTGGGCAACTCCCGACCAGCCGATATACCAGATGTCCTCCGCCGGCGTATTCTCATCGCTGCCGTGGTCCTGGTAATAGTTCCCGGAGAAGTGATAGATCTTGCCCAAGACGCCGTCCTGAATTAAATCGTAAGCCAGTTGAACGGCCGGGAAGAAGCGGTAGTTAAAGCAGCACAGGTGCTTTACCTTGGCTTCATTTACGGCGTCCAGCATTCTCTTGGCATCCCGGGCGCCGACGGCCAGGGGCTTTTCACAGATAACATGCTTGCCGGCCTTGGCCGCTGCGATGGAAGGCTCCACGTGGATACGGTCGGGGGTTACGTTGTCAAATACGTCCACCCGGGGGTTGTTAATGATCGCCTCGTAGCCTCCCACTCCCTGCTGGTAGCCAAACCGCTGGGCGGCCAGTTTTCCCTTCTCTTCGGTAGAGCTTCCAATCACTACCAGTTCCGGCTCCCAGTTGCTGGTGGGCCAGAACATATACCGGGCCGTAATATAGGCATTGGTGTGGGCCCGGCCCATCCATCCCGCACCCAGCATGCCAATCCCGATTTTTTTGCGTTCTGCCATTATATAAACCTCCCTGGATATAATGATCCCTTGGCTAGCTCCTCGCCGGTTCCAGCCCCGGCGAGGGCGCTACAGTTCCTCCATTTCCAAAGCAAACACCCGGCTCATAAAGTCCAGCTCCACCGCCTTGTCGCCCTGGATCAGGCAATTGTGGTGCGAGTACAGCTTTTTGACCATCTTGTGCCCATCGGCCACCCTCACCAGCGCTCCGTTGCGGCAATCGGAACCGGGATACTGGACATACTTTTCCAGCTCCGCCTTGATTACCTGAATCTTTTGGAAAGAGGGATGGAGCTTGGCCAGAGTAATAGCTCCCGTAGCCATGCGCGCATCCAGGGCCATGGCGTTCTTGTCGACGATTTCCAGAACCGGAGGCCTCAAGGTCCAATCGGTGGCAAAGGACTTGGGCATCAAGCCCATGTAACCGCAGTGCACCACCAGGAGGTGCTTGTCCGGTTCCTTAACCTCCGGAAACTTGTCAATTTTCTCATGCTTCAGAGCGGCCATGCCCAAGAGGAAAGGATAGACATTGCTCATCATGACCGGCGCCTTTAAGGACCGGTGGACGATAAACTTGGTTATAAGGGAGATGGTATCCGCTTCGCAAGCCCACATGATCCCTTTTTCCTCAAACAGGGCGGTCCAGGCAAAGCAAGGGGTGGTGTCGGAATAGAATGACTCGTTCAAACAGTTGGAACCCACGCCCTTGATCCTGCTGTCCTGCTCCAGATCCCTTTTCACGGCCAGGTACATCTTTACCGCACTGAAAATTTGCTGCTGGGAGAGACCTTCGACGGGCGTCTTCGCGCTCCATTCCTCCCAGGCCCGGGCCGCTTCGGCATCGGAAATCTTTTTGGCGTCTTCGCTAAGCTTCTTCCAGCTTTTCTTGATAATCTTTACGCCAAATTTATCTTCAATGGCGTTGGTGCATTCATCCTCCCACCAGTAGAACCGCTTGAATATTTCCGCCTGCATGCCATCCCCGGGATTGTCCTGATAAACCAGGAACCTGGTATCCTTCAGCTCGCGCTTGGCGCTGAGAGCGCGGCAGATTGTTTTGGTAATCTCAAGCTCATAGGGGGCCAGGGTTTCAATTCCCTTGGCATTCAGGTAAGTGATAATTTCCCAGTCCCACATGGCGACGGTGCCAAACTCGGAGGTAATGATGACGATGGGTATATCGATCTTGGCGATCTTGTCCGCCTGCCGGTAAGCTTCACCGATAAGGACCGGGAAAAGGGCGGCATCGGCATCGGGAAGAGGGTTGCCCAGCGCTACCGGCTCCAGGATCTCGGCTTCTTCTTTGAGCAGTTCCTTGATGCAGTTTACCTGCCGGTCAAATTCCTCGTCTCTTTTCCCTTGAAAGTATAGGGGCACTAACCTTGCCTTCATCTATTTCCCCTCCCAAAAATACCGTCCAGACCGGATTGCTCCAGTCCTTGGTGCTTGCTCTTCCGGGTCGGAGCGGCGGAGAGCCGCTCCGACCCGGAAGCTTCGACCTCTTCCTTCTCCCACGCTTAGCTGTCGATAAACAGCAGTCCCGGTCTTTCGAATTTGATGCCGTCAACTTCCTTGTAGATCTTCGGGAAGCTGACGGGCCGGGTTACAAACAGGGGGCCTTCTTCGGTAACGATGAAAGCGTCCTCAGTTTTCGTTCCGTCGATGACCGGGTTGAAGCAGTAGCACTGGTTTACCTGGGTAATTCCGTGGGAGGTAGGCGTAATAACGTAATCGCGGTTGTTGTATCCCTGGGGCCCGCCTTGTCCGTGCAGCCTCCACATCTCGCCGTAGCCGAGATCTTCGTAGGCCTTCTTATTGGCATGGTAGGCATTGATATCGTCCTGGCCGATCTTGACCGCGGCAATGGAGCGGCACTCGATCTCGCAAGTATCGTCATACTGCTTGGCCAGTTGCGGGTCTTTCTTCCCAAAGTGGACCATCCGGGTGACGGTGGTGATCAGGCCCTTGTAGCGCCCGTTCACGGAAATTTGCAGGTGCTTCTCCAGCTTCTTCCCCGTGGGGATTCCGTGGCGATACTTGTAAGCCCGCTCATCGGCGGAGACCAGGAATAAGACCTGGTCAATATTGTGTTTCCACAGCGCTTCGCACAAGCCCCCGGTAATCTCGTACTCGGTCATGCCCGGCTTAACGGAGGCGATATATTCCTCCAGGGCCGCCGAGAGGGTCTTGCCCAGGTAGAGATAGCGGCCGATTTCATTGTCGGTGAGAGTGTAGCGCAGCGGGTTGATTTTTTCATTGATAACCTTGGCGCTGCCAAAGGGCAAGTCGCTTCCCACCTTGCTCAAGTCGCCGACGATTTCGGCAACTATATCCGGGGCCTTGTTTTCGTACCATTCGTGCTCCAGGACCTTGAAGCCCAGCTCTTCCATCTGCTCCTCTTCCCGGTAGCGCCGCGCTTCAATAACGCTGGTAATAGCATAAAGCCCGTCCCTGGTAACGAGAATGGAGACAACTCCAGGCTCGACACACAAGGTGACGGAGCTTTTTCCGCCCGCCGTTATCCAGCTGAAGTTGGAGTGCTTGGTAAGAAGCAGGCCATTAAGCCCTTCCCGATCCAGCATCTCCCGAACCCTTTTAACCTTTATAGCGATCTCTTTGCGCCGGCCTTCCAAAGACGCATCTTCCTTATACTTGCACTGGCACTCGTTCATATTTCCTCTCTCCTTGTAAAACTTTATTCCGGGGAATGAAAAGCTTAAAGCGCTTTTATTCCCGAATTGTTTTCCTCTGGCTATCCTTTTTGGCAAGCCACTTGCGGAAGTATCTGGGAGCTAATAGTTAGGGTGAAAAGGGGAACACCGTCAAAGGCTTCAAATGCTTGTCCGGGCAATCCACAGATCTTCTATTTTGGAATGCAGCGGTGTCCTTTTGTCTCATGTTCCCCTCCCATCAATCCTGCTTCATGGAAGCTGCCTCCTGGCTGCATCTTTGCTTCGACCGGCCGAATGGCGTCATGCTGCCGTTTTCCTACGTACCTGCTGCGTACCTGTAGTCTTCCGATTGATGGGAAGAGATGTCGGTGTTCCCCTTCACCTTCCATTAGATAGAAATTGGAGGCGATGCGGCACCAGCTATCTGGTTACCACGATCTCTCCTTCTTTCATAACCATTTTGATCTTCTCTTCCTGGCCCAGGATGCTGATATCCTTCAGCGGATCCCCGTCGATAAGGAGGATGTCGGCAAACTTCCCGCTTTCCAGGGTGCCTGTCTTGTCCTCAATGCCGATGGCTTCTGCGGCGGTCTTGGTGCCGGCAACCAGGGCCTGCATCGGGGTCATCCCCAACTCCACGAACATGCGCAGCTCGTTAAAGTTGTCATAGCCCTGGCGGATGAAGGGACATCCGGCATCAGAGCCGAAGGACATCTTGACTCCTTTTTCCATCAGCATCTTGAAGTTCTTCTTCCTGAATTCCCAGGTCTGAATGGCCTTTTCCAGCTGCCAATCCGGCACCCGGCCTGCTCCTTTCTCGGCAATCACGCGCACGTACCAGTTGGTCCCTTCCAGGATGACATTGTTTTCCACCATCATTTCCGCGCACTCTTCATCCATAAAGAAGCCGTGCACGATGATATCGGCTCCCGCTTTGATGGCGTTTTTAATGGCTACGGGACCCTGGGCGTGGATCATGACCTTTTTGCCCATCTTGTGCGCTTCTTCAGCAGCCGCGGTCAGCTCTTCCAGGGTGGCCTGGGCCGCCGTGGCAATACCGGGGCTGATGACGTCTCTGCTGGCCACCAGCTTAATAAAATCCGTGCCGTTGTAGATATTCATGCGGGCCATCTTTCTCCACTGATCCGGCCCGTCCACGTGGACGGTAGACTGTTCGGGATGAATGGGAATATTGGCCAGCCAGGGCGGCAGGAAGTAGCCGTGACCGCCGGTTACCGTCAGGTGATATCCGGCCGCGAAGTACCGCGGACCGACGATGTCGCCCCTGTTAAGGGCATCCCGCAAGGCCACCTCCAGCCAATTCCACCCGCAGCCCCCGTCTTTCAGGGAGGTAATCCCCATTTCCAGGGTCTTCTTTAAGCGGGGAATGCATCTCAGGGTAAGGGAGAGGGGGTTGTTCTTTAAGAACATGGAGGTGAATTCGTCCCCTGCTTCCCCGTCGGTGTAGATGTGAACGTGGCTGTCGATCAATCCGGGCATTACCGTTTTGCCGGAAGCATCGATAACTTTAACCTTTTCCCCTTCAGGAACCTTTACTTCGTTGGCCCTGCCAACAGCGGCAATTTTGTCGTCTTCGACTACGACAACGGCATTCTCCACGGGAGGCTTGCCCGTCCCGTCAATCATCGTTCCGCCTTTAATGACGATTGTACTCACCGAATGGCACTCCTTTCAGCACATTTTTTCTCCGCCAATATGTCAAGACAGTCATATAAATTTGCCGCCTAGTACCTTTTCGTTTATAAACGCCACCTCCCCACCTTGCTGCTAGTTCCCCAGCTCCCTCCCTTCTTCTTCGTTTATTTTATTCGTCTTAGCGGCAAAAAAACGGCCAGCTTTATCCGTTATTGGGACAACCTTTCTCTAAAGGTGTTGATTAGGATGGCGATAAAGACGATGACCCCTTGCACAAAGTCGGTGTAGTATCCGCCAACCCCGCCGGTTCTTACAATCATCACGATCAACTGGACCAGGTAGGCACCGGCGATAACGTTAATGAGGTTCCCTTTTCCCCCGTTCATGCTGACACCGGCAATAACGGGTGCGGCAATGGCAGGCATAAGCCATTCCACAGCAAACCGGGCCGATACAAAGCCCATCCTGGCCGAGAGAACATAACCCGCCAGGGCGGCAAAAACGCCCGACATTACAAAGGCGATGATTTTAATTCTATCTACCGGAATACCCATGGCCGCGCAGGCATCGGCGTTTCCACCCACCAGATACATCCTGCGGCCCGTTACCGTCCGCCGGGCAAAGATTATGGCCAGGATAAGAACCAGCACAAAGAAGGGAATCAGCAAAGGTATACGCCCAATGACATTAAATCTCCCCATAAACATCCAGGCGTCGGGAAGGCCGGTCTTGGCGGCACCCTTGGTAACGATAAGCACAAAACCGCTCAACATCCACCACACGGCCACCGTTTGGATCAGGGAGGGTATTTTCATCTTGGTAACCATCAACCCGTTGAAAATCCCCACCACCACACCAAACAAGAGAACGAGTATCATGGCCAGGGGGACGGGAAGTCCGGCTTCCCACAGCATGATGGAAATCATGGGCGAAAAAGCGGCCACGGCCACAATGGACATGTCAATTTCGCCTACCAGCATGGCGAAAGTCATTCCGAAAGCAAGAAGACATACCGTGGTTCCCTGAACCAGAATGGTCACCATCGTCGTTGAAGTAAAAAGATTCGGCACAATAATACCCGCGACAATATAGAGAACAATGAACATGATCCAGGTGTAATATTCCCCCAGAAAATTCCTGATGGATTTACCCCGGCTGTTTGATTTGCTGTTGGCAAGCTCCACTTGCTTCTACCTCCTAAACATAGAATCTAAGCAATGTGTTTGTTGATTCATTGGCACAAAATAGCATTTATTCTTGGGGAAGCATGAATTCTACGATTTGATCAACGCTTACTTCTTCCGTATCACCATAAAAGATCTTTTCGCCCCCCCTTAAAACCATGATCTTGTGGGTTAAATTCTTAACCAGTTCCAGGTCGTGGGAAACAATAATCATGGTCACATTATGCTGCTGGTTCACTTTTTTGAGGAAATTGACGAGCTCTTCACGCCCTTCGAGAGACAGCAAGGTGAAAGACTCGTCCAGCAAGAGGATCTTGGGATCGGATTCGATAGCCCTGGCGACGGCGATGATTTGCCGTTCTTCTCCGGACAGTTTGCCCACTTCGCATTCTAAATCAATAGACAGCCCGTATTTTTCAATTGCTTTTCTCGTCAACTCTTTCATCTGGTTGATATCCAATAATTTAAAAGGACCGACCCCTTTTCCGGTTATCTCCCGGCCCATAAAAAAATTCTCCCAGGCCGTAGCCATATCCACCAACTCCAAGAACTGGTGAGTAATGGCCACTCCTTCCTTCATGGCGTCAGCGGAACTTTTGAACTGAACGCGCTTATCTTCAATGTATATCTCGCCACTGGTTGGTTGAAGATAACCGCAGAGAATCTTCAAAAGAGTAGACTTCCCGGCGCCGTTATCCCCCACCAGCCCCAGAATTTTTCCTGCCTCGAGTTCAAATGAGACATTCTTTAAGGCTTTGATCATGCCAAAATTCATTGAAATATTATTTGCTCTAATCATTATCATGAACTCTTTTCACTCCTCTCCCTCTGCCTGCCGAATAACAACCGGAACATGCAATGCATAAGACCAGTTGGAAAGGTTGTAGAAAAAGCATTTGATCATCCGGCCAATCCCATGGCCAGCTTAAAGATATGCCCGCTGTCGGCAGCTTCCACATCGAAATGGCCCACAATACGGCCCCTGCGCATGACCATCACTTCGTCAACAAAGTCTTTGATCTGCTCAAACCACTGGGTAGTAATAATAATGGAGGTACCCCTGGATTCCCTGGCATCTTTGAGAATGGCAAAAATGTCGTTAATTACCCTTTGAGACAGCCCGTGGTAGGGCTCGTCCAGCAGGAGAAGCTTCGGGTTGGTATCAATGGCCCGGGTTACGGCTACAATCTGCCTCTGTCCACCGGAAAGCTGTCTTACTTCCCGGTCCACATCAAATTTATGGCCGTAGCCGGAAATGGTCTTTTGGGTGGTCTCCCGCATTTTTTTAAGATCCAGCAGGGTAATCGGTCCGGATTTCCTGGTCAATTCCCGGCCCAGGTAAAAGTTTTCCCAAATCGAGGCAATATCCACCAGTTTAACGAACTGGTGCACCATGGCCACACCGCTGTCATAGGCATCGGAAGGGTTTTTAAAATCCGCCTTCTGACCGTCCAGATAAAATTCCCCGCTGTCCGGCTGCAGCGCTCCGTTTAGAATGCTGAGGAGGGTGGTCCTGCCGGCGTTGTTATCGCCAACGATGCCGAAAACTTTGCCCCGGGGAAGGGTGAAGGAAACATTGTCGAGAGCTTTAATGGTCCCAAAGCTCTTGGAAAGATTTTTTACTTCCAACATTGGGTTCTCATTAGACATTTCAATTCCCCCGATCCGGTTCGCAATCAATGATTAATCTTAAAGGTGTTTATCTTGCCATAATGCTCCCCCGAAGGGGAACATTATGGCAAGAATTATCATCCAACTACTAACTGCTACTCGCTGTTCCGGCTTACTGCTTCTTAAGCCATTCCTCGTACTCGGCAATCAACTGATCGCACCACTCCGGTCTGGTTCCCTTGGCTTCAAATTCGGGGATGGGATCCAGGTCAGAGCCGACCACCTTGATACTGCTGTGTCCCCACAGCTCCCAGGTGTTCACATTGTTGCGGTCAATCCGCGGTGCCGGGGTGGTTCCTGTCGGGGTCTGGGAATCGGCAATGTTTTCCACGACCATAACTTTGTCGGTGCCGCCCCAGTAGCATCCTTCAGGCTGCTTGACTTCCAGAGGAATGGGCACTTTGTGCAGTTCATAGGGTTCGGACTGGTAGGAAGGATCCTTCAAGAGGTGTTCTTTGGCAATTTGCCAGAGAGACTTGGCGATGGAGTCCGGAGTTTGCGAGTAGACAACGTCGATTAACCCATTTCTGAGCCACATCAGAGTCGAGGTCTTGCCGTCGATGGAGCCAACCCATACGTGGTTGGGATCGCCGACATAGTAGAGCTTGCCGTGTTTCTGGAGGGCTTCCAGGGCTCCCAGGAGGTAAGCTCCGTCGCTGCCGGAGAGGATGGCGTCAACGTTGGCAGCGGCGCCACCAAGAGCGGCATCAATGGCGTCCGCCCAGCCATCGGGCTCAAAACCGCCGGTGACTTCGATGAAGTTAACGTTGGGGTAGTTCTCCTTGATCCAACGGAAGCCGTCCTGTCTCAGTTTCCAGCCATGAGAGGAGAGGTCCCCGTTGAGGGCGACAACAGTTCTGCCGTCCGCGGAGCCGTACTTCTCTTCCAGCCACTGGACGCATTCCTTGGCCAGGGCCAAGCCGGCATCGTAGTCGCTGTACTGGGCACACAGGCTGGCCTTGCCGGTAATGGCGTCTTTGTAGACAACTACCGGGCAATGGTACTCTTCCTCGGCAATGCGGATGGCCTCATTGACCCCTTCGCGGCTTACCGGGCAGATAAAGAGGATATCGGCCTGCTGCGCGTAGGTGATAATCTGCTCATACTGGGTGGTGTCAGATCCTTCAGCCGTAGCGAATTCGAATTTCCAGCCGTCGGCTTCAATAGGCTGCTTTAAGTATTCCACCAGCGTAGTCCACCAGTGTTCGCCGGTATAGGGCATTAACAGCCATACGGTTTTCCCGTGCTTGAATTCGCCCGTGGCTTGCTGATCGTCCTGGCTGCATCCGACTAACAAGAAAGCTGCCAATGATAATGCTATGACCAGCATTACAAGCAAAAACGGTACTCTCTTCATCTCATCCTTTTCCTTTCTTGTTTTTTTGCCCCCACTCAAGGGATAACGTCAGAAGCCAACAATTTAATTTGTTTCTTCTATCCGGCTCTGTTAACCACCCCCCTCATGCAAGTCTTTTTATTAGTAGCAAAACCCCTCCTTTTCTGAAAATTTTGATTTACAAAAACAATACTCCCTTTCGTCCTGCTTTTTTAAAGCAAAGCTTTGTAATCTTGTTTCCCCAAAATCCTGTCATCCTGTAATGATAATATTACTTAGCTAAAGTATATTACGCTCCTTAGAACTTGTCAACCTGTCGCCGCCTCCCAATTTTTCCGTAAACCCCTCAGAGTTACCCAATAAAGCGGCCAAAAGATTGGAAAACAACGATTTAAGCCCCGGGAGAGCATAATTCTGGCGCAAAAAATGGAAGCTCGACCTTATCTTCGCCGGGCAGCCGGTATAACAGGAAGGCAAAAGGGTTTTGGCAATTGTAGGAAGAATATAAAAATACACTGATAAAATAAAATTAAGAGGTGATTTTTATGTCCCCTATTACCCTGGAAAAGGTAAAAGAGCTTCTGGCTCGGGAAGAGAAGCGCTATGCCGAAGCACGGCCGAAATCCAAGGCCCTTTACGAGAAGGCGCAGCGCTGTTGTGTAGGAGGCGTTCCCATGAGCTGGATGAGGATCTGGCCGGGGGGCTTTCCCATTTTTGTCCGCGAAGCCAAGGGTGCCTACCTTACCGACGTGGACGGGCACCGCTACCTGGACCTCTGTCTGGGTGATACGGGAGCCCTCTTCGGGCATGCCCCGCCGGAGGTAATCGGCCCCCTCACCCAGCAGATGAATCGGGGAATGACCACGATGCTGCCCACGGAAGACTGCATCGAGGTCGGGGAAGAGCTTTCCCGGCGCTTCGGGCTGCCCTGCTGGCAGGTATTGATGACCACCTCCGATGCCAACCGGATGGCGCTCAAAGTCGCCCGGGAATTCACCGGCCGACAGTTGATCCTGGCCTTCAACGCTTCTTACCACGGCAGCGTCGATGAAACCCTGGTGGTGGACTTCTTTGGCCACTTGATGAACATGCCGGGGCTGATGGGGCCGCTGGTCAAGGATCCCTCCCAAATGACCCGCATTGTCGAATTCAACGATATCGAAGCCCTGGAAAAAGCCCTGGCTCCCCGGGATGTGGCCTGCGTCATCACCGAGCCGGTAATGACCAACGTAGGGATTATCCACCCGGAGCCGGGCTTCCACGAAGCTTTGCGCCGTCTTACCCGCCAATACGGCACCCTGCTCCTCATCGACGAGACCCACACCATCTGCGGCGGGCCGGCGGGGATGACCGGCGAACTGAAACTGGAGCCCGATATCTTCGTCCTGGGCAAACCCATTGCCGGGGGTTATCCGGCGGCGGTGGTGGGCTTCTCCCGGGAGATCGGGGAGATGCTCGCTCGCAGGGTGCCCTGGCACAACTTCTTCGGCTTCGGGGGGACCCTCTCCGGGAACGCCCCGGCCGTGGCCGCCATTAAGGCCACCTTGAAGCATCTCCTAACGGAAGAAGCTTTCGCCCGCATGATCCCCCTGGCCCGGAAGATGGAAGAAGGAATCGCCGCCATCATCAAGGAACACCAGCTGCCCTGGTATGTGGCTCGCATCGGCTGCCGGGTGGAGTTCCGCTTCCTGCCCGAGCCCCCCCGGCGGGGGATCGACACCTTGTTAGACGTGGATTACAACCAGGTTGACCTGATCAGCGAAGGGCTTACCGGGCCCCTGGAGGCGCTTATTCACGTATACTGTGCCAACCGCGGGATCCTTCTCTCCCCGGTCCACGACATGGCCCTGGTCTCCCCCCTGACCAGCGAAGAAGAGGTGGACCGCTACGTCCGGGTTATCGGGGAGTGCGTAGAGGAGCTGCTGGCTTAGCCCATCTGCCCGCCGACCGGCCGCTTCCCCGCCGCCGGGAACATATTCTTCCCGCGAGAAGAACTCTTGCCAGGGGGAAAAATCTAGATCATAATAGGAATATATTAGCCTGGCATAGGCGGGGGGATAAGATGAAAAAGATCAAGGTATGTGTCGTCGGCTACGGCAATGTGGGCCGGGAGGCGGTGAAATGCATCAACCGTGCCCCTGACCTGGAGTTGGCCGGTGTGGTCAGGAGGGAGGTTAAGGAGAGCGGCGCTCCCTGGCCCGTGGCCACCCGGGTAGAAGAGCTGGGGCCGGTGGATGCGGCCATCCTGGCCGTACCTTCCCGGCAGGTGCCCCTTGTCGCCCCTCTCTACCTGCAGAAGGGCATTAATACCGTGGACAGTTTTGACCTGCATGGGGAGCCTATGCTGGCCCTTCGGGAGAACCTGGACCGGGAGGCCCGGAAGAGCGGGCGGGTGGCCGTAATTGGGACCGGCTGGGATCCGGGCACCGATTCCGTCATCCGGATGCTCCTTGCAGTCATCGCCCCGGGCGGCATCACCTACACCAATTTTGGACCGGGAATGAGCATGGGGCACAGCGTGGCCGCAAAATCAATACCCGGGGTTAAAGATGCCGTCTCCATCACCATCCCCGTGGGCTTTGGCCAGCACCGGCGGGATGTCTATGTGGAACTGGAGGAAGGGGCCGATTTTGCCGAGGTCGCCCGAAAAATCCAGGAGGACCCCTATTTTGTGCATGATCAGACCCGGGTGCAGCAGGTTGACGATGTGAGCGGGCTCAAGGTCATGGGCCACGGCGTCCGGATTGAACGCCTGGGCAGCTCCGGCGAAGCCCAGAATCAACGGCTTACCTTTAAGATGAAGCTGAACAACCCTGCGGCCACGGCGCAGATTATGGTCGCCGCCGCCCGCGCCTCCATGCGGCTGGCCCCGGGAAGCTACGTTTTAGGGGAGATCCCCCCCATTGACCTGCTCCCCTTTTCCCGGGAGGAAGTCATCAAACACATGGTTTAGAAAGCAGGCCCAAGAGCAGGGCCTGCCCCCGCGATGGATCCAAAAAGGCCGGCTTCCAACCGCCGGCCTTTTTCAATGATCCGGCTCCGGGAAACCGGCCTAAAACATGGCGCCGGTTCTTTAAAGACCCCTTTTGGGCATCGTTCCGGCTCCCAGGAGCCGGCTTTTTGCTTCGCTCCAGTTTTTAAAGGCGGCTTTTGCATCCATCGGGCTCTTCCAGGCTATTCGAAGCGTACTTTTGCACGGCTCCGCATCGCGCCGGCGGAGGCAACTTCCGGCCCGGCCGGCCTTGGGAGCCGGCCTTTTGCCTCGATCCGGCGCCGTTGAAGTACCGCCACGGCAGTGGCCCCCCTGGCGGCCTGAGGCCGGCCTCCCGGCTTCAAAGCCCGGGGATTGAGGCCCGGGGCGGCCGGCGGTGAAGGGAGCCGCCGCCCTTTTGGCCGGCAGCGCCGGCATGGAACCGGACAGGAGAAGCTCCCCGAGGGAACCAAAGGCAGCGCCGCTTTCAGCCGGGGCTCCCGGTGTGGAACTTGTACCTGGTCCAGCGGCGGTAAACCTGGCCGGGCTTCAAGATGGAGCCCTCCCGGAAGCAGCCGCCCACCCCGATGGGAGGGTTCTGGGTCTCCAGGCAGATCCCCATCCTCTTCTCCGGTAATCGACCGTTATAAAGCTTCCTGGCCACAGGAAAGTTGGTGGTATAGAGCACCACGCAAGGGTTGTTCGTGGTCACGGTCAGCCCCCGGCCCGACCGCTCATCCATTAGCTCCATCCGTCCCGTTTCGCGGCCAAAGAGAAAGGGGTGATCGTAGCCGCCCGCCGCTTTAAGCTGGGGATGGTCGGCCTCCAGGTCTTGGCCGATCTCCTTGGCCGCCCGGAAATCAAAGGGGGTTTCCTTTACCGTCAGGGCTTTTCCGGTAGGAACGAAGAAGCTGGACAACTCCAGGAATTGATCCGCTTCGATCTTCAACTTGTGCTTCAGGATGTTTCTCTCCAGGTCTCCGCTGAGATTGAAGTAGGTATGATTGGCCACATTAACCACGGTGGTTTTATCCGTTTCCGCGGCAACGACAAAGTAAAGCTCGTTGCTGTTGTTCAGGATATACTTGACGGTCGCCTTCACTTCTCCCGGGAAGCCGGCTTCGCCGTCGGCGGAAGTGCACTCCAGGACCAGGCCCACCTCTTTCTCCCCTTCAAAAGGGCGGACCTCCCAGAGCTTGCTGTGCCATCCGCAGGGGCCGCCATGGAGGGTGTTCACTCCCAGGTTGTTTCTCTCCAGCTCGTAGACCCGGCGGTCCAGCTCAATGGCGCCGCCGTATATTCTTCCGGCAAAGCGACCAATTACCGCGCCGTAGTAAGCTTCGTTTTCCAGGTAGTCATTAATGTCGGCATAGCCCAGGATTATATTTTGATACTTCCCCTTCCGGTCCGGAGCAAATATGCCGGTGATAACGCCGCCCAGGTTGAGAACGGACACCCTGATCCCGCCGTCGTTTTCCAGGGTATCAAGGCCTTGCCTTCAATAGTGCCCCGGCTTGTCGAATAAAGCTTCATTGTTTGCCATCCCTTTCCCGCCAGTTGATTTGCAAAAAACCTGAGCTTTTAATTTGGTCTTTCCAAGAGTTTAAAAATGTAATAAATCCGGAAGCTTTAGATGCACTGCTTCAAGATCTCTCTTATTTACTCCAGGGCAGCGGGTTTGGCCGGGTGTTGGTGAAAGCCGGCCTATCTTCTTCAACTTCCGATCCAAATACTGCCGGGAGGTTTGGCCGGGTGCTGGTGAAAGCCGGCCTCCTTTGCTTTCTCCATATCCTCCCCGGCCCGGCATAACCGGTCAGAGAAACCTGAGTCCTCCTGCCGTCCACAGCCCCTTCCGGGAAGCCCGCGCGGAAGGGCTGCGGCAAAGGAAAGCGGGATCCAGGAAGGAGGTTATATTGCCGGCGGGCACCTATTCCAGCGGGCAAATGCAGAGCCGTAAAAACTGCGGGGCAGTCAATATGTTGATGATGAGGTGGATCTTGGGAACAGGCAGCCCGCCTCCCGGGCGCCAGCCGCCTACTGGGCACCCATCTCCTTTAAGCTTTTGCCGGAAGCCGCCTGGGCCGGCTCTCTTTCCCTTCTTCTCCTGTTGAGCTCCGCCAAGATCTGGGCATGTTTTCCCTTGCTGAGACTGTACCTCCACGTGGGAATTACCCCCAGAACGGAGCCGATGGCCGGCAGGACGGTGACAATGGCAAACAGGGCAATCATGACCTCCGGGAAGCCCTCCCGGGCGATGCCTCCTGCGGCCACATATTGCTGCATGGCCTCGGCGTTGTAGCCAACAAAGCTTAACACCATCAGGGCCCCGTAATAAGCCACCGCTGCTTGTAATTTGGCCAGAAAGGTCAATCCCGCGAAGCAGAGGCCGTCCGCCTTCTCTCCCGTTTTCCACTCCAGGTAATCCACCGTATCGGCAATCATGGATACCTGCAATACAATGGGGAAGCCTTGCAGGACGCCCACCAGGAAAATTAAAATAGTTACGATTAAAATGGTATCCAGTTTGAACAGGAATAAGAGAAAGAGCACTGCGTAAGGGATGACACTAAGCAAGTGGGACCAGTTGTACAAATTCTTCTTGGTGAAAACATTCAATAAAGCAGGAGTGAAATACATGGCCACCAGGTTGCCCACGAAAAAACCGCCGCCGATAACGGCAAAATAAAACATGGTACCGGCTTCATTGCCGTTGGCATAATACCACAAGATCAGATAGTTGGAGCAGCTGGCGATCATCATTTTGGTACTGCTTAAAATGCCGGAGAGCATTATCTGGATGTAGGGTTTATTTTTCCCTAATAAAGCAAATTGCTTAAGCACATTCGATTCCTTGTAAGTAGGCGGAATCTTCTCCGTTACGTTAGGACCCACCAGTTGAAACATGGCACACCCGATAACGGCAAAAACCAGGGTGGCCATAAAATAGCCGTATGCCCCGGTAGTGGGAAAGATAAAGGTGTTTCCCGTGTTTTTAAACAGTCCGACCACGGTAACATAGACCAGGATAGGTATGGCACTGCCCACGGCGCCGGCAACCCGGGCCAGGGAGAGCAGTTTAGTCCGGTCTTTTTCGCTTTCCGTCATTAGCGCCGTGATGCCCCAGAGGGGGATATCCCCCACAGTATAAATCATACCCCATAGGATATAAGTTACGTAGATAAAGATCACCGTCAAAGTCGGGTTTTGGTTATAATTAACCGTCGATGAAAAAGCCCCCACCGTGGCAAGGAAAACTAGTGCAGGAGCAACCATGAGATAGGGCCTGCACTTCCCCCACCGGGACCTGGTCCGGTCAACGATTAGGCCCATGATAAAATCGTTGCAGGCATCCCAAACCCTGGCCACCAGCATCAGGACCGCCACTATGGCCGGCGGCACATAGAGGGCCTCGGTATAATACAGGGCCAGGCCTACGCCGACGACATTGTAGATAATGTTTTGTCCCGTCAAGCCGATCAAGTAGTAGTTTCTCTCTTTCCTGCTATAGGTCTTTACTGCATTCTCCATCCAGCACCTCCGGGCTTCCCTGCAACCGGCCTTAAAAAGGAGCCGTTTACCCCCCCAAAAGCAAGCGGCATTCCTTCAGCAGGTCGCGGATGGGTAGATCATAGGGACATTTCTCTTCGCATTCACCGCATTCCACGCAGGCGTCCGCCTTGATTTTCTGGCTATGGTACCTGTCGGTGGCCCACTCCAGCAGCCCGTAATGCTTGGCATAGCCCAGCATCAGCAGGTTGAAGGTAATGTCGATCCCCTGGGGGCAGGGCCGGCAATACTCGCACCGCCGGCAAAATCGGTTCCCCAGGCTTTTAACTTCGGCCCACAGCTCTTCCTCCTCCCGGGGAGTTAATTCCTCCCCCATCAGGCCAACGTTTTCCAGCACTTCCTCCCGGCTCTGCATCCCCGGGATTACGGTAGAAAGGGGCTTCCGCAGAAGGAACTTGAGGGCCGCCCTCCGGGAAGTGAGCACCCCTCCCGCCAGGGGCTTCATGGCGATAGTCCCCACCCCCATCTCCTGCGCCAGGGGGAGCAGTTCCTCTTCCGCCTCCAGTTCCACGGCGTTGAAGGGAAATTGCACGGTATCAAAGGGGCGGCGGCGAAGGGCTTCCGCCAGCAGGGCCGGAATATGGCCGGTAATGCCGATGTAGCGAACCTTCCCCTCCCGCCGGGCTTCCTCCAGCCCTTCCAGGGCGCCTTCCGGCCCGAAAACCTTCTCCAGCGCTTCCCGGCTGCGCAAGTTGTGGAGCTGGTAAAGGTCGATATAATCGGTGCGCAGGTCCCGCAGGCTTTGCTCCAGCTCTTGTTTTAGCGCCGACTTGTTCCGCGCCATGGACTTGGTGGCCAGGATAACCTGGCTTCTCCGACCCTTCAAGGCCAGGCCGATCTTTTTCTCGCTGTCCGAGTAGCCCCGGGCGGTGTCAAAAAAGTTGATGCCCAGTTCCAAAGCCTGCCGGATGGTATCGACGGCCTCCTCCATCCCCGTCCTTTGAATGGGTATGCCGCCGAAGCCGATGGCGGATACTTTCAAGCCTGTCTTCCCTAAAAAACGGTATTCCATTTCTCAAAACCCTTTCGTTTTTTTAAACTGAACAATCCCCAAGGGGGAATGCGAAACCAAACATAAACGGCGACTTAAATGGCCTAGGAGCATTCCGGTTTCCTATTATATGAGAAATAAATAATAATTAGTGCTACATATATGATAAAATTCTGCAGCCAGCTCTATATTCCTTTTTAATTTGGAAGCTTCCAGGCCGGGAGAAAGTTGACGTGTCTGGCGTCGTTTTCTGAATATTCAATCAAGTTGACAAAGTTGACGTGCCAGGCACCAATTACTTTGGCAGGCACAGTAATATATTATATAACATACTACGGGGAGTGATAATATATGGGCGGCACAATTTCTAACGACCTGATCCGCGGGCACACCGACACCATAATTTTAAACATACTGCGCCAGGGCGACAGCTACGGCTACGAGATTTACAAGAAGATTATCTCGCTGAGCGGGAATCAGTACGAATTGAAAGAAGCGACCCTGTATACAGCCTTCCGGCGCTTGGAGAAGGACGGTTGCCTTATCTCCTACTGGGGGGATGAAACCCAAGGGGGTAGGCGCAAATACTACCGGATTACCGACGCCGGGCGGGAGCTCTATGACCGCAATAAAAAAGACTGGGAATTTGCCAAAGTGGTATTGGATAAATTGATTCAAGGGAGGCTCGAAAACGATGGAGCATAAACCAGACCTGGAGAAAAAATATCGACCTCCTGGATAAGCTGTTTTCCGGGGTTGGAACAACTTCACAACTTCGAGACTTAAAAGAAGAGCTGGCCATAAATATCAAGGAGAAGACGGCGGATTTGCAGTCCGGAGGCCTAGATGAAGAACAGGCTTTTGAAGAAGCCATAATATCCATGGGTGACCTTAGCGGGCTGGTAAACGATATGAGGAAACTGGGGGAAGAAATGGGGGCCAGGCCGGAGGCACCCTCGACCCTTACGGCCTATTTTTCTACGGGCGGTATCGTAGCGGGAGTATTGCTAGTCTTGTTCGGTTTATTTGTTTCCTTGATGTTGTTCTTTATGGAGATGGGAGTCCTGGAGGTAGTTGCCTGTGGAATCTACATTGTCTTCGGGGCCATACTCTTAACCTACAGCATTTTAACCAGAGAAACGGCAAAAAGGTACGCCATGAATCAAATCCGGGCCGCCCTCTACGCCTTATCCGTTGGGCTGGTGCTGTTCGGCTTTTACGCCGCCACGGTCTCCTATTTTGCCACCGGAGAAATATTTATCTTCACCGCCTCGCTAATGTGGTTCTTTTTAGGCGGGGTCGGATTAGGTTTATTGCTCCTCCTTACCGAACCAGGCAACCGCAAGAAAAGTTAATAAATCCCTGAATCCGGGAGACGGGTCCCCTGGCCTTTGTTCCCCTTCCACCGGCCGGTGCCGGTCTTCCAAAATAAAACCTTTGCCCGGAGCCTATTGAAGAAATAGTGAGAAAAAAGACAAATCTATCCCATATATCATGATCCGCTTCTATTCCTGGTATTGCGGAGAACACCAGGAAGACGTGACCTAAAAAATATAAATAAGAAGAAAAGGAGACCGCACCTCATAAAAAAACTGAGCTTCCCCGAGCAGTTCATGGGAAGTGTCCTTAACGGATTTTATCTTTGCCGCTGACACTACGGGGATCTGAATCCGGAAATGCTGGAAGGTTACGAAACGGGCATCCTGCTAACCAGGCACGATATCTACCATAAGCTAGTCTTTTTGAAGTCAGCCATTATGACCTGGACGCTTTCGCGGATTTAACCATAACCCGGCACAGATATCCCTAATAAACAAATCATTTTTGCTTGCTCTAGGCTTTTATCTGAATACTATCTTTGAGAAGCGATTACCCGTGCTGACTAATTGTGAGCCAAAAACAGCATAAAGATCCTACCCTTATCCCCATAAATACTACTTTTTAGAATAAAAAAGGGCTTTTGACATCGATATTATTTTTTTATACAGTATAAAATAATCAAAAAAACATATCCAGTAAAAAGCCTTATCAACTTAGCTGCCCTTAATCCGTTTTTCCCCCACTTTTTTCAGGGTAGTCCCCCGGACAACTACTTTTTCTAGATAAAGGGGGTGCCTTCTCACGAAAGGTTTTTCCATCCGGGTAATATTAACAAGGAGGCATGATCGTGTCATATAAAAAGACCTGGTTTGTTGTATTGTTGTTTCTGGTAGTGGTGTTTTCTTTGTCAGGTTGCACCGATGGAGCCGGAGAATCAACTTTTGAAAAAGCCAAGAAAGAGGGTTATGTCCGCATCGGTTTTGCCAACGAAGCACCTTATGCTTACGCCACTGAAGAGGGAAAGGTCACCGGCTTGAATGTGGAGATCGCCCGGGCCATTTTGAAAGAGCTGGGCATCGATGAAATAGTTCCCGTGGTAACAGAGTTCGGCTCCCTTATTCCGGGCCTGCAGGCCAAGCGCTTCGATATGATCACTGCGGGGGCGTATATAACCCCGGAGCGGGCCAAAGAGGTGGCTTTTGCCAACCCTGAGTACCAGATCGGCGGCGGCATTGCTGTTCGGGCGGGCAACCCGTACAATATTACCAGCTATTTCGACATCGCGGACAACCCCGAGATCAAGGTGGCCGTAATGGCCGGAGGGCTGGAGTACAATCACATGATCGCCTGCGGCGTAGCAGAAGAACAGATTGAAACAGTTCCCGATCAGCCTTCCACCATTGACGCCCTCATCGCCGGAAGGGTTGACGTTATCACCATGACCAGCATGGCGCTGCGCACCTATGTCAATACCGCCAACAACCCCGACATTGAATACGTGGAAGATTTTGAAGTAGCGGTAATAGACGGAAAACCCCAGGCCGGCTTCGGCTCTTCCGCTTTTCGGCATGAAGACAGCGATTTTCTGGAAGCATACAACCAGGAACTGCAGAAGCTCAAAGATTCAGGAAAGCTACTGGAGATCCTGGAACAGTTTGGCTTTTCCGAAGCAGAATTTCCTGGTTACATTACTACCGAGGAGTTGCTTGAAAACTGGTAGCCTGATCCGGTCCCGGGGTGTCCCCGGGACCGGCTTAAATCCGGCTGTCACATAATGTCCGGTAAACTAAAAAGAAGCCATTCCAAGCCGGTCCCTTGATACTCAAAAAATCAACACCGCCGCAAGTTTGAAGACAGGAGTTGATAGCCATTCCTCCTCCCTTTGATCTACTGCCCACATTATGGCGAGGAGTGGGTGTTACCGTCCAGCTTACCCTTTTTGGTTCGGCATTGGCTTTTGGGGTGGCCCTGATCATCGGTTTCGGGCGCCTCTCCAGGTTCAGGTTAATCCGTCTACTGGCCACCGTTTATATGGAACTTTTTCGCGGGACCACCTTGCTGGTCCAGCTTTTCTGGGCCTATTTTGTCTTACCTCATTTTGGGGTAGAGTTCACGGAGATGCAGATCGGGGTCCTGGTTCTGGGACTGAACTATGGTGCCTACGGTTCGGAGATCGTACGCGGCTCTATCCTGGCAGTACCAAATACGCAAATCGAAGCGGGCATTGCCTTGAACATGTCCCCTTGGCAGATTATGAGAAGAATAATTTTGCCCCAGGCCCTGTTAATGATGCTGCCTCCCTTTGGAAACCTGTTGATCGAACTGTTGAAAGGGACAGCTTTGGTCTCCATGATTACCCTGGCCGATCTTACTTTCCAGGGAACCCTGATGCGGGTATCGACCCTGCGCAGCCTGGAGATATTCAGCCTGGTTCTAATCATCTACTTTTTACTGGCCTATCCCTTAACCCTGGCTCTACGCCTATTCGAAAGAAAAATGGCCGAGGGGAGGAGTTAAAATGTTATGGAACTGGGATTACGCTCTCTCCATTCTCCCCAGCCTGCTGGAAGCGCTCCAAGTTACTATATACGCCACCATTATGGGATTTGCCTTTGCCCTGATTTTTGGCCTGCTTCTGGCTTTTGGGCGCCGTTCAAAGATCCGGGTTTTATCCTTAATCAGCGGAGCTTTTGTGGAATTTATACGCAGCACCCCGCTGCTGGCACAGTTGTTTTTTATTTTTTATGCTCTGCCCCAGCTACCTTACGTCGGTATTTCCTTAAGCCCGCTGACCGCCGGAATTTTAGGTTTGGGCATTCATTACAGCACCTATCTTTCCGAGGTGTACCGGGCCGGAATCGACGCCGTTCCCCGCGGTCAATGGGAAGCAGCCATCGCCTTGAACTTCTCCAAAGGACGCACCTGGCTCAATATTATCCTGCCCCAGGCCATTCCGCCCATAGTCCCGGTATTGGGCAACTACCTAATCGGCATGTTCAAGGATACGCCCATGCTTTCCGCGGTTACCGTAGTGGAGCTGTTGCTCACAGCCAGAATAATCGGGACCCATTCGTTTCGCTTTATTGAACCCTTTACCATGGTAGGGATTTTGTTTCTGGTCTTGAGTTATATCTCTTCCCTGGGAGTGCAGTGGCTGGAGTACCGGCTCAATAGCCGGACGTAAATCTTAAACAGAAAGGGGAATCCTAAAATTAAACCTGAACAAACTATTGACGATGAAGCTTTACCCAACCATTTGAAACCGGGTACTCCCATGGTCCGCTTTCACCGAGTCAGCAAATCTTTTGGTGACCTGGAGGTGCTCCGGGATATAAACCTGGAGATCGCCCCGTCGGAGATTGTGGCTATTATCGGTTCCAGCGGCTCGGGAAAGACCACTCTGGTGCGCATGTTGATGACCCTGGAGAAGCCGACTTCGGGGACCATAGAGGTTGATGGAGAACTTCTCTGGCACAAAAAGGAAAACGGCAGGTTGGTACCTGCCGATGAAAAACACCTGCGGAAGGTGCGCAGCAAAGTGGGCATGGTATTCCAACAGTTCAACCTTTTTCCGCACATGAAAATCCTGCGCAATGTTACCGAAGCTCCCATTCATGTCCTGGGCCTCTCCCGGGAGGAGGCGGAGCAAGAAGCGATTAGCATGCTGGAGAAAGTAGGGTTGGGTGACAAGTTGGATGCCTATCCCTCCCAGTTGTCAGGGGGACAACAGCAGCGTGTAGCCATTGCCCGGGCCCTGGTGATGCACCCCAAGGTGATGCTTTTCGACGAAGTTACCTCCGCCCTGGATCCGGAGCTGGTAGGTGAAGTGCTACAAGTGCTTAAAGAGATCGCCGCCGAAGGCAAAACAACCATGCTCATCGTTACCCACGAAATGGATTTCGCCCGGGAAGTTGCCGATCGCATTGTTTTCATCGACGGTGGCCGTATCCTGGAAGAAGGACCTCCGGAACAGCTCTTCGGCAACCCCAGAAACCAACGTACCCGGGAATTTTTGAGCCGCTTTCGCCGGACCATTTAATTTAATGAAATTTGCCGGACTGCTTTTTCCATTTGAAGTCCGGCAATTTGCATTTCTGGTGCCTGGTAATTTTTTTTCAACAGTGGGTAACATAATAGCAACCGCAAAAAGTTGACAAAGTTGACGTGTCTGGCATCAATTTCAGAATTTTCAATTAAGTTGACAAAGTTGACGTGCCAGGCACCGGATAAGGTTAACCCCGGGAGGAGACATTCCGGGGCGTTACCCAGTAAGCCAGGGGGACGCCCATCAAAAGCATGGTCTGAGCCTTGAGAGCGGGAAGGGCCAGGAGAAAAAGGGAAAAGATGGGCAGCAGCAGCCAGGCCACCAGGGTAGTGGCCAGCTTGGTGAAAAAGGCCGTCACCCCCGGCGGGGGGAAGCGGATAAATTCCACCGCCACCAGCAGAATTAGAGAGAAGAAGCCGACCAGGTAGATCACCCGGGCCAGGGGTTCTATGGATTCGAACCCGGGAGGCACAATGTTGCCCTGGCGCAGCCCGGCGGCGGCCACGGAGCCGGAAAAGAGGACGAACCACGCCGTACTGCGCAGCAAGTGGTCGATGAGGACCTGCAAGAAGCGGAAGCTTTTCTTGAACAGGGGAATGCCCCGGGAGGTTGTCCACCGGCTAAGAAAATAGCCTACGTCCTCAGCCCCCCAGGAGTGGCGGGTCACCTGCTGATAGCGGTTGTGCATGGCCGTCCAAAAATTTTCCCCGTCGATGGCATCGGAACGCGTAGGCAGGAAAACGGGAGTCAGGCTAATTTTGCCCTTTTTAAGCAGGAAAGTTTTTATGAAGACGTGCCAATCCTCGGAGATAACGGCGGGATCCCACCACCCGATCTCCCGGGCCAGGCGCAGGCTCAGGGAATAGGTGCTGATGGGCAGAGGCACGTAGAAGGGAAGAGCCAGCTCGCCCATCTGGGAAGTATGGGAAAAATAAGTCATCAGGCGGATGGGGGCATAGGTCTGCCAGAGGTTGTTGTAATAAAGCAGGGGCGCCTGCCAAAAGCGGTTATACCGCTGGGGATCATCAACAAAAAGGCGGGATAAAGCCGCAAAATAGCGGGGATGAAAAACCGAATCGGCATCGCAGGAGCTTACTGTTACCCGTTCGGGAGGTATCCCCATCTCCTCCACCACCACGCGCCAGGCTTCCTGAACGGCATAGGTCATGTTGGCCGATTTGCAGGGCAGCTCTCCCGGCAGCCCCGCGGGATGAAGAGTAACCAGGATGCGGCAGAACTTGTCGGCATACTCCCTGGCCAGGGCCTCTCCCTTTTCCAGGGATCCCTGCTCCCGGGCCTCCATGGCCAGCACCGGGATTAGGCGCGTAGCCGCCCTGGACTGGACGGCCAGGGCATCCAGGGTTCGCTTTAACACTTTGGGGCTCTCCTTGAAATTGGGGAGAAGAACAATGTGATAGACATCCGCCGGGGCAAAGCCGGCGGATACCCGGACCACCTGGGCATCGGCATCCCAATCCCGCCGTTCCCAGAACAGGCAGCGTATGGAACCGACAATATTGAACAGGGTAATTAAAGCCATGCGCAAAAGAAGGAAGACCAGGAAGATGAAAGCGATGGAGAAGATGACCCGGGGAAAGGCTATTAGCCCCACGGCACAAAAAAGGATTACCGCCCACGACAGGAGGCCCGGCAAGCCGTAAATATAGCCGAAGGGACGGGTTTTCGGGGCGGACTTTTCCTCCCGGGCAGAGGCACCAGCCTCCCGCCGGCCGTTATTTTTGTAGATGACCGTGGCCGTCCCCAGCAGGACGGAACAAAAGAAAGCTGCTGTTATAATAGGAGCATTCTGAATTGTTTTGTGCTCTATGGCTGTTACAAGCAGGGAGATATTGAGCAGAAGGACCTCCAGGTCATTTTCTTGCTGCACGCCGGCTTCCAGATGCTCAGGCCCGTACCCGTAAATGGAGGTAACAAAAAGAGTGCCTATCACCAGCAGCAGAACGGCACCCAGCACTTTTGCATACCGGGAAACAGTCACCTTAAAACCTCTACCTTCAGTGTTTTAAACCCCTTTCACCAGGGGTGAGGGGCGCAGCCGCAAACAGCAAAAATTCCATTTATCGCAAAACAACTGGCAATAGCTATTCTACCATTATTAGCCCCAAAGGACAATCCTTCCTTACAAAAATAAAAAAAGTCAATTCTCTCCGCACCGGCCGGGCCCGTCGAAGGGGGAAAATGATCCCCCCAGCGGCCCGGAAGCCTCCGCCCCTGGGGATGGGCGGGAAAATAGAAGAACCGGGGGCCTTAAAAGCGCTGCGAGGTCCGGATTGTTACGCCCCCATATAAACACCTGCTTACGGGTTAAATCTATCCTGGTCGGTGCGCAGGGTCCTCAAGGCGGGGCCCTCAATGATGTCTCCATCGTAGGTAAACCGGGAACCGTGACAGGGACAATCCCACGACCGCTCGGCGGCATTCCAGACCAGTTCGCACCCCATGTGGGTACAGGTGTTGTCCACGGCATGGATCTTCCCCTGCTCATCCTTGTAAACGCCCACTCGCTCTCCCTCCCACTCCATGACCTTCGCTTCGCCGGGGCGCAGGTCCAGGTCCCCGGTCACCGGCTTGAGCTTGTCGCCAATCAGGTGCTTGGCCACGTCGGCATTAATGCTGATAAACTTCTTCACCATGGGATCGGCCTCAAAGCGGGCCGGATCGTAAACGGGCGCCCAGGGGCTCTCCCCCTTGACGATTAGATCTCTTATCAGCAGCGCCGAAGCGGTGCCGTTGGTCATCCCCCATTTTCGAAAGCCCGTAGCCACAAAGATATTGGGAAGGGCGGACCTGATTCTCCCCGTATAAGGGACCTCGTCCAGGGTGGTATAATCCTGCGTGGACCACCGGAAGGGCATCTCCTGGACGGTAAAGTTTTCCCGGGCAAAGTCAACCAGCTTGCGGTAGTGGACATCGGTGCCCGGCCCCTGGCCGGTCTTGTGGTGCTCTCCCCCCACGATAACGAGCTCGCCGCCGTCGTAGGGGGTGGAGCGCAGGGAGCGCCCGGGGGCCTCGGCGGTGATATACATCCCCCCGGGGAACTTCTCCCGGACGGTTATGCCTAGGGCGTAAGAGCGCTCCGGATACATGCGGGCAAAATAGTAGCCGCGGCCGCCGTAGGCGGGGAAGTGGGAGGCAATGATCAGGTAGTCGGCGGTGACCTTGTGCCCCTTCCCGGTGATCACGGTGCAGGTGCTGCCGGGATGAAAATCCACCGCTCTGGTCTGCTCGAAGATGTAGCTCCCCTGGCCCGGTATTTTCTTGGCCAGGGCCAGGAGATA
>JAKOVL010000037.1 GCA_029782095.1 Bacillota bacterium | reverse complement strand
AGATATAGATCAGCCGGGCTTGAGCTCCCCCACGCCTTCTTACTTTCAAATGGTCTTCATCGGCTGCCAGATACAGCACCGCTACACGCCTCTTCTGCTGGGGGTGCGGCGCCTCTTTGACTTTAAACTCTTTCACACAGGCCGCTACAGCCTGTCTGCTGACCTTTAATTCAGAATTATGACGGCTTACCTGTAAGGTGGTCTCCTCATAGGAACTCACCGTAGACGCCTCCACAAGGTCAGCTTTGACACTCACGCTCACCCGTGAATGGGGCTTGATACCCACTTTCTCGTCTACCAGGCAGCTATACTCTTTACTCTCTTTATTCCGGTAATACCTCCTTTCGTAAGATAACAAACCAAAGGGAGTTAATATCTCTTTGCGGTCGTTTTTACGTACAACTACCCACTTCTGCTTCCTTTCTTTGCTCTCACTAAGCTGCTGATCAAGGGCTTCTATAACTACTTTCAACAGATCACGCCCCAGGCCATCCAGCTCTTTCTTCAGTTGAGCCTCAAAAGTACGATAGTCAATTCCGCCTTCCAAAACAGCAAAGATCTTTTCCACTACTGAAAGGATTTTAGAGTCTACTAAACGAACTACATCCATGAGGAACCTCAGTCTCCTTCCTAAGGGGATTACATTCTTGCCGAATGCGAGGTTCCTCTTCTATTTCTATATAAAAATTCCCTCCAAAAACCTACAATAACTTTACACTAACCATGCCGATTGCGGATCTTTTTAAAAAAAAGTATACTGGAGCCAAAGAGAAAACAGGGGAGGAGAAAGCTATGTTTGAAATAATTGATCACATTGAGATTGAACTAACCGTTGATCACGTTTTAAAAGGCCAGGGCATAGACCCGGCCAGGGCTTCAGATCGGGTCAGAAATGCGGCACTGGAGGTATTAGAGGAGGCAAACCCCCTTCTGGAGCCGAAAGCCCTTGCCACTAAGCTGCCGGTCCTTGACTTTGCCCATGAAACCCTTACATTTGAGGGCGGCATATTTGAAGGCCCCTTAGTCAAACGGGCCCTGGCCGGCGCCGCGGAGATTTTCCTGGCTGTCTGCACCATCGGCCCGAAGCTGGAAGAACGCATGAAAGAACTGATGGGCAGCGACATGATCAAGGGCCTGGCCCTGGACGGCGCCGGAACCGCTGCCATCGGCCTGGTCAGCCAGGCTGTGACCAATAAGCTCATTGCCGCGGCGGAAAATAGCGGCCTTAAAACGGGCATGAGGGCCCAGCCGGGGCAGGAAGGATGGCCCATTGAGCAGCAGCGCGTGCTGTTCAGCGTCCTGCCCGCAGAAAAAATCGGAGTGCGGCTGACCGACAGCTGCCTGATGATCCCACGAAAATCAGTCTCTTTTGTTCTGCCTTTGGGTAAAGATCTATGCGAAGACGCTGTCCCCTGTGATTTCTGCTCCAAGCGGGAGCGCTGCCACTGGCGCAGGGAAAAACAAGTTGCAGCCAGATAGCTAAATCCGCCCTCCATCTTCGCTATTATTTGCTGCGACTATGCCTAATTTGTATTGATTTTACCGGCATATAGAGCTAAAATAATAGCGATAAGGAAGCTTGAGGTGATCGAATGCGGGTTAACAGTACGGACCTCCAGAATGCGTTCGGCAAATACCTGGCCCTGGTGGAAAAAGAAGAGATAGTCATTGTTAAAAATGGAAAGAATGTCGCCAAGCTAATACCTTATACGGAGCCCGATTATATCGCGGTTCTCGAAGGATCCCCAACATACAAAAAAAGGGTCACCTATGAAGAATACCTGGAACTGGTTAACACATCGGAGCAGCGCTACGAATTGATTGACGGCGAAATCTACCTGCTTTCTTCCCCCGGCTTTCGACACCAGGTTATTGTGAACGAAATTGCAGGACATTTTTATAACTATTTCCGGGGAAAAAGCTGCCGCTCTTTAACGGCCCCGCTGGACGTCCGTCTTTTCGGCTACGCCACTAAGTTTGAAGAAGATCCGAACGTGGTCCAGCCGGATATTGTTGTCATCTGCGATGAAGAAAAGGTCAGCGCAGACAATAAATACCTGGGCGTCCCCACCCTGGTGGTGGAAGTGCTCTCGCCTTCCACAAAGAGCAAAGACATGATCGTCAAGCTAAACCTTTACCTGAAAAGCGGTATAAAAGAATACTGGATCGCCGATCCTGAAACCGGCGCAATCATGCGCTATTCTTTTACCGCAGAGCGGGAGATTAAAGAGTTGAATTATTTCAAAGAAGGGGAAACCATCGGCTCCACCGTGTTTGAGGGCCTGGAGATACCGCTGCGAGATATTTTTGCCTGAGCAAACCGTCCTGCTTGCAGGAAATCAAGGGAAGAAAAGGGAATAGCACCCGGCAGAGAAGGTTTACAAGGGGGCCATTTTGATGCAGCGCCATTTCCACCAAAAAGTAGCCGTGGTCACCGGTGCCAGCTCCGGCATTGGCAGGGCCATCTCGATTCAGCTGGCCGAAGCGGGAGCGAAGCTGGTCCTGGCAGCGCGGCGGGAGGGTCCGCTCCAAAACCTGGCGGCGGAGCTTTCACCGGCAGAAGCGCTGCCCTGTCCGGCAGACGTTGCCGTGCCGGATGACGTAAGGCGGCTGATGGAGCAGGCCGTGAAGCGCTTTGGCCGCATTGATTACCTGTTTAACTGCGCCTGCGTTTTTAAGGCCGGCGGGATGGGCGGCTTAAGCATGGAATCCGTGCGGCAGATGATGGAAATCAACTACATGGGTACGGTGCACTGCATTCGCGCCGCAGTTCCGCTGATGCGCAGCCAGGGCGGGGGGCATATCGTCACGCTTTCCTCCCTGGCGGGGAAATACCCCATTCCCGGCTCTTCCGCTTACTCGGCCTCCAAGTTTGCCGTGGCCGGAATGTCCAACGCCCTGCGCCGGGAATTAAAACCGGATCGTATTCACGTCACCGCGGTCTACCCTTCCTTCGTCCGCTCGCCGCTCCTGGAGGGGCACCTGGAAAGCGTTAAAAATACCTTCTTCTACCGCCTCACCGGCGGTTATTCGCCGGAGCAGGCGGCCGCGGCCATTCTGCGGGCGGTGGCCAAAAAAAAGCGGGATCTGATCATCCCGCCTTTTACCCGGCTGACGGTACCCCTCTACGGCCTCTTCCCGGGACTGGTGGAAACGTTAATTGGAAAGCTTTGCGGCGGCTGGCCCTCCTACGACGAACCGGAATCCGCGCCGCCCAGGGCCTGAATAATGGCCCGGCAAAAAAACGGCAGGTCGGAAGGTACGCGGGAGGTAATGATATTGCCATCCCTGACCACCGCTTCATCCACGTACTCAGCCCCCGCATTTACCAGGTCATCTTTAATGGAATAAAAGGCGGTGGCTTTTCGTTTCTTTAAAGCCCCGATCGATGCCAGCATCCACGGGCCGTGGCAAATGGCGGCAATAATTTTGCCGAGGCGGTGCGCTTCCCTGACGAAGTTGACCATTTCCGGCGAGCGGCGCATATGATCGGGCGAGTAGCCACCGGGAATAATTACCGCGTCAAACTGCTCCGCCCGGGCTTCACCGGCCGCCAGGTCCGCTGTTGCAGGGAAGCCATGCTTGCTCAAATATTCTCCCACGGCCGGGGCGACAACGCTCACCCTGGCCCCGGCTTCCTGAAACCGGTAATAAGGATACCAAAACTCGGGGTCCTCGTATAGCTTTTCCAATAAGATGGCGATATGTTTGCCTTGCAGATGCATCGCTTCATCTCCCTTGATTTAATTTATTTTTTGCGGTGCACATAAACTCGCCCCTCCCTGCGGGTGACTTCTACGGGAATCTCCAGAAAGTCGGACAGGTTGTCCGGGCTAAGCAGCTCCACCGTGCAGCCGGCAGAATGCACCCGGCCTTTTTTCAACAGCAGCACGCGGTTAAATACCGGCGGCACCTCCTCAAAACGATGGGTCACGTAAATCATGGTCGGCCCGGCGGAGTCCCGGCCCAGCTGCTGCAGGGCCTCCAGGTAGCTTTCCCGGGCCAGCCAGTCCAGCCCCGTGCAGGGTTCATCCAGGATCAACAGCGGGGGCGAGTTGAACATGGCCCGGGCAATGAGCACCCGCTGCCGCTCCCCTTCGGACAGCGTGCGATAGGCCCTTGAGCTTAGCGCCCCGCAGCCCAGCCTGGCTAAAATTTCACGGGCCCGCTGCAGGTCAGCTTCCGAGGGAGGACGATCCAGCCCGATGATCGCCTCTTTCCCCCCGACGACAATATGCTCAGCCGCTTCACCCTGGTAAAGCCGATCCCGCAGGGCAGCGCTGACCCAGCCGATAGATTTGCGCAGCTCCCGCAGGTCGTAGGCGCCGAATTGCCGCCCCAAAACAGCGGCCCGGCCTGAAGACGGCTGCACATACCCGGCGGCGATATTGAGCAGGCTGGTTTTGCCCGAACCGTTCAGGCCGACCACGGCCCAGTGCTCTCCCGGGTTTACCGTCCAGTCGATCTCTTCTAAAATCGCTTTGCCGTCGCGCACCCATGATACCTTTTCCAGCTTGATGATGGGATCCGGCGCCATCTTTAAGCCTCCTCCAGCCTGGCTTAATATCCCCATTATACCAGATGAAGAAGGCCGTTTCCGGGAAAGGGCCATAAAATATCGCGGAAAGCGGCTGCACCTTTCCTTTGGCCATGCATATTAATATAGCAGATCGATATATCATGCATGTTTTGATTGAAAGGAGTATTGGTATATGGCCTCCGATTACAACACACATTACCACGGCAACTTCCATGACAACCCGGCAGAGCAGCTGGGGCAAAAACATCGTCATCCCTGTCCCCATAAGCCCGGAACGCTGTTTCGCATCTTTATCCCGGCCGGGACAGTTATTAACTTGCTCAATGTCCTGGAGCTGACTTCTCCTTCCGGCATCTGCCTGATTTTACGGACCCCGCTGCTTCAAGATAAGCATTCAGCGGTGCAGGCCCTGTTTGATGCCGTTAAGCAGGCCGGCGGCACAGTCGAAGCAGTCTAAGTAAAGCCGGCAGCAAAGGCGGCAGGGACCCCTTCTCCCTGCCGCTTCTTTGTCCGTCAGCCAGGCGCCATTTTAGGGCGAACCTGTGGTAGTTTCATTCCTGCAGCAAGACCCGGGCCGCATTTTGCCCCGCGATTAGCTCCACCTCTGCCTCGCTCAGGCCGGTCTGCGCCATCTCCTTGAAGTAGCGGGAGGGCGAAAGTAAGGGATAGTCGCTGCCAAGCATCACCTTGGGAATGATCTCCGCCAATCGCGCCGCCTCGTAGACGCGGGGCTGGTAAAGGTAAGGAGAGGCTGCGGTATCGTAATAGACATTGGCTAGACCTTTTTTCAGCTCCGGCATGAGTTCGTAGAAAAACAGCCCGCCTCCCCAGTGGGCAAAAATAATGGTTAAATCGGGGTTGTTGACCGCGAAAGCGTAGGCCCGGGAAGGTCCGGTTCCTCCTTTGCCGGGATAATAATGGCCCACCTGCTCATTGGTATGCATGAGTACCGGCAGGCCTCTTTCCTTGCAGACGCCGGCCAGCTCGCGCATTTGCTTTTGATCGGCAATATCAAAATGCCCGGCATCGGGGATCAACTCCCCGACTCCCCTCAGCCCTTTGTCGTGGCAGCGGGCTATTTCTTTTTCAAATCCAGGATCCAGAGGCGGCGCCAGGGCGAAGCCGATTAATCTGTCCTTATACTTCTGGCAGGACTCGATGATATAATCATTGGTTTCGCGGCAGAGTCCCATATCGTTGAAAGGAAAACCAAAAACCACGGATTTGTCCACACCGCACTTGTCCATGTTGGCGATGAGGTCTTCGGCCGTGGCATACTTGACTTTGGGGCCGCTGTGAATCAGCTTGAAGTGGGCTTCCCGCTCTTTGTATACTTCCACCTCTTTGATAAAATCCGGTGATAATATGTGGACGTGCACATCGATGATCATAATCCTCCGCCTCCTGCGCTCGCGCATTTGTTATATATGTTCCATTTTTATTGGCGATTCCCTTTTACCTGCTGCTGATACTTTTCTGCCGCGCCCCAGGCTGGCAATCCAGCCGCCGCGTAAAGTAAAAACATAGAAAAGAGATAGGAACAATAGTTTGTCTTGCAATAGATGCCAGCCCATGCTAATATTAAAATATACCCTGGGGGGGTATAGCAAAAATGACCCGGGAAGGGGCGAGGCAATATGAACGAAAAAGCTGTCTTATTGATTGCAGGCATGAGCTGCGCCGCCTGCGCGCAGCGTATTGAAAAGGCTTTGTCCGGTGCGGCGGGAGTGGCGGCGGCCCGCATAAATTTCGCCGTCTCCAAGGCTTACGTCGAATATGATCCAGCCAAAACAACGCTGTCAGAGCTAATCGCCGTGGTGGAGTCAGCAGGCTACCGGGCGGAGGCAGAGCAGCAAACCTTCAAGACGGGCGAGCTAAAAATCAAGGGCATGAGCTGCGCCGCCTGCGCCCGCAAAATTGAGCACAATCTCTTAGCGCTGGAAGGAGTGCAGGAGGCACAGGTCAACCTGGCCACGGATAAAGCGGTTCTGCGCTACGATCCGGCCCTGATCGATCTGGAGAAGGTTAAGCAAACCGTGCGCGACAGCGGCTATGAACCTGTCGAAACCGAAGGGCTAGCTGACGTCAGCGAGCCTGCCGGCCAGGCGGAGGAAAAAGTATACCGGGCCGCCCGCCGGCTGAAGCTGGCTGCAGCCTTCGCCGTCCCCGTCATGGCGCTGATGATGGTGCATATGTTTGTGGCTGCCATCCCCGGCTATACCGCCATTATCGCACTGCTGGCCTTTCCGGTGATCTTTATCGCCGGCGCGGACACCCATAAGGCCACCTGGAACGCTCTCAGGCATGGGAGCGCCACCATGGACACCTTGGTGACGCTGGGCTCGCTGGTGCCGTACCTGCTCAGCCTGCTGGCCTTCTGGTTTCCCGTTACCACTTTTTTTGAAATGGCCTCCTCGATCCTGACCCTGCACCTGGTGGGGCGCTATCTTGAAGCGAGAGCAATGGGCCGGGCTTCCCAGGCCATTAAAAAGCTTCTTTCCATGGAAGCGAAGCAGGCCCGCATCTTGGACGGAGACGTTGAAAGGGAAATACCGGTGGAGCAGCTTTCCGTTGGCGATATCATGATTATCAAGCCAGGAGAGAAAATTCCCACCGACGGGATCGTTGTTGGCGGAGAGAGCACGGTTGACGAGTCCATGGCCACCGGAGAATCGCTGCCCGTAACCCGGCGCCCGGGCGACGAGGTCATCGGCGCCACGGTAAATATGCATGGGCTTTTGAAAGTAAAAGCTACCAAAGTGGGCGCAGATACATTTTTGGCCCAGATGATTAAACTGGTGGAAGAATGCCAGGGTTCCAAAGTGCCGATCCAGGAGTTTGCCGATCGCGTAACCGGCTACTTTGTTCCGGCAGTGCTCTTGCTGGCCGTCGGCGCCTTTGTTTCCTGGATGGCTTTCCCCCAATTCCACACGGGCATTGTCGAGCTTTTTAACCTGCCCTGGAGCAACACTGATGTGCCGCTTATTACCCAGGCCTTCCTGGCCATGACCGCGGTTCTGGTCATCTCCTGCCCCTGCGCCCTGGGCCTGGCCACCCCCACCGCCCTGATGGTGGGCAGCGGCATGGGCGCGGAAAAAGGCATTTTAATAAGAAGCGGTGAAGCCATCCAGACCATGAAAGAAATCAGGCTGGTGGCCTTTGATAAAACAGGCACCATTACCAGGGGCAAGCCGGCGGTGACCGATATTATTCCCCTGTCCGGATACAATGAAGAAGAAATACTGTTCTACGCCGGCAGCCTGGAGGCCGCTTCGGAGCACCCCCTTGGCGCTGCGGTAGTGGAAAAGGCCAAAGGAGCGGGGGTGGCCCTGCAGGCGGTGGAACATTTCGCTGCCATCAGCGGCAAGGGTGTAGAAGGCACGGTAAACGGGGAAAAGGTGCTCCTGGGCAGCCGCAGGCTGATGGCGGAACGGGGCCTGGCCATGGAAGAAAGCTTGCCGCAGCTAACTGCCCTGGAAGATGAAGCGAAAACGGTGGTTATTCTAGCCGTCGAAGGGAAGCCGGCCGCCCTCATCGCCATCGCCGACACGATCAAGGAGGATTCCGCTGCCGCAATCGCTGAAATTCAAAAAATGGGCTTAAAAACAGCCATGATCACCGGCGACAACGAGCGCACCGCCCGGGCCATCGCGGCCAAGGCCGGCATCGACACGGTCATTGCCGAAGTTCTGCCCGAAGGCAAGGTGGAGACCATTAAAAGATTGCAGGAGGAATACGGCCCGGTGGCCATGGTGGGCGACGGCATCAATGACGCCCCGGCGCTGAAGCAGGCCAACGTGGGCATCGCCATCGGCAGCGGCACCGATGTGGCCATTGAAGCAGCCGATATCACCCTGGTCCGGGGAAAGCTGGGAGGCGTGGTTACGGCAATCAAACTCTCGCAGGCCACCTTTAGAAAAATCAAGCAAAATTATTTCTGGGCCTGGTTTTACAATGCCGTGGCCATACCGGCCGCCTTTTTCGGCTTGCTGCATCCCATGATCGGCGCCACAGCCATGGCTCTCAGCTCCTTGAACGTGGTTTTAAACTCGCTGCGGCTGCGCCGGGCCAGGGTAGATTTTTCACCGGGCAGCCAACCTGTGCCGCAGGGTTAAACATGGCGGTACAGGCAAACATCTAAGGAGGCAGTTACCATGGATCACGGGCATACCGGCTCAAGCGACGACAGGGCGTGCCGGCCTGAATGCGGGCACCACCGCCGCAGCGGCAGTTACGGCAAAGACCGGGAGAAAATACTGCACGGCCTCAGGCGGGTGGAAGGGCAGGTGCGGGGCATCCAGAGAATGGTTGAGGAGGACCGCTATTGCGTCGATGTCCTCAACCAGATCGCCGCCGCCCGCATGGCCTTGGCCAGGCTGGCCTTGATTGTTTTGGAGGATCACACCAGGGGCTGCGTCAGCCGGGCCATGGCGGAGCAGAAAGACCACGACGAGGTCATTGAGGAGCTGCTGCAGGTTTTCAAGAGGCTCATTTAGGCTGGCCTTGTTGGCGCTTAAGGCAGGGAAGGGGCCATTGCATAGATCAACTTGGGGCGGAGCACGCCGGTATTGCTCCGCCCCTTAAGTGTCCGCCCGCTGCCGCTTCGGGCTTGCAGGTGACAGATTTTCCCCAGTGAACCGGATTTTCTTATGGATGATATCTCCCTTATTAACCGCCACAGCGAGGCTTGCCCTTCAAAGGAGAATCTTATACTCCAGGCTATATCCAATGTAACAACATCTTGCCATATTGAATAGTATAGCTACGGGCAGTCCGTGCTGACTGATCAGATCAGCGGTTTGCGCTGCCCCGGGCCGGGTTTTGGACCGGTTCAGCGGATCAATCGCAAAGGAGAACTGTAGGGCATGAAAGTTGACGAAATCAAGAACATTTGCGTTATCGGCACCGGAACCATGGGCCACCAGCTCAGCGTTTTGTGCGCCCTTTCCGGGTACCGGACGACCTGCGTCAGCAGAAGCGAGGCAGGGCTGGAGAAGGTGCGGCAGTTTATGCACACCTACCTGGCCGGCCGGGTGGCCAGGGGAAAGTTGACTGAAGAGCAGGCCGAGCAAACGCAAAAAAATTTAAACTTCACTACCAGCCTGGAAGAGGCGGCCCGGGGTGCCGACTTTGTCATCGAAGCGGTGGTAGAGATCCTCGAAGTAAAAAGGGAGCTATTTCAAAAGCTTGACCGTTTCTGCCCGCCCCATACCATCCTCACCACCAACAGTTCATACCTGGCCAGTTCCCGCATCGCCGACGCCACTGCCCGGCCGGAAAAAGTTTGCAATATGCACTTTTTTAATCCCGCCCTGGTGATGAAGTGCGTCGAAGTGGTGAAGGGTCCCCACACTGCTGAAGAAACAATTGCGGTGGCCATGGAGCTGGCCCGCCGCCTGAATAAAGAACCGGTACTACTCCATAAAGAAATATACGGCTTCGTGGTCAACCGCATTTTCAGGGCGATAATACAGGAAGCACTATTTCTGCTCGATACCGGGGTGGCTTCAGTGGAAGATATCGACAGCGCCGTGGTCAACGCCCTGGGCCATCCCATGGGCCCGTTCAGGCTCCTGGACCTCACTGGAATCGATCTCGGCTACCACACCCGCATGGAGCGCTACCGCGAGACCATGGACCCCGCGGAAAAGCCTTCGCCGGCCCTGGTCGAAAGATACGCCCGCGGCGAATGGGGCCGTAAAACCGGCAAGGGCTTCTATGAGTACAGCTAGCAGCCATTGCTTTTACCCATTCAAAGGGGGGCGGCAGCTCTTCTGCCGGCCCCCTTGCTCTTGAAAGCTGCACCCCGCCAGGGCCTCCAATAAACCATCCGGAGTATGTGATATAATTTATTTACAAAAGTTTGGGCTTACGAATTCAAAAGTTTTTTTGGCCGTATTTAGCGGATGGCCAGCAACACGCTTTACTGGTGTTGCTGCTGCCGCCGCCCGCGCTAGTGTACTGGAGGACTAAAGGCTGTGGCTGTATTCTACTGGATTGTAGACGTGCAAATTCCGCTGGCTATGATTGTGATCGGCCTGATCTTTCGCAAGTGGATTCCCGAAAAGATCAATCATTTTGTCGGCTACCGGACCAAAAGGTCCACGAGCTCCCAAGAAGCCTGGGAATATGCCAACCGCCGCTTTGCCGAGTTGTGGCTAAAACTAGGCTGCTTCCTGCTTCCGCTGATTATATTAATTAAACTGCTGCTTCCCTTTAAACCCGAACACCTGACTTTCGTCAACACCTCACTGGGGCTTGCCGCCATGTTGCTCAGCATCCCCATCGTGGAAAAAGAGCTAAAGCAAAAATTTAAGCACTAAACCTGGGACTGGGACTGCTGTAAACAGGAGTTGAGATGCTATTTTCATCATCTGACACTTGTTCCAAATCGATTAAGGTTCTAGAGCGGCTCCTTGACCCCACTTCTTCAAGGCCCATGGTCTGGATATCAGTCATTCAGCGCATACAAGAAAACTTTGGGTGAGCAGCAGGATTTCTATGCACTCTTTACATTTCTCTCTAAAAAGTTTTAAAAACCTTATTGATCAATGACCAGGCAAATTTTTATATCCTATCTATTATTTTACAGCAACATTCTTCATTTGCAATTTTGTTTTGTATTCGTTTACATTTAGTTGGCACTTATGATATGATTACATTAATAGGAAAGAGTTCTGGCATTTTGGATAGTTTTCTGTTGCAGGGGGTGTTGCCCAACAAAACAACTTTGAATGCACAGAGTATATACTTAACTATTAAAAGCACTAGCAGCAGGTCTAAATCTTCGCTGAACGAGTGACCCACCATAAAGTTGCTTTCGAACGGTGAAACCCGAGGCCTACAGCCCGCTTCTTAGAAGAACAACCTACTGGGCATAGCAAGCCCGTTATGGCACCAACTTGTCCAGATTAGGAGATTGAAATTTATGACCACGATCAAAGATATCGCCCGGATAGCGCAAGTTTCAGATGCTACCGTGTCAAGGGTAATCAACGACTCCCCCCTTGTAAAGGAGGAAACCCGCAACAAAGTCCTGGAAGTCATTGAACAATTAAATTATCACCCAAATACGCTGGCCAGGGGGATGAAAACTAAAAAAACATACACCATAGGTTTACTGGTGGCTACCCTGACCAACCCATTCTACGCCGAGACTGCCAAAATCGTTGTGGATACGGCTAATAACCTGGGCTACGCGACCATACTATGTATTACCGACAATGATCGTCATAAACAAAAAGAATATATTAATATTTTAAAGCAACGGAAAGTCGATGGCTTCCTTTTCGCCTCCGTCCTCACCGAAGATAAAGCGGTTCGGGAATTAATTAAATCAGGAGCACCTTACTTGCTTTTTAATCGGCGCTTCTCCTCTTGCCAAGATGTTAATTATATTGTTCTAGACAATTCCGCAGGGACTTATATGGCCGTGGAGCATCTAATTAAACTGGGACACAAAAAAATCGCCTTTATCCGCGGCACCCACAATTTTTCTACCTCAGTTGAAAGGTTTAGTGGTTATAAAAAAGCACTGGAAGATTACGGCATCCCTTACCGGGAAGAATTCGTAGTGGATGGGCAATATGACCAAGAAAAAACCATTCATGCAACCAAAATTCTTTTGAATTTGCCTACCCCACCCACAGCCATCGTCTGTTGCAATGATTTGATGGCTTTAAGCGCAATGGAGGTTATCATTTCCGCCAACCTTAAAATTCCCGAAGATATTGCCCTGATCGGCTTTGACAATATTGATATTGCCGGGCATAGCCTGGTTCAGCTTACCACTGTAGCCCAGAACAAATCTCTCATGGCCGAGATCGCCACTCAGTCTTTAATTAAAATGATCGAAAAAACCCAGCCGCCAGATCAACTTGTTCAACTGGTCCTGAAGCCCCAGTTAATTGTTAGAAAAACCTGCGGTCATAAAGTTGCAGAAAAGTTGCAGAAATAACACTTTTTCACAATGCGTAACAGCTTAACAAGGTAGTTGCATGCCCTAATTTGCGAAGCAAAAAGGTAATCCATTGAGTCATGTTCTCTCGATCCAAAGCTTTTCTTCCTGAACCGGGAGTCAATGAAGAATAGCGTAGAAAGAGATCGGGGCCGCTGACGGGAACACCGGGAGCGGCTTTTTTTGTTGCTTGCAGGGGCTGTTCGTGGGGCGAGCGGCAAATGCTCCATGGGCAAAGGCCTGCGAGAAAACAAAGGAAAAAAAGAAGCAATGCAATTTGTACATAAAAATTGGCTCCCCAGGCAGGACTCGAACCTGCAACCTACCGGTTAACAGCCGGCCGCTCTGCCATTGAGCTACTGAGGAACCTTCATTGACGCTTATTATTATACTCAAGGGCCAGCAGTTAGTCAAGGGGTTTTGGCCAGTAATTTTTTCTGTTTTCCCCTGGCTTCCCCTGTAGAAGTTGCTTTGGAAATTTACGTGTTTTCCCCCCTTTGAGAAGGGAGCAGAGGGGATTTACACCAGGGTTGGCACCTCTATTTTAACACCATGTTTTACAATATTGAGAATCACCCTAAATCTCCCTTGGATAAGGGATAAGGGGGACTTTCAAAGAGCCGGTTGAATCAATCAAGGTAGTCTTTCAGCCGCCTGCTGCGCATGGGATGGCGCAGCTTGCGCAGGGCCTTGGCTTCGATCTGGCGGATTCGTTCGCGGGTCACGCCGAAATGCTGGCCCACCTCTTCCAGGGTGCGGGTGCGGCCGTCATCGAGGCCGAAGCGCAGGCGCAGCACTTTCTCCTCGCGGGGAGTAAGCGTATCGAGAACATCTTCCAGCTGCTCTTTGAGCAGTTCAAAGGCGGCCGCCTCAGCGGGGGCCTGAGCGTCCTGATCCTCGATAAAATCTCCAAGATGACTGTCATCTTCCTCGCCGATGGGCGTTTCCAGGGATACGGGCTCCTGGGCGATTTTTAAAATCTCCCGGACGCGCTCTTCACTGACGTTCATCTCCCGGGCAATTTCTTCGGGCAGCGGTTCGCGCCCCAGCTCCTGAACCAGCTGGCGGGAAACACGGATTAACTTATTGATGGTTTCAACCATGTGCACCGGGATGCGAATGGTGCGGGCCTGATCGGCGATGGCCCGAGTTATGGCCTGGCGAATCCACCAGGTGGCGTAGGTGCTGAATTTATAGCCTTTGCGGTAGTCAAACTTTTCCACGGCTTTGATCAGACCCAGGTTCCCCTCCTGGATCAGATCCAGGAAAAGCATGCCCCGGCCCACATACTTCTTGGCAATACTGACAACCAGGCGCAGGTTGGCCTCCGCCAGGCGGCGGCGGGCTTCTTCATCGTTATTTTCAATGGCACGGGCCAGCTCCACCTCTTCTTCCGGTGTGAGCAGGGGTATTTTCCCAATCTCTTTTAAATACATGCGCACCGGATCATTAATGGCTACGCCTTCCGGCAGGTCTAAATCATCTTCTTCCTTCAGATCATCTTCTTCCAGCTTGATCTCTTCATCTCCGTCTACTGGTACGTCCTCTACTACGGAAACAGAATCATCAACAATTTCAATGCCATCCTGGGCCAGCTTATCATAAAAATTATCCAGGGCATCCACCGAGAGTTCGTAAGGCTGCAAGGTGTCAATGATCTCTTTATAAGTAAGCGAACCCTTTTTTTTGCCACGATCCAGTAAATCCTGCTGGACTTCTTCCAAAGAAACGGTTTTTCCAATTTCTTTAGCCATTATATTTCTCTCCTCCCCCGGAACGATAAGGGCTGCGACTTGCTTTTACAATCATCTGCAATTTCTCCCGAAGTAAATTCCTGGCCTGTTCTTCGAGGCCTTGTTTTTCCATTGCTCTTATTGTCTCTTGTATTTCGCGCCGCTGCCGCTCCTGCGTTCTCTCCTTAATCCGGGTGATACAATCGGCAGCCATTTTTTCTATCGTTTCCCACGGTAGATCCTGCAGGCTGGGCTCCGTTGCTGCCGCAGCGATTAAAGCATGCGCCTGCGGGTCTGTAAAACGATCGATCAGTTCTTTTTCGGTCATCGCAGAGCCTGCCTCGTTTAATTTCAAAATTTCTTCCAGCACCTGTCTGGCCACCGGATGTTCGAGATCATCTATGTTCAGTTCATCTTGCAGGCGGGAAGCCAGCTCCTTGTATTGTATAATTAAGGAAAGAAGAAGCTTCTCTGCCGCGTTAATCCTTATTTGATTATTATTATTATTAGTTTGATCTTTTAAAACTAGATTATTTACATCGCTTCCCTTTCCAGGGTATTTCTTTAATTCGCTCCGCAGCGCTTCCTCGGAGACCCCTGTTTCTTCCGCCACCTGTTTCAGGTAATAGTCGCGCTCCACCAGGTTGTTTACCTGTCTCAGCAGGGTCAGGGCCTCTGACATGTAGCGCAGCCGTCCTTCGGCCTGGTCCACCCTGTTTCGCTCTTTGAGCCTGGAAAGCTGGTATTCCACCAGGGGAACAGCGCTCCGAGTAAATTTAAGAAATTCCGCTGCACCTTTTTCCCTGATCAAGCTGTCCGGATCGCTGCCGGCGGGCAGTTCCGCCACCCTAACCGTACAGCCCGCATCCTTCAAAATTTTTAACCCTCTCCAGGTGGCGGCTTCCCCGGCGCTGTCCGCATCATAGGCGATGATCACCGTGTTTGCCTGGGAGCGCAGCAGCCGCGCCTGGGCCGGGGTCAAGGCGGTTCCCTGGGAAGCGATCACATTTTTCACGCCTGCCTGGTGGGCGGCGATCACGTCGGTATATCCTTCCACCACGATGGCTTCGCTTTCCCTGCGTATGGCCTCCCGGGCCAGGTGCAAGCCATAGAGGACGGTCCCTTTTTTAAAAACAGCCGTCTCCGGCGAATTTAAGTATTTCGGCCCGGCTTTATCCCCTTCCTGCAGGGCTCGTCCGCCAAAACCGATTACTTTCCCGTTTATATGAAAGATCGGAAAGATCACGCGGTGGCGAAAACGATCGTAAACACCGCCGCCTCTATCCCGGGGTAAAGTCAGTCCCGCCTGGAGCAGTAGCTCCTCCGAATAGCCTTTACTGCGGGCAAAACGGGCAAAGTTGTCCCAACCGCCCGGAGCATACCCCAGTTTAAATAATTCGATGGAATTCTGGTCAATTCCTCTATTTTGCAAGTAATGGACCGCTTCTTTACCCACAGCGGGATCCTTCAGGCAAGAACAAAAAAAATGAAGCGCCAGCCGGTTTAGGACATAAATTTTTTCACGCAGCAGATCCTGTTTGCGGTTGGTCTTTTTTTGCTCCGGAATTTTCACCCCGGCCCGGCGGGCCAGCATGCGGACAGCCTCGGTAAAGCTAAGATTGTCCATTTTCATGATAAAGCTGAACACATTTCCCGAAGCCCCGCAGCCGAAACAATGAAAAAGCTGTTTTTCCGGAGAAACATTAAAGGAAGGCGTTTTTTCACTGTGAAAGGGGCATAATCCGACCATGTTTTTGCCCCGCTTTTCCAGGGTCAAATATTCCCCCACCAGGCTGACCAGATCAGTTCGCTGCCTGACTTCGTCAATAATCGCTTCCGGTATCCCCTGGAACAAAGCTAACACCCGCCGTTTTCTTCGCCAAGAAGGATAACAAAAACCTCATCCCGAATCTTGAGACGAGGCTCCCAGGATAACAATTCGACTCGCGGCTATCCGACAAATTTTTGGGATTAATCCTCCCCTCGGCACTGTGATTCCTTAATTTTCTGTTACACTATATTCTACAGCTTCCTAGCGATTCCTGCCGCGCAAAAAATTTTCTTTAATTATATCTCTATTATTGTCAAATAATAGCAGTTTGATTCTTAAAAAGTGGCTCAAGCGAAGCAGGGGCGCCCCCAATTTTCACCTGCCAGGCCGGGCTCCTGCCGGACACAGCAAAATTAAAGGGGCTGTCCTAAAAGTCAATTAGGGTGGCCCCTTAGGGTGAGGAAAAGGGAGCCTTGTCACCCGGCTTTGCCCGATAAAAGCTACGCCCCCCTCCCTGCCCTCCCCCACGAGGGGGGAGAGAATCAGTTAACGGACTAATTTCTCTGTTCGCGGGGCCCAGTGCGTCAGCGGCAGTTCCCTCTCCCCCGGCGGGAGAGGGTTAGGGAGAGGGGGAAAGGGAAGCCTGCTGCCCTGGCTTGGACCGGGAAAAGCTACGCCCCCATCGGGTAGGAGGGGGTGGCTAACCCCCGTCCCCCCACACCACCAGGCATGCGTGTCACGCACCTGGCGGTTCGTTTAAGCGTAACGAAGCGTACCTATCCGCTCCGCGGGATGTCTTCTCGGGTCGGGCCGTGGGTATGCTCAGCCCTCCTCCGGTTCCCCGCGACTTCATCGCGTCCCCCCGGGGGCAGGTCTCTTGTGAGGTTTTCTGCTGTCCTCGCATACCTTTCGAACTAACCAAGTCAATCCCTCGCTTAATCGTTCAGCCCTTCCCTGCTTGTATGCAGGTACTATGGCTTCTGCTGACTCCTGCCGGCCCAGCTGCACCTCTCAGCACAGGTTACCAGGGCTATCCCGGCCAACCGGCAGGCCTCCTCGAGTAAGTGCGGTAACTTTCCTCTCATA
>JAKOVL010000013.1 GCA_029782095.1 Bacillota bacterium | reverse complement strand
TTTTAATCATTTTATCAATCATTTTATCCTCCTTCCTTTCTGCCGGGATTACGGCTCCCGGCGGGCCGTAGTTTCTACCAGGTGTGATTCCGCTCGGTTTTCACGCTACCGTCCGGCATAGCGTACTGCCGGACGATGTCCATGCTGCACTCTTCGCGCGGGTCGTTGCACGGTTCACTCCACCTTTGGAGCAGGACCGGCCGCCCGGTTTTCCGCGCCTCGTCAAACTTGGCCTGGCGCTTTTGTTCAGCGGCGGCCTTCTGTGCGGCTTCTTCAGCGGCCTTCTTTTCCGCCGCTTCTGCCGCTTCTTTTTCAGCCTTTTCTTTCGCGGTCACCTGCTCGGCGAGCAGCGCCTTTTCTTCTTCATCGGTAATTTCCCAGGCCACGCACTCGAGGCCGTAAAATTTGCTGTCCTTACGCTGGCTGATTTCTTCAATCATAGCAGTTACATGTTCCAGCTTAATGTAGTTCGACAGGCCGTATTGTGCACTGAAGTAGCGGTCCTGCTCCGCATTGTAAGACAGGGTTGCGATGCTCCAAGTGACGTTGCAAAACTCGTCCTGCCGATAAACAAGGCACCGGCGAAGATCAGCAGTGGCAAGGTATTCCTGCTTCTTCTGCTCCAGCCGGGCTTCGGCTTCAGCCCGAGCCACCTCAATCTGGGCTTCCCTTTCGGCCTTACGCCGCTCCAACTCGGCCATGATTTCCCCCTTGAGTGCTTTTATTTCTGCAACCTCGGCGGCGCTCGGCTTGCCAAATACAGCTAAACCCTCTTTCCCGTCCTTGCTGGCCAGTTCGATTTTAAACTTTTTAATCAGCCCGTCGATTTTCGCCTTCATCTTATTTCCCCCTTTCCTTTTCTAATTTAATTATATAGTGCTTATTCCCCTCTGTCAACCCTTATTTCTTGTATTTTTATTAAGTTTTCTTAACAATTTTGGCAAAAAATAAAGCCCCTCTTTCGAGGGGCATAAGTAAACGTCTCAATCTTCCCGGCACGTCAACCCAGGGCGCGTTCGGCTTCTTTGAGCAGTCTTTTAGCATTTTCTTTCCTCTGACTTTCCTGGTTCAGGGCGGCCTGGAGCGCAGCGATGTCGCTTTCGGCTGTCTTCAACTTCTTCCGCAGCTCCTCCAGTTCGG
>JAKOVL010000012.1 GCA_029782095.1 Bacillota bacterium | reverse complement strand
TTTTAATCATTTTATCAATCATTTTATCCTCCTTCCTTTCTGCCGGGATTACGGCTCCCGGCGGGCCGTAGTTTCTACCAGGTGTGATTCCGCTCGGTTTTCACGCTACCGTCCGGCATAGCGTACTGCCGGACGATGTCCATGCTGCACTCTTCGCGCGGGTCGTTGCACGGTTCACTCCACCTTTGGAGCAGGACCGGCTTCCCGGTTTCCCGCGCCTCGTCAAACTTGGCCTGGCGGGCGGCATCGGCGGCAGCCTTCTGCGCGGCCTCTTCAGCGGCTTTTCTTTCCGCCGCTTCTGCCGCTTCCTTTTCAGCCTTTTCTTTCGCAGGTGCCTGCTCGGCGAGCAAGGCCTTCTCCTCATCGGGAGTGATTTCCCAGGCCACACATTCCAAGCCATAAAACTTGCTGTCTTTACGCTGGCTTATTTTTTCCATCGTAGCGGTAACATGCTCCAGCGCAACGTAATTCGCCAAGCCATACTCCGCACTAAAGTAGCGGTCCTGCTCCGCATCGTAAGACAGGGTTGCGATGCTCCAGGTGACGTTGCAAAACTCGTCCTGCCGATAAATGAGGCACCGGCGAAGGTCAGCGGTGGCGAGGTATTCCCGCTTCTTCTGCTCCAGCCGGGCGGCAGCTTCGGCGCGGGCAACTTCGATCTCGGCTTCCCTTTCAGCCGCCCGCCGCTTCAACTCGGCCACGATTTCCCCCTTGAGCGCCTTTAGCTCGGCGATCTCGGCGGCGCTCGGCTTGCCAAATACCGCTAAACCCTCTTTCCCGTCCTTGCTGGCCAGTTCGATTTTAAACTTTTTAATCAGCTCGTCGATTTTCGCCTTCATCTTATTCATCTTATTTCCCCCTTTCCTTTTCTATTTTAATAATAATATGCTTATTACCCTTTGTCAACCCTTATTTCTTGTATTTTTATTAAGTTTTCTTAACAATTTGGGCAAAAAATAAAGCCCCTCTTTCGAGGGGCATAAGTAAACGTCTCAATCTTCCCGGCACGTCAACCCAGGGCGCGTTCGGCTTCTTTGAGCAGTCTTTTAGCATTTTCTTTCCTCTGACTTTCCTGGTTCAGGGCGGCCTGGAGCGCAGCGATGTCGCTTTCGGCTGTCTTCAACTTCTTCCGCAGCTCCTCCAGTTCGG
>JAKOVL010000003.1 GCA_029782095.1 Bacillota bacterium | reverse complement strand
GCGAAGAAAACGGAAAGTCTGCGGTTATTTTACCTTCAAATCCTGCCCGCCTGTTAGCCGGAGGCCATGATCGGAGTGCTTTAATTAAATAAATGTAAAAATATACCTCTGGAAAATGTGGATGATATGCTCCTGTTGGTGCATAATATTATTTTTCGTGTAAACAATTCTCAGTATAGATCGACCTGCTCGTGCCATACTAAGTATGCGCCTTAAGAGAAAGGAGGTGACACTAAATGGCACGCAGAAACAATAGCATCCTGGTCAGAGAAGCCCGCCAGGCGCTGGACAATTTCAAGTTTGAAATCGCCAACGAACTGGGCATCAACTATAACGGTGATTTGGGGGCTCTGACCTCCCGGCAGAACGGGTATGTTGGTGGAATCATGGTTAAAAGGATGATTCAGGCCGCTGAAAACCAGCTGGCCGGAAAAGGCGGAACCCTTTAGCAAACTGCAATTCTCCATACATCGGCGGGCTTTCGGCCCGCCTTTATTTTTAATAAAAAAAGCCGCAGGCCGTGTGACCTGCGGTAAAACCACCGCATCAGCGGTGATTGGGAGAGGAGAAACCGGAGGAAGAGCTTAGGGGAATAATGTTGCTTCATTTGCTATTATGAAACGCCTTGGTTCATTTTATACATTTTTTTTTGCGTTTTTAAGAAAAAAAAAGTAAAGTGGCAGGTGTACAGTCAATTTATCAAGAAGGTTTATTAGTCAGTTTTTCATTTTTAAGAATTTAGAAGGGGGACAACAAAAAGTGGGGATGGCCATCTATCCTGGTAGTTTTGACCCAGTTACTAAGGGACACCTGGACATAATTGAGAGAACCAGCAAAATTGTGGACGAACTCATTGTTGCCATCTTAGAGAATCCTCGCAAAAAGGCTGTATTTACCATTGAAGAAAGATTGGAAATGCTGAGAAGAGTAACCTCCGGCATTGAGAACGTGAGGATAGAGTATTTTCAGGGACTGCTGATTGAATTTGCCAAACGAAAAAAAGTAAACCTTGTTGTAAAGGGCTTGCGGGCAATTTCTGATTTTGAATTTGAGTTTCAGATGGCCCTGGTCAATCGAAAGCTGGATCCGCAGATAGAAACCCTGTTCATGGTGACCAACAGCAAGTATTCTTACCTGAGCTCAAGTATAGTCAAAGAGGTGGCCAGCTTCGGTGGAGATATTAGAGACCTGGTGCCGCCCGAGGTCTATGATATGATTATGGCCAAGTATAGTTGATTTCATATTTCGACAAGCGGTTGCAGTTTAATGCGGCGCAACTCATGTAATTTATTTATGAGAGCGGCTCCGTCGAGCACATCAATGCTGTAGCGAACAGGCAGGGATTCAAGGTACTGTCGCGCTTCGTCAGTAATTGAACCGGCGGTGATAATGAGCCCTTTTCTTGTGCGTCCACCGACCATGGCTCCGACGAGTTTTTGCACCGCGGCACAGGTTACATCGGCGTCAAATTTTTTTACGTTCCATAACTTGCAGGCCACGTAAACGGTTTGATTCCCCCTGGTGCAGGTATAATCAAAGGCGCTGTCTTCTTCGAACAGTTCGCTTTTGACGTTCTCATAGCCCAACATCTGCAGCAGGCGGGTAATCCATGAGCTTATTGCTTCCGCATCCTGAAAACGGTACAGTTCTTCCTTAGCCACAATTTTTAATACCTCCAGGCGTGCCGCATTTTCGTCATTTCTCAACTCCCTCTGCCGGTTAAGCATTTTTTGGATTCGATCAAGGATTAAAAAAACGATTAGCAAAGATGCGGTTACAAAAAAGGCGGTCATCTCTTCGCCTCCCAAACAGCTGTCCAAATCCAATAAGTTATATTTTACCAATCGAAAAATCTTTATGCATTTTTTTTCCGGCATAATTAGTGTTAACAGGAAAAGAAGCGTCCTTGGGGAAAATTAAACAGAAAAATATTAAAGCAGGTGAGAGCATAAACATGATTAATACCTGGGAGGGATCTTTTATTGCCTCAAAACCGGCGCTGCTGCCTTTAGGCGTAGGCAGCTCCACCGGGTCCGTCGAAATTAGGGGGTTGTTCTTTTTCGGCATGGTTGTTCTGGCTATAGGCTTGGTTTCAGTTGTTTACCCCCGATTTTTCTGGAATATCGGCATCGGCAGAAAAGCAAAAGCACCACCTCCGCGGGCTTACCTGGTGATGCTGCGCATAGGCGGGATTCTGGCCTGTGCGCTCGGAGTGATAATGCTGTTGAAGGCATTTCAGATGTAAAAGAGCTTTTTCACCGGTGTACCCCTACGCAAGGTTGAGGTGACAAATGGCGAACCTTTCGAAAATCGGGATATCCCTGGGAAGCGGCTTGGCGCGCGGCCTGGCCCATATTGGGGTAATCAAGGTTTTGGCGCAGGCGGGGCTAAAAATAGATTTCATCGCCGGATCCGGCATGGGCAGTGTTGTGGCTTCCCTTTATGCCAGCAAATTCGAAATAAAATTGATGGAGCGGCTGGCCCGCCGCATTTCCCGCCGCACCTGGATGGACTTTACTTTTCCGCGGATGGGGCTGATTGCCGGCGAAAGGCTGGAAGAACTGATGTACCTATTAACCGGCCGCCGCGCCATTGAAGATCTGGACCTGCCCCTCGCCGTCTCCACGACAGACCTCTGCTCAGGCGAACAGGTGCTGCTGCGCCGCGGTTGTATTGCCCGGGCAGTGCGCGCCTCCTGTGCAGTCCCCGGAATCTTTAGCCCGGTGCGACTGGAAGGGCGCATCCTGGCGGACGGCGGTATCATCGAAAGAGTCCCGGTAAAAGCAGTCCAGGAGATGGGAGCAGAATTTGTCGTGGCGGTTGATGTGGGCTACTATGTGGCAGAATATAAAATAAACCATATTTTTGATGTGATGTCCAAGGCTATCGATATTATGTCCCGGGAAATATGCCAGATGCAATTGGACCGGGCTGATGTCCTGATTACGCCCGATTTAAGAGATATAGGGCCTTTTCATTTTCAGCGGGTCCATGAGATTATTCAAAGGGGAGAAGAGGCCGCCCGGGCGGCGCTGCCGCTCATTCAGAGTAAAGTAAGGAAAGAAGGATGAATATTGGTTAATGCAGGCAGATTATTTAAAGTACTGCTCGTTATTCTTGCACTGCTCGTCATTGCTTTTTTTTATCAGACCGATTATGTCCTCATCAAACCGGGTGCTGCAGAAGAGCTGCGTCCTTTAATTACTGTAGAAGGGGCCGACCCCGGTGATACGGGGAAACTATACCTGGTCACCGTAACCCAGCAAAGGGCAAATCTTTTATTTGCACTCTACGGGATTTTACATCCGCATATTGAGCTGCGGCTTCTCGGCGAAGTAATACCCCGCGGCATGAGCCGAGAGGAATATCGGGAATTGTTAAATTCAATGATGGAAGAAAGTAAGATGCTGGCCAAGTTAATTGCATTACGGCGGGCCGGCTACCAGGTTGAGATGATCAGCGAAGGACCCGTTGTGGAAGGTTTTTTGGACAACAGCCCTTCCCGGGGGATTTTGCAGAAAGGGGATATTATAACCGCGGTGGACGGTATTTCTGTGAGCACGGCCAGTGAGGCAATTATCCTGGTGCAAAACCGCAGTGTCGGAGAAACGGTGCGCCTGACGATAAAACGGGAAGAAATTACAAGGGATGTGGAAGTATCCACCAGAGAATACCCTGATAACCCCGGCATACCTGCCCTGGGCATCTATATCCGCACTGAGCATGGGGAGCCGGTGCTGCCGGTGGACATTGAAATAGAAACAGGCAAAATCGGCGGTCCTTCAGCCGGCTTGATGTTTGTCCTGGAAATTTTAAACCAGCTTACACCTGGCGATATAACCGGCGGCCGCATTATTGCCGGTACCGGCACCATTGATACTAATGAGCGGGTTGGCCGTATTGGCGGCGTTTTCCAGAAGGTCATTTCCGCGGAAAGGGCTGGCGCTGAATTTTTTATTGTTCCGGAAGGAAACTATGCAGAAGCACGTAAAGCGGCACGCAATATAGAGCTGGTCCCCGTGTCAACGCTGCAGGATGTACTGGATTTCCTTGAAGGATTAAGCACCAGTTCAGCCGCCCCGCCCGGGTATTGTCTGGCCGCCTAAGCCTGGGGCTGCCGCTTTGAGTCTCCACTGCTTTGGGTAGTTTCGATTTGCCAACACTTTCTACCATAGCGATTGCCGGTGCGGGAAATAATTAAAAGTAGCAGGGGATGTTTAAATGAAGGAGCAGCGGCCGGAGGAAGCTTGCAAAATTAAAGAAGGCGAGGAGCGGTGGCTATGAAACAGAATATGGGTGCAGTTGACCGTGCCCTGCGTATCGGCAGCGGCCTGGCGCTGATTGGCCTCTCCATGAATCGAAACAACGGTATTATGGGTTTGGTTTTACCGCTATTTGGCGGGATGCTCCTGCTGGAAGGATTGACCTCATACTCATTCATGTATGATCGCATGGGCATCGATACGCACAACCAAAGCTAAAAAGGTATTTTGACAGGACCGCGGAGCAGTGCTATACTATAGATCCCAACAACAAAAACGGGACTCGAGTAAACAAGGCAGCCGCGAGAACATGTCCGCAAGGCGGTTTTCGAGGAAAGTCCGAGCTCCGCAGGGCAGGGTGCTGGGTAACGCCCAGTGGGGGCAACCCTAAGGATAGTGCCACAGAAAATATACCGCCCGGCACTCAACTCTAACAAAAAATCGGTTCTTGTTATTGCACAGCGTTAAAGAAAAAATAATGACGTGCAATCTGGAGTAAACAGATATTTTTTGTTAGAGTTGAGTGCCGGGTAAGGGTGCAACGGTGCGGTAAGAGCGCACCAGGGGCCGGGAGACCGGTCTGCTAGGTAAACCCCACCCGGAGTAAGACCAAATAGGAAGAGGATGAAGTTGCCCGCTGACTCTTCGGGTTAGGTCGCTGGAGGCGCCTGGCAACAGGCGTCCTAGATAGATGGCTGCTGCCCGGCACTCAACTCTAACAAAAACGTCGGTTATTGTTGTTGCACAGCTTGGAAAAAAATAAGACGTACCACCTGGAATAGAGAGATTTTTTTGTTAGAGTTGAGTGCCGGGAACAGAACTCGGCTTACCAGTTTGCTCGAGCCCGTTTATAAAAAGATTAAAGGCAAGCATCAGCAGATGCTTGTTTTTATTTTAAAAAAGCTCCAGGTTTTTCAAAAAGGAATCGACCAGGTGCCGCCGCCCCCAGTTAAACTGCGAAAGGTAATAAAAAGGCACCTCGCCGCCCAGCGACCGCTTCAAAATCTGGCCGGGGGAAGCACCGGCACGGTGCATTTCTTTAATCTGCTTCCCCAGGTTGAGCCAGTAGTTTTGCTTGTTTTTCAGTCTCTCCGTGGCCTGTTCAATTTTTCCTTTCAATCCGCAGAACAGAAGGCGCGGCTTTAGCTGGATCACTTTTTCCAGGCTGTACAGGTGCGCGGCGATATCTTCACCCTCCATAAAAGCATTCAGCTTTTCCCCCAGGAATAAATCACCGCAAAAAAGCCATCTCTGCTCCGGTTCAAATAAACTGATGTGATCCGGGGTATGTCCCGGGGTGTGCAGCACCTGAAAGCTGTAGCAGGGCGTCTCAATCCGATCCCCTATGGGCAGGCCCTGGGCCGGCGGGGCTTCTCCCCATATGAATTTGCGGTACTGCTGCAGTGGCGGCGGTGCGGCCATAACTTCAAGGGTAAGCGGATGGGCATAGACGGGAAGGCTGAATTTATCCTGGATGAGGCGGCAGTTGCCGTAGTGATCTTCATGCTGATGGGTTATAATTGCCCGGTCGATGGTAAATTCCTCGAGTGCCCGGCCCACCTCTGCAGAAACATGGGGCGGCCCGGTATCAATAAGGAGGCCGTCAACAATAAAAAAGCTGTTAAAGTAGACAGGCCGGCCCATAAATGTCCGGGATACTTTGATCTCAGTTACCGGTCCATGATGAATAACTTTAAGCATTGGCTCCCCTCCGGGCAATATTTTAGCATAAGCGGCGGTCCTGCGGGCAGGAATAACGCTACTTTTTTAGAATTAACAGATAGTTAAAAGATTTGGGGCAGCATCGTCGCAAAGAAGGTTTTGCTTAGTTATGGCTGGCGGAAAACTAAAAAAAGAGGTTACCTTGAAGGAAGACGGCCGTTATCTGATCTATTATACATGGGAAGGGACGTATTCTCCAACGTTTCGTCCCCCTGGCGGACAGGTGAGGGATCAGGCCCCTCAAATAAATCAGCGGGACACGGCTGAATAGGTTCCACCGTGCCCCGTTGAAAAGGACTGGGATACTACTGCAGGCGCTGCTCCCGGTCCGCTTTGCGCCCGTGAATTATATCGCCGGTTTCATCCAGGTGCATCATGCCCCGGGTGAGGGAATCGTCTTCAAGGACACTGTAGAGATGGTAGGCCAGGTCTTCCCGGTCCTTGACAATCTCCTCCAGCACTTCAACGGTGCCCCAATCTTTAAGCTGATGGGCCCGTTCGATCTGCTCGCGCATCTTTTGTTGAATAATCATTTCATGCTCCAGGTCGTTGCGCAGCATGTCACGCATGGTATAGCGGCCTTCTTCTTCACACTTGATGTAGGAGATTTCATGCTGGGTAACCGGATGGGCGGTGGGAATGCCGCCGAGGCGGGCCACCCGCTCGGCCACGGAATCGATATGTTCCATTGTTTTCGCAATATGCTCTTCGAGAAGGTGGTGCAAAGAGAGAAAAGCCTCGGCGCCTTCTGTGAGCCAGTGGTGTTTGCCGTACTGGTGCAGGGCCACGTGCAGGGCGCAGTTGTGTTCATCGAGTTTTAACGCCATCTCCCGGCGAACCTCTTCGGGCAGGCTGATGCCCGATCCTTTGACCGTCTGGGGGTTTTGCCTTAAAATCATGTTGGGGTTCGGCTTCATAAAGGGCAGGTCCATTTTGGCTGGGTTTACATCCATCTGTTCCATGGAGAGGCCTCCTTTCACATTTTTTTTAGTTTGGCCCATCTTACTTTTAAATATGCCGGAGGTTTGCCGGCGGCGGAGGGGAGTGGATTGAAATGTCCGAGCTAAGGTGGGACCCGGTACGCAGCGAATGGGTCATCACCGCCACGCACCGCATGGACCGGGTGCTGCTTCCGCCCAAAGATTACTGTCCGCTTTGTCCGACACGGCCGGGCGGCTTTGAAACGGAGATCCCCCGCCCGGAATTTGAGATAGCTGTTTTCGAGAACCGTTTTCCCAGCCTGCAGACAAACCCTCCCGCACCTGCGGTGTCCCCGACACCGCTGCACCCGGTGGAACCGGCCCGGGGAGTCTGCGAGGTGGTGGTTTATACCGCCGCCCACGAAGGCAGCCTGGCCACCCTGCCGCCGGAGCAGGTCAACCTGCTGGTCCGGGTCTGGAGGGATCGCTACCTCGACTTATCTTCCCGCGATGAGATAGAGTACATATTAATCTTTGAAAACAGGGGCGCCGCGGTGGGCGTAACCCTGCATCACCCCCACGGTCAGATTTACGCATTTCCCTACATTCCACCGGTGCCGCAGCGGGAAATCGAATCATCCCGGAATTACCGTGCAAAAACAGGCCGCTGTCTCTTTTGCGATCTTCTTCGAGAAGAAATAAAGGACGGCCGGCGCGTGGTCATGGAAAACGACAGTTTCATCGCCTTTGTTCCCTTTGCCGCGCGCTATCCCTTTGAGGTTCATCTGTATAGCAAGCGCCACTGCCCTGTGCTGACGGAACTGACGGAGGAAGAGGTGGACCTGCTGGCGATTATGCTCAGGGAACTGGTCGCCTGTTTCGATAGCCTGTTCGACGAACCTTTCCCCTACATTATGGTTTTGCACCAGGCACCGGTACATCAAGAAAAGGAAACATCACACCTGCATTTCGAGTTTTATCCCCCGCTGCGGGACCGGGGCAAATTGAAGTACCTGGCCGGATGCGAACAGGGAGCGGGCACTTTCATTAATGATTCCCTGCCTGAGGAGAAGGCGGCCATTTTGCGGGCTGCTGCCGGGGCGGGAGGAAGGTGTAATCATGAAAAAAGTTAAGGCCACGGCGCCAGGCCGGGTCAACCTGATTGGTGAACATACCGATTATAACCAGGGCTGGGTTATGCCTGCGGCCATTGAGCGCAGCGTGGTCATCCTGGGCAGCGCCTGCGCAGGGCGGCAGGTTACTGTAACCGCCAAAGAGTTTAAACAAACCGCCGCTTTTTCCCTGGACCAGCTAGCGCCGCCAGAAGGGAAAGCAGCATGGATCGACTATATTAAAGGGGTTTGCTGGGCCCTGGCGCAAGCCGGCTATGAGCTGACCGGGGCGAACATGGTCGTCCAAAGCACCATCCCTATCGGGGCCGGCTTAAGCTCCTCGGCTGCCCTGGAGCTGGCCGCTGCTGCAGTGCTGACCGCTTTGGCAGGGGTAGAGATACCTCTTCCGGAGCTGGCCCAAATCTGCCAAAAAGCGGAAAGTGAATTTGTGGGGGTTAAATGCGGCATAATGGACCAGTATGCCGTGGCCCTGGGACGTGCCGGCCAGGCGCTGCTGCTGGACTGCCGCAGCCTGGATTATCGGTATATCCCCCTGAATCTGGGCGATTATTGCCTGCTTATTGTAGACAGCCGGGTAGAGCGCCGTTTAAGCGCATCAGCTTACAATCGCCGCCGCGAAGAGTGCGAGGCGGCAGTGAAGAAGTTGAAGCATATTTTAGGGCGCCCCCTTCAGACTTTGCGGGACGTAACTTTGGAAGAGTTGAAAGAGGCCCAGCCTTATTTGCCGCCCCGTTTGTACCGCCGCAGCCGCTATGTCATCGAGGAAAATACGCGCGTACTGGAGTCAGCCGCGGCACTGGAAAAGGGAGATCTATCAGCTTTCGGCTATTTTATGGGACGCTCCCACGCAGGCCTGCGCGACCTCTACGAAGTCAGCTGTCCCGAGCTTGATTTGATCGTAGAGACAGCTTCCGGCGCTCCGGGAGTGCTGGGGGCAAGGATGACCGGCGCCGGCTTCGGCGGCTGCGCCGTGGCGCTGCTCGAAAAAGATATGGTCGAGGCAGTTGCCGTTGAAATTAAAGAAGCCTTTGCCCGCAACGGCTGGCTGGAACCCTTCTTCTACCGCACCGCCGCCGCAGAAGGACTCAAAGTGGATGCTTGATGCTGAGGGGAGAGGGAAAACGTCTCGCTAGCCAGCTGACGCAGGAATCCGGCAGTTCCCTCTCCCCTGGCGGGAGAGGGGGAAAAGGGATGATGAAGCCTGCCATGTTCCCTGTGCAAGAGTCAGGGAAATTGAAGTTGAAGGAGGGGGCAAGGCCATCCGTGGTTACATGGGACTAAGTGCGGCAACGGCAGTTCCCTCTCCCCTGGCGGGAGAGGGCCAGGGTGAGGGGACTAAATGGCCATAAGCCGGTGTAGTAACTTTAAATTTTAAAAATATCCTCAACAGGTCTTTTAAAAAAATGGGAGATTTTAAGGGCCAGCCGCAAAGACGGATCGTATTTGTTGTTTTCAATGGCGATAATAGTCTGCCTGGTCACACCCAGGGCCCGGGCCAGCTCTTCCTGGGTCAGGTTGCGTTCTCGCCGCAGCTCTCTTAATGTATTTTCCATCAGCCGCCGAACTTCTTTTGATAATAACCATACGAAAACCAGTAAACAGCCTGAGAGGAGAAAAACGCCACAGACTGGATTCCCAAACGCCCGGTACTGATAAACCCCACGACGGTCCACACAAATAGGAAAATTGTAGTATAAAGAGCGGTAATCCGTAAACTGTAAGCGCCAATTAGAACGGCCCGTTCATCACTTTTTTCAAAGCCCAATTTTTGAAAAAAAGAACCAAGCTTTTGAAAAAAAGACATCAGATCACTCCCGTAAATGTAAAAAGCTCTTTACATTATATCAACCTTCCTGATCAATGTAAAGGGCGTTTAACATTTTTTTTTGATGCACCGCCACTGGCGCCCCCGATAGCTAGCCAACAAGCGCCGGAACCCGCAGGTTCCCTCTCCCCTACTCTACCTGTATTGCTCCAAATTGTGATAGAATAGCAGGGAAAGAGTATAGATAGGCGAGGAGTATGTACAGGTGGCAGATTGGATTAAATTTTTAGGCACTGCCGGGGCCCGGTTTGTGGTCTCCCGGCAGCTCCGCTCCTCCGCGGGCACGTGGTGCCGCCTGCAGGGCATGAACATAATGATCGATCCCGGTCCCGGGACCTTAACCCGCTGTTTTGCCAGCCGGCCAAAATTGGATCCAGCCGAACTGGACGCGGTCATCCTGAGCCACCGCCACCTCGATCATTCCACCGACGTGAACGTGATTATCGAAGCGATGACCCAGGGTACATTTCACCAGCGGGGCGCACTTTTTGCTCCGGCTGATGCCGTCATGCAGGATGAACCGGCGGTATTTCGCCATACCCGCGCCTCGGTGGAGCGGCTGGAATTGCTTGAAGCCGGAAAAGAGTATGACCTGGGGCTGCTAAGCTTTGCCACACCCCTGCGCCACCGCCATCCCGTGGAAACTTATGGCCTGCGGTTTAACCTGCCCGGGGGCTGCGTATCTTTTATTATTGACACGGCCTATTTCCCCGGCCTGGCGGAGTCATATCTCGGCAGCGATATTCTGATTATCAATACTGTTTTCTACGATACCCCTCCGGCCAGTCACATCCAGCACCTGGACATGAAGGGCGCCCGTGAACTGATTACAGCCATTCAACCGCGCCTGGCGGTGCTAACCCACTTTGGTTTGACCATGCTGCATCATAAACCGTACCTGGCGGCGCAGCGTCTCGGCCAGGAAACGGGAATCAAGGTAATTGCGGCCAGGGACGGGATGACCCTGGACCTGGATCAGGTTTTGGACATTGATTAAGGGAAGCCTGGCGTTGACCTCCTCAAATCCTCCTTTTATCAGGGAGAGTTTTTGGTTATGATTACAACAAGTTGAGGAGAGCGCATAGAGATTCAAACAGAAAAGAGGGATTCAAGGTATGCAAAAACTATCCGCTGAAGAGCAAATGGAGCTGATTAAAGAAAATACCGCCGAAATTATCAGCGAAGCGGAGCTTCTAAACAAGCTCAGGCGAAGCGTGGCTGAAAACAAACCGCTGCGCTGCAAGCTGGGCATTGATCCGTCGGCCCCGGATTTGCACCTGGGACATGCAGTAGTGCTGCATAAGTTAAAGCAATTCCAAGAACTGGGACACCAGATCATAATCATTATCGGTGACTTTACCGGTCGCATCGGCGATCCCACCGGTCGCTCCGAAACCCGCAAACAGCTAACCGAAGAAGAGGTTCAGGCCAATGCCCGCACCTACCAGGAGCAAATTTTCAATATTTTGGACCGGGATAAAACAGAGCTTGTTTATAACAGCCAGTGGCTGGCTCCGCTCACTTTCAGCGACATCATTAAGCTGGCCTCAACCTATACCGTGGCCAGGATGATGGAGCGGGAGGACTTTGCGCGCCGCTACCGTGAAAATTTGCCCATCAGCATCCATGAATTTTTTTACCCGCTCATGCAGGGCTACGACTCGGTGGCCATTCGCGCAGATATTGAATTCGGAGCCACTGAGCAAAAGTTCAACCTGTTGATGGGGCGGCATTTGCAAAGGGAATACGGGCAGGAGCCGCAGGTGGCCCTGACCATGCCCATCCTGGTTGGGCTGGACGGAGAGCAGAAGATGAGCAAGAGCCTCGGCAACTATATCGGCATCACCGAGCCGCCCGGAGAGATTTACGGCAAAGTCATGTCCATTCCCGATGAGATCATGGGCGAATACTTCCACCTGGCCACGCGTCTTTCCTCGCGAGAAGTGGAGACAATCCTGCAGGATGTGCAGAGCGGGCGGCTCCATCCCCGCGACGCCAAGATGCGCCTGGCCCGGGAAATTGTGGCCCTCTATCACGGCGCGGCCGCAGCCCAGGAGGCTGAGGCGCAGTTCCGGCAGGTTTTTCAAAAAGGGGAAATTCCCGATGATATACCTGCTTTTACTTTTAAAGCTCCCTCGGGAATCGTCTATCTCCTGGTCACTACCGGCCTGGCTTCAAGCAACAGCGACGCCCGCCGTTTAATCCAGCAGGGTGGGGTCAGGGTGAACGGCGAAAAAATCGAAGCCGCTGACCTTAAATTTAAGCAAGCCACAGATCTGGTGCTCCAGGTGGGCAAAAGAAAATTCGCCCGCATTACTCTCGTTTAATAGGCACGTTTGCACTGTCTTTAATTTCAAGGAAAAAGGCGGCCCGCCAGCTGGGCCGCCTTTTTGGCACTTACTCAGCGACCGTCCTGTTATTTGTGCCCTGATCGCCCTTTCTTTTCCCAAGGAGAGAGAGGGTTGGGGATAGGGCAAGTGGCCGATAATCTCAGTTAGGCAGGGAAGCTAGACATTAATGTTGCCTTGTAGATCAAATGCCTCCATGGTCATCCCCAGCGGTTCGGCATTATTGTTAAAACCTACCGGGAATTCCGGATCAACTGTATCCGTTGCCGGGTTACCATAGCCATTTGGAAAGTCAAAGGTGTTGAGATGCACTTGAATCTGGCCATTGTCGGGAATAAAATTTCCATCACCAGATCTTGTAAAGTATACGGCTAAACGAGTTCCATGCGGATTGACAATGGAGTTGTTTTGGATCAGTATTCGATCCATCAATGAAAAGTCTACCCGGGAAAAAAAGATAACAGAATTTCCGGACCGATCTTCGTGATTAATATCGTTATTTTCAACAACCAGGCTGGTATTCCCATCAAGGTGAGGGAAAAAGTTAACGAACTGGGTAAACCTGGTCATCTTGTTTCCGCTAACATTAATAATGCCAGATGACCGCCATGAGACAATATTTGGCTCAAATACTACAGCTCCCAAGCTGGAATCGCTTCCCTGGAACGTATTGTTTAGAATACTTGTTGTTCCACGTACCAATTGAAGCCTCAGACTTTGCGTACTGGTTACCGGATGATGCAAAAATTCATTATCCTCAATGGTGATATTTTCGCACCATATATAACCGCTGCGGGTTGTACCTTCAATAATACAGGAACGCACGGTAATGTTGTTATAAAGCGAAATCGGGGCGGTTGTTCGGAGTGGGACTCTCAAAATGGCATTCTGTCCTGTTACGTTCCGGTTTGCGATCAAATGCAAGCTGTCAATGGTAACATTATCCGCTTCGATAACCAGCCCATCAACATCGGTATCAGGACTGAAAATAATTTGCGGGCGAGGGCTGGAAGAGTGGCCCAGCAAAGTCATTGGCTTGGCAACAACCAGTTGTGTTTCAATCTCGTATATGCCGCCTAGAATATGAACGGTCCCCCCTTCCGCCACAGCGTTCATTCCTTCTTCTATCGTTCCGAATGGATGTTCCAAAGAACCGTTTCCGTTTTCTGCACCGGCTTGAACATAAATATTAAAAGGATCGGAAGTAATTTGGGCTACAGCATTCAGGGCCCTATTTGTCACTTCCAGCGTTTCCACGTTTTCAGCAGTGATGGCATAAATTTCAATCCGGAATCGATGAGTCCCGGGCGGAGGGGAATCGATCCAGCTAAGATGAGGATAAAAGGTTGCGCTTTTTGAGCCATCAGAATTAAGTTCTTCCCGCAGAATCAAAGGGGCGCTTGTAAGGGTGACCGGCACCTCTCCTTCCCTGTTTAGAATATAGGAAATTTCTAAGCTATAACTTGATCCCGCTCCTGTTTCGAAAAAGACTTGGAAAGTGGAATCCAACTTGATGCTTTCTCCTTCAAGCGTACTAAGAGGAGGAAGTTCAAGAGATATCACCGTACCCAGGGGTAAAAGGGAGACTGTATTATTGGCTTGATTAGTAAACAAATTGGCGCCCGGTCCCGGAGGTCCCTGTTCTCCCCGGGGTCCTGTAGGCCCTGGAGGTCCCTGCTCCCCCTGGGGCCCTGTAGGTCCCGGAGGTCCCTGTTCTCCTCGGGCACCCGGGGGTCCCGGTGGGCCTGGAGGTCCCGGGGGTCCCGGAGGCCCAGGAATGCCATTATACCTGCCCATCTGTCTTCGCTCCTTTATAGGTGTTCATGAATATTATGCTGATGTAGTATATTAATCGCCAATAGCATCTGTTAATGGCAATGTAAACATAATATCTGTACATGAATAGGGGTCGTCCTAAAAAGTCATTTGGGACGACCCCTTAAGTATGCTCTTTGAGATAAGTAGCTATAGTACCGGCAAAGGGATTTAGGAAATATCAGAAGGAAACAGCGGCCATCTTGGCTATGTTATGCGTACACAGCAAACCCCACTCTGCCTTGACCTTTTCGATTCCTCTTAGCAAAAAACGCCTAAAACGCCAATTCTAGCATATGGCCAATTATTTGTGTACAACAAAATATGTAAAAGGGGCTGCCCTTTTGGGACAGCCCCTATTCTGGCGCGCCAGCCGCCTGTAGGCCGCAAGAAGGCGCGATGATCACACCAGCAAGCGGCAAACGTGTCGTCTATCTTCCAGGGCGGCAGGTATGTTCACCCGCTGTTAATAATATTAATGTAGTAAGCTAAACAGGGGGATACGGCAATGCGGCGCAGGCGCGGCATCCGCAGGGTCTCAAGGGGAAGCTTAATTTCCTACCTGGTCCTGGTGGCGCTGTTCTTTATTGTAGTGCAGGGTTTTATGATCATTGAACGTAATTTTCGCCCGGCGATTCTGGCCGCAGCGAAAATGAGAGCAGACGGGCTGGCTACGGATGCAATCAGCTATGCGATCCTGGAAAAAGTGGCCGGCAAGATCGCTTATCAAGATCTGATTATGATCGAGAAGGACGAACAGGGTCGTATTGTCATGGCCCAGATTAATCCTGTTGAAGTGAACCGGGTTATGGCTGAGACGACCCTTGCCACCCGGGACGCGCTGCAGCAACTGGAATCGGAGCCTTTTGAAATCCCTTTGGGCGAAGCCACGGACAGCTATATCCTGGCCGCCTATGGGCCGAAAATTCCGGTCAAAATGATTCCAGTAAGCCGGGTTAAAACCAGTGTTGTTGATTCTTTTGACCAGGCGGGAATTAATCAGACCCGGCATAAAATCTATCTCGAAGTGTATGTGGAAGTGCAAATTGTCATTCCGTTTGTTAAAGATTCGGTTGAAGTAACCGCCACGGTGCCCGTAGCCGACGCCGTCTATATCGGCGAGGTGCCTGATGCAGTATTCAACCTGCAGTTCCCGCCGGGTGGTTTTATCGATTAATAATCAAAAGCATCATAAATGGTGCCGCGGTCATACTATAATAAAAAATCAAATTAATTTTACCGGAATACGAGCAGGGTAAATAAAGAGCGATCCGATTTAAAGGCCGTTTTATCGTGTTTATTCTCCATTTATTTTTTCGCTGTCTAGGGGGTTGACATGGTCTGAACCCTATGCTAAGATAATGCTTGCCCCGCTGAGGGGCGAAACAAAAGCCCGGCAAGGGCTGGTTTTGCTCTTTGAAAACTGAACAGGGTAAGGTTAGGTTGAGGGGTCTTCGTTTTTTTGGTTGAAGACCTTGCGAGAGCCAAAGGTTTAACTTGAGAGTTTATAAAGGTGTAAACTGGAGAGTTTGATCCTGGCTCAGGACGAACGCTGGCGGCGTGCCTAACACATGCAAGTCGAGCGAAGCTTGTCGAGCAGC
>JAKOVL010000224.1 GCA_029782095.1 Bacillota bacterium | reverse complement strand
CAGCAGGGCGGCATGATCAGCCACACTGGATACCTCGTCCAGCGTGCTGGAAGAGATGATGATCGTCCCGCCGCGGGAATCCATTTCCGACCGGGCCAGATCGAAATAGAGGCGCCGCCGCACCGGATCGAAGCCTTCAGTGGGCCGATCCAGCAGCAGCAGATCGGGCTTCGGCGCCAGGGCTAAGGCCAAGCCCAGGCCTTGCTGCTCCTCTGGCGACAGTTCGTGAATCTTCACGGCCAGCGGCAGTTCGAACTGCATTAGAATTTTCGCGGCCAGGGCATCATCCCATTGAGGGTAAAAACCGCGGCAAAATTTAAGCATCCGCGCCACACTCATGTAGCCGTAGTAGCGGGTGGCCTGGCCGGTGAAGCCGACCTTTTCACGAATCTGCAGGCCCCGGGTGAGAATATCGAGACCCAGGCAGAGGCCTCCGCCGGAAGTGGGTGCCTGCACGCCCAGGATAATTTTTAAAAATGTATTTATTCCAGAACCTGCCGGACCCAGCAGGGCGAAAACTCCGCCCTGGGGAACTTCCAGGCTGATGTCTTCCAAAACAGTGCGGCCCCGCAATACTTTACCTAGATTCCATGTTTCCAGCGCAGTCATGGTCACCGCTTTTCCCTCCCTCCGGTCACTTGATGGTTCCTTCTTCAGGCAGAGATAAAACCCCGCTTCCGGCCCCGTCTATTCGAGGGCCATTTTCAGGTGCAGCGGCCCGAATATTCGGGTTAGCTTTTTCCCGGCGCGGGCTCAGGCCGGCAGCACCAGGAGCAGGCGGCACCGCCGGGAGCAAGGCAGCGGTTGATCAACTCCAACCCAAAGCCGCGGCCGTTTATGGGCCTGCCATAATTATTCCCCCTGAAAAGAAAATATCCTGTTTCTGACCGCCTGCGGCTAGACTTGGCCTGGTTGGGTAAAGGCGTAAACAAGGCGCTAATAGATAGGCGCCGGCAGCGAGCAAAGGACTTCTGTATGCCTTTGTCTAATATAAGGTAGATTAAATGAAAGGAGGCGGCCAAATAATGCAATGGATCCGTTTTCAAAGCAGCACTGGAGAAGTCTGCCACGGCCTTCTCGAAGGGGAGACCATTCGCGAAACAGCCCCACTGCAGGGGGACTGGGACCTTGAATCTATCCGGGAAACCGGGCGCACTTTTGAACTGGCGACAGTGAAGCTGCTGGCCCCCTGTCAACCGTCCAAAGTTGTTTGCATCGGCCTTAATTACCGCAGCCATGCCGAAGAGGTTGGACTGGAGATGCCGAAAGTGCCAATCATTTTTCTGAAGCCGTCGACAGCGGTGATCGGTCCGCTAGAAAAAATCATCCACCCGCCCCAGAGCCGCCGGGTTGACTACGAGGCGGAGCTGGCTGTGGTGATAGGGCGCAGGGCACACAGGGTTAAAGCGCCGCAGGCGCTAGATTATGTTTTCGGCTACACCTGCGGCAATGATGTCACCGCCCGGGACAAGCAGCCCGCCCGGGGACAGTGGACCTACGCCAAGGGTTTTGATACTTTCTGCCCCCTCGGCCCGGTCATTAACACGGCCATAAAGGACCCGGAAAAGCTGTCCATAAAAGGAGTTTTGAACGGTAAAACAGTGCAGTCGGGCCACACAGCGGACCATATTTTCAGCGTAGCCGAGTTGATTGAGTTTATTTCAGGCTGCATGACCCTGCTGCCCGGCGATGTGATTTTAACGGGCACCCCCGCGGGTATCGGCCCCATGCAGCCCGGCGACACATTCAGCGTTACCATCGACGGCATCGGCACCCTGACCAACACTATCACCAGCTCTAATTAGCAGCTCCAGGGACGCTGCACGGTGCGCTGAGGGATGGCCAATACAGCTGCGCAGCTTTTTATTAAGTGCTCCGCGAATGGCACAGACCGATTTTCGTGCCGCTTGCTCCCTAACCCGCCTGTAAACAGTACCGACCCGCACAAGGCAGCCCGGTTTAAACGGGCTGCCTTAAGCCTGTTCCGCCACATAGCCCATGTCGCGGGAGATATTGGCGCCGGCTTCAAGCATCACCGGTATGAACCGTTCGAGGATATTTTCTGAAAAATCCTTGATGATCATGGTCATGCTCAAAGAAGCAATGATTTGGCGGGAATAATCCTTGATGGGTACGGCGATACAATAAACCAGGGGCTCGTGCTCTTCCAGGTCCAGGGCGTAGCCACGCACGCGCACCTGCTCCAGGTGTTCCAGGAATGCCTCAATACTGGTGATGGTGTTGGGAGTATAGCTTTTCATGCCTCTTCTTTCCAGGATTGAGCGCACCTTTTCCGTGGGCAGTTCGGCCAGGAGCACTTTGCCCAGGGCGGTACAGTGGCAGGGCGCCCGCTTGCCCACATCAGAGAAGATGCGGATGCCCCTGACAGCTTCCAGCTTATCGATGTAAACCGCCTCATCCTGGTCAAGCACCGCCAGATGGACGGTTTCATTAACCTCGCCAACCAGCTTTTCCAGGTGGGGACGCGCCTGCGTGCGCAGCTCCAGGCTGTTCATCAAGCTGGAGCTCAGATTCAAAATTTTTAAGCCGAGCGCATAGGTGCCTTTGCCGGGATTCCAACGCAGCAGCCCGCCTTCAACCAGGGTTACGGCGATGCGGTAAGCGGTACTTTTATGCACACCCAGCGCCTTGCTTAATTCGCCCAGGCTCAGCTCCGGCTGGTTTGCTGTAAAAAGCTCCAGCATTTGCATGGCCTTTTCGATAGACTTGACCCTGTAAACTTCATATTTCACCTTTCAACCCCAACCTTTTCTTTTTTTCGAACCTGTCATTCATTGCCCCTGATCGCGCCGCCGATCCTGCCGCGGCAGGCTTCACCAGGCCAGGATAAGCAGCGGGGCGGGGCGAAAAATAGTATTGACGCAAGCAGAACAGGCATAAAGCATGAGTACATATCGCTCCCCAAGGAAACAACCTAAATGGGCAAAGGAGTCGAAGCAGCTTTGGAGAAAATCAACTTGCCGGAGCAACAAAAAGAGTGGGCCTTTAACTTTTTGCAGCCGAGCCGGCCGGTGCTGGTGACCACCCTGGAGGAGGATCAAACCACCCATGTTGCCCCCTTCAGTTGGATTATTCCCATTTCAATAAAGCCCTTTCTGGTTGGCATGGCCCTGCTGGCCAAACCGCGCAAGCAGCGCTCCCTGAGCAATATTGAAAATCACGGCGAATTTGCGGCTAACTTGCCGGGACTCGAGCTGGCCAGGGAGCTGGTTCTCTGCTCTTACAAAGTTAAACCCGGCGTAAAAAAAGCAAAGCTGGCCGGGTTGACGGTGCAGCCGGCCCATAAAATCAAGCCCGGCCTCATCGCCGAATGCCGGGCCCACCTGGAATGCCGCGTTCTTTCCATTGAAGATAGCGGCGACCACCGCTTTGTTAAAGCGGAGGTGATCCATATTTCCTATGACCGGGCCTCTTATAATCCCGACTTGACTCCGGATTTAAACAGGTTTGCACCCTGCATTCACCTGACCAACTACATGATTGAAAACGGAGAAGTGCACCTGTTTTTAAAGCCCGGCGGTGTCAGCGTATTTGATGTGCCTTACGTGGAAAAATAGCTTTGACAAGGCGTACCGTGGTGACAGCTCTTAAAGCTCCAGACCTGTCACCACGGCTATGGGCCCGGGAAGGCTAGTTTTTACGAACTAAAGTGTTATTGCGCCCTTAGCGCTGTACTCTTCCGGAGGCGTCGCCTGCGACCAGGTTCATCACTTCGTTAACTTTGACCATGTTAAAGTCGCCGGGAATGGTCTGCTTCAGGCAGGAGGCCGCGGCAGCGAACTCCACCGTCTCCTGGTGAGACAGACCTTGAAGCAAGCCGTAGATAAGCCCGCCGGCAAAAGCGTCGCCGCCGCCGACACGATCGACGATGTGAATCCGGTAGCGGCGCGATTTATAGTAGGAAGCGCCGTCGTAGAGCAAGCCTGACCAGCCATTTTCCGAGGCGGAAAAGCTCTCGCGCAGGGTAATGGCCACATGCTGCAGGTCAAATTTTGTATGCAGCTGCCGCGCCACTTCGCGGTAGCCTTCTTCGTCGATGTCGCCCTTGATAACATCACTGCGGCTTGCGCTAATGCCAAAAACTTTTTCGGCATCTTCTTCGTTGGCTACGACCACATCCACATAAGGCATTAGCCCGGTCATGACTTCCTGGGCTTTTTCCCTGGACCACAGTTTTTTACGGTAGTTCAAATCGCAGCTTACGGTCAGGCCGCACTCTTTGGCCGTGCGGCAAGCGCGCAGTGTTTCCGCGGCCACCGCATCGCCCAGGGCGGGGGTGATGCCGGTAAAGTGGAACCAGTTTGCCCCGGCAAAGATCCGCTCCCAGTCAAAAGTGTTTTCCTCGATAGAAGCAATGGCCGAGGCGGCGCGGTCATAGATCACCTGGGAAGGCCGCTGCGAAGCTCCTGTCTCCAAGAAGTAGATGCCCAGCCGGGAATTTTTTCTGGCCAAGATATGTTCTGTCTGCACTCCAAAGCGCCGCAGGTAGTTTATGGCAGCCTGGCCGATGTCATTGTCCGGCACCGCGGTAACAAAGGCTGCATCCAGGCCGAATCCGGCCAGGGAGACGGCCACATTGGCTTCGCCGCCCCCGTAGGTAGCTTCAAAAAAATTCGCCTGGACAAAGCGCTGGTAGCCGGGAGTGGCCAGCCTGAGCATGATTTCTCCGAAGGTGATGATTTTTGGCATGGTTTACTCCCCTTTACTATGTTTTTTTTCAAGTTGCGATTTACCCGCCGGGGGGTTATTTCTCCCCCTCTCCCTAACCCTCTCCCACCAGGGGAGAGGGAACTTGCGGGTTCCGGCACCGGCCGGTTAATGAGATATTTTCCCCTCCCCCCTCGTGGGGGAGGGCAGGGTGGGGGGGCGTAGCTTTTTCCCGCCCAAGCCGGGTACTAACTCTTCCTTTCCCCTCTCCCTAACCCTCTCCCCTGGTGGGAGAGGGAACTTACGGTCCGAAACCATCATGACTGGCGGGCTGCTTTTGCTTTCTCTACGAAAAGCCGGGCCTGCTCCTGCACCGCGGCAAAGTCTCCCTGAGCCGCACCCCTGGTCAGTTCGCTCCCCACGCCCACGGCAATGCAGCCGTTTTTTATCCATTCCTGAACATTGTCCAGGTTAACCCCTCCCGTGGGGATCAGAACCGCCTGCGGCAGCGGGCCTTTAATGGCTTTAATCACGGACGGCCCGAAAGCGCTCCCGGGGAAAAGCTTGATAACATCGGCCCCCGCTTCCATAGCCTGTACCATCTCGGTAATGCTCATGCACCCGGCCATGGATATTTTTTGATAGCGATTGCAAAGGCGGATCATCTCGGGATTGAACACCGGGCTGACGATGAATTCAGCGCCGGCCAGCATGGCCAGGCGGGCTGTTTCTGCATCCAGCACCGTACCCGCCCCGAGAAGGATCTCATCGCCGGGATAGGCCCGTTTTAAATCTTTGATAACCTCCAGGGCTCCCGGAACCGTAAAGGTAATCTCAATGGCATCAATACCGCCTGAGCGCACCGCTTCGGCAATTTTCAACGCCTCTTCTGATGAGTTCGCCCGGATTACGGCAATTACGCCGGTGTCAATAATTCTTTGCAGGTGTTTCAGTTTTGGAATCATCTCAACCACTCCCTTTGCCGGTATTAGAAATATGTGCGGCAGCATGGCGTTGCTTGCACAGCCGGCGCGCCAGTGGGCCCGGCAGAAATAGAGGCCTGCCTCTGTTTTTCTTTACGGTACACTGTATCACTATATAAATTTAAATTCGCCTTCTGCGGGCAGATTCCTTTCTTTTTTATCTCGCATTACGCAAAATTTGTTTCATATAACGAAACAGCAAAGAAACCCTGCGCCATAAAACAGCTCACCCCCGCCGGAGGCGGGGGCTCTTCAGCAATCATTATCCGGGAATTTATAACCGAGGGATTTATGAGGGCGCCAGCCGCTGCAGTTCCGCCTGGCTGCGGCTGCCGGATAGATCTATAACCAGGTAGCGGCGACCTTCTTTTGCCCAGCTAAAAGCGGGCCGGCTGTCTACGGCAAGGCGGGCAGAGGGTGCTTCTCCTTCTGCAGCGAACTCTTCTACTGTTACCTGCAGCAACTGCTCCAGGCCGGCAAAAAACTGGTCTGACGAAACGGTATCGGCCTGCACCCAGAGCAAGCTCTCCTCTTCCTTCCCTTTATAGAGGGCGGCAAGATAAGTGATGCCGTTCTGCGCCTGCCGAATATAAGCGGCGTCCAGGGTGTAGCCGTCCAGGTTCAGCGGGGGCTGCTGTTCCGCTTCGTGAGAAATCTGCAGCGGGCTCCAGCCCGCGAAGTCCGGCGGCCCGGCAGCCGAACCGGAAACTCCCCGATCAACCGCCCATTCTGCAGTGAGAATCTCGGCGCAGTCGCTCTCCTGGCCCATGAGCATGCCGCGGTTTAGGCTGTCGTTGTAAAGGGCACGGTAGGCGCCGTAGCTTCCGGTAAAAATGAGCAGCAGCGCAGCGGCCAGCGCGGCATAACGGCTCCAGGGGCGGGGACGGCGCGGCGGCGGCGCGGCGGCGGCGCGGCGGGACTGGAGGCGCTGCCAGGACTCCTCTACCGGCGGGGCTTCAACGCTGTCCAGCGCCCGGCGAATTGCGGTGCGGATAAGATTGTCGTCCGGCATAGGGCTATGATTTGGCGGCATTGTCCCTGGCACCTCCTTTACCAGTAAGACCGTTTGCCGCAGCGAACGGTTCCAGGATGCGCGATAATTTTGCGCGGGCCCTGAAGAGGCGCGATTTAACAGTACCCACATTTAGCTTCAGCAGGGCGGCCATTTCGTCAATCTTCAGCTCATAGTAATATTGCAGGATGATGACCTGGTACTGGTCGGGCGGCAGAGCACGTAGGGCCCGACGCACCTGCTCGGCTTCAAGGTTGCCCATGGCCTTCTCTTCGGTATCGTTGCCTCCGGCCGTTTCAAGGACGGGCAGTTCATCGCAGTAAACGACTTTTTTTTCACGCTTGAGATAGTTGCGAGCCAGGTTGGAGGCGATTACGGCCAGCCAGGCGCCGAACTTCTCCGGCTCGCGCAGCTGTTCCATATTTTGGAAAGCCTTAATAAAAGCGTCCTGGGTAATATCCTCGGCGCTTTCCCGGCTGCGCAGCACCGTATAGACCACGGCAAAGGTGCGGCGATAAAACGCCTTAAAAAGCTCCTGCTGCGCTGCCTGGTCGTTTTGCCTGACCAGCTGCCCAACCCTTTCCGGCTCCACGGCGGACCTCCTGCTGACTTCTGTGCGTCAAAACATACTCTTTTTTTTAATTCGCCTTCGGGCGGAGCCATTCCTTTTGATGGGCAGATTAAAAATACTTACTCAGGGTTAAAAACACTTACACCAAACACTTAACAAGAGAAGAATTTGTAGCTACTGAGGCTGCATGGTTTGCTAAAGGAAGAATTGGCCTTTTGCTTCCTTGCCCGGGCTATTCGGGGCTGTCCCAAAAGGGCAGCCCCTTTTCCATCTTTTGTTGAATACAAATAATTGGCAATATGCTAGAATTGGAGCATGGATGCACTGCTTAAAAGTAAAACATATGGGGGAGGGCCAGGGTGGGGGCGTACGGGCTATCTTTCCCGCACAATAAACGGTAACCTGGTCCCCCTATCCCTAACCCTCTCCCACCAGGGGAGAGGGAACTGCCGTTACCGCACTGATTCCCATGGATCAGAAAATAGCTCATTAACCGGCCCCATAAAAGATGAGGGGGTAGATAGGGTAAGGTAAAGAGAAGGTCAGCGCGGGAGGGCACGCCGATCGAAGATTGCAAAAGCTAAGGGCGCGGCACGCCGCGCCCTTACCAGTTTATATAAACTTTGCTTGACCTTTTTCACGCAGATGAATTGCTGCTAACTTTCTTGCTGCAGCATATTGATCTTATCGACGTAAAAATCGGTCAGGGACTCGGAAATTTCCTCGGTATAACCTTCGCTGTAAACATGGTAGGTAGGTTTCTCCGGATCGGGCATGATTAGAGTCCAGCCCTCCGGGTGGTAAACCTTGAGGCCGTCGATCATTTCGGTGCGGTCGCGGGACGTTTCCTGGATCAGGCGGCGCATGACCCGTCCTTTATAATTCCAGGGGCAGGGAATCTCTCTCTCCCGCACCCTGATCGCGGGGATTTCTTCCAGCAGAGTGCCCAGGGTTAGGTCCTGGGACGCCAGCAGATCAAGAAGGTAAATCAGGGCGGCGATGGCGTCAAATTCCAGGGAAACGGGAATTTTGCGCTGCTGCGAATCCTGCAGCCCTGCCTCCATGAGATAGCGGGGTGCGGTCTTGGTGCGGAGCACTTTTCCCTGGTAGCGCTCGGCTAGGCGCTCGACCACATGGGTAGCATTTACCGGCACAGCCACAGTGCTGCCGCGCCGCTCGCGGAAGACCAGCAGCGACAGCAAGGCCGTATAAAGATCCCCTTTAATGGCGCTTCCCCGCTCATCAAAAAGCAGCGCTTTTTCTCCGGTGGGATCGATAATTGCTCCCAGGGTGGCGTTGTTGCTACGCACAGCCAGGGTCAACTCTTTGTGGCTGTGCTGCAGAAGGCAGCTTTCAGCCGCCGCAGCGTCTGCTTCGGCAGCGGCGTTGCAGTTGTAGGTGATGACACTGCAGTTTAGCTGCTGCAGCAGGGGAACTAAAAACGAGCGCAGGTAGGCTCCGGGATTGCCCAGAAGAACACGGAACCCGCACCGGGCAATCTTGTGGCCGTCCACAATTTGCAGCAGCTCCCGGCGGTATAATTCGGCCAGGTTGGGCAGGTGCAGCTCTTCCCCCACGGCATCGCCGGGGGGGCGATGGAAATCTTCACGGAAATAAAGCTGCTCAATCTTGCGCTCCAGGCTGCGGGTCAGGGGCAGGCCATCCCCATCGATGAAGGAGATGCGGACAGCGTCGCTGCCGCCGGGCGAGAGGGAGACATGAACGCCGCCCCAGGCTGCGAGATGGCACACAGCGCGGCGGGCCATGGGGATAAGCAGCTCTCCCGCATTGAGAGCGGTGGCTCCCGTGGAAAGCAGCCCGGTCATAAGTGCTTCGCGGAGCATTTTCGAAGCACGGTGGCCATCGCTGCTGACCAGGACCGGCCCGCCCGAGGCAATGGAGCCGTAAACTGCGCCTAGCCGCACCGCCATTTCAGGGGTGATATTGCGGTTGATTTCACCCTGGATGCCGTCGCGGCCAAAAAGAGTGCGCGATACTTTGCTGCCCCAGATCAAGCTTTCGTTGAGGATGACGCCGTTCTCCACCACCTTGGAGGGCCACACCTTCACCTGGGGCTTGACGACCACGCCTTCCTGGATAATGCTGTTGTCTCCGATGACCGCCTCTTCGAAAACAGAAGAGCGGCTGTTCACCTGGACGCCGTTGCAGAGGATGCCCCCGCGCAGGGCGGCCCCTTTGCCAATATAGGCCCCCTCCCAGGTGAGGCTTCGCTTGACCGAGGCCCTTTCGTCGACCCGGGTATAGGAGCCGAGGACAGACCCATCTTTAACCTGGGCGCCGGCACCGATGCTGCAGCCGGAGCCCAGGTACACCGGGGGCTGAAGGATCGCCCGGGGATGCAGCTGCACCCCTTCTTCCAGCCAGATGCCCCGCTCTTGTTCCTTGGCGTTAAGGCGTAGACGAACCTTGCCCTCCAGCACCTGGCGGTGCGCCCGCAGGTATTCCCTGATATCGCCGACGTCACACCAGAAACCGTCGAGGACGCAGCCGAAGAGGGGCTCTTTCTGCTCCAGCAGGCGAGGGAAGATGTCTTTGCTGAAATCGACCATCTTGCCGGGCTCTACCAGGGAGAGCACCTCGGGCTCCAGAATATAGATGCCCGTATTGACCGTATCGCTGAAGACTTCGCCCCAGCCGGGCTTCTCCAGGAAACGATTGATGCGGCCGTCGGGGTCAATCATCACCACCCCGTACTCCAGCGGATTTTCCACCGCTTTAAGGACTAGGGTGGCCATGGCCCCGCGGGCCCGGTGAAAGTACAGCGCTTCATTTAAATCAAAATCGGTCAGGGCATCGCCGCTGATTACAATAAAGGTTTCGTCCAAAAAGGAGGCCGCGTTTTTAACGCTGCCGGCCGTACCCAGGGGTTCTTCTTCCACAAAGTAATGCAGATTAACCCCAAAGCTGTCACCGCTGCCGAAGTGATCTTTAATCTGTTCCGGCAGGTATTGCAGCGTTACGGCAATATCGCGCAAACCGTGCAGACGCAGCAGTTCCACGGTATATTCCATCAGCGGCCGGTTCATCACCGGTACCATCGGTTTAGGTTTTTCGCAGGTGAGTGGGCGCAGACGGGAACCTTCCCCTCCGGCCATAATCACCGCCTTCATAGCTGTTCACTCCCTTGTCAGGTTTTTGCCGCAACGGCGTTGGATGGTCGGGTTGGTTGGCATCGGTTCTGCTTCAGCTCCGGTGATAGCGCGAAGGCAGGGCTGAGACAGCTCCGCTTTTCTCTGCCGCGGGAGCTTTGCCCGGGGACGGGGCTGCTGCGGCCCGGCCGGCCCCGCGGCGCCATTTTCTTGCCTCCGGAGAGAAGACAATTTTCTGGTAGACCTCTTCATACCGGCGGGCAATGGAGGGCCAGGCAAATTTTTCTTCAACGTCTTTTAAACCCTGGCGGGAGATGCGCTGCGCCAGGTCCCGATTTTCCAGCAGCGCAATAATTTTACCCGCCAGGTCTCCTGCATTGCCGGGCTGGGCACGCAGCCCGTTGAATCCATCCACCACGGTTTCGGTGAAGCCGCCGGTGTCTCCCACCACCACCGGCGTGCCCGTGGCCATGGCTTCCAGGGCCACCAGGCCGAAGGGCTCATAAAGGCTGGGAAAAGCGGCCACGTCGGCGTGGGCATAGAGCTGGTTGCGGGTAGCCTCGTCAATGTAACCGGTGAAAGTGACCTGCTGGTCCAGGCCCAGGTGCATGGAAAGGCGGTGCAGCTCTTCTTCATAGGGCCCGCTGCCGGCTATGATGAGACGCACCGCGGGAAAACGGTCGCGGATCATGGGCATCGCTTCCAAAAGGGTATGCACCCCTTTTTCCCGCACCAGGCGTCCGATAAAGAAAATGATCTTCTCTTCAGGAGCGGCATACCGCTGCCGCACGAGGGCATCGGGGCGATCCACCCGGAAGGCCGCCGGGCGGATTCCGTTGGGGATAATTTCGATCTTATCCGGAGGCAGGTTGAAGACCGTCTGCACCTCCTCCCGCATAAAACGGCTGCAGCAGGTTACAACCCAGGCTTCATAAGTAAGCCACCATTCCACGTCGCCGATATAGCGCTGTTCGTCGGTGTGAAGGCCGTTGTTGCGGCCGAACTCAGTGGCATGAATGGTGGCAATGAGGGGCATATGGTAGATATTTTTAAGCCCCCGCCCGGGATAAGCCACCAGCCAGTCATGGGCGTGGACTAGGTCAAAGGGGCGGTTGTTGCAAAGGCTCACCCCTTTTTCCAGCATGGCCAGGTTGAGCTGGTGCACCCAGGCGAAGAAATTTAGCGGGCGGCCGTGATAGGGAGCAACCCGGTGCACCCTGACCTCGTCCATGACTTCGTATTCCGGGAGGTTCTTATCCAGGGCGGTAATCACTTCAACCTCATTTCCTTCGTGGGCCAAGGCGCGGGAAATTTCAGCCACCGCGTGGGCCAGCCCCCCGATCACGCACGGCGGATACTCCCAGGAAAGCATCAGAATACGCATCCTCAACACTCCTGCATCCATTTTTTTAGGTGAAAAGCGAAAAAGCCTCAAATGAAGCTTTGTTTAGTATAACCAAAATAAACTAATCTATGGGGACCAGGCCATGGTAAAAGACTTTTATCAAAGGAGAATCCTACTACTTTCGCGAAAGGGAAAAAAGACAAAAGGGCGTATAGTGGTAAATTTTGGTATCCTACCCCCTAGGGGGTAGGATACCCCATGGGTTGTTCGTAAGTGGCCAACTTTTCAAGTCCCGTTCCGGTCAACTGTTCGATTACCGAAAACAGGACTTCTTAATTTAAAAAAGCTAGATGTGAGAGGTTTTTTCAAACATCCTAATCAACAAGTGATTCAATCACTGCGAGCTATTAATTCAATTTCAATCAAAGCGTCTTTAGGAAGTTTAGACACTTCGATACATGAACGGGCAGGGTATGGCTCATTAGAAAAATATTCGGCGTATATTTCATTGACTTTTGCAAAGTGTTCCAAGTTAGTGAGATAAATAGTTGTTTTGATTACATTCGCAAATGAATACCCTTTAGCCCTTAAAATAACAATATCTATGTCAGCTATGATGTTTACGATTCCACCTTCACAATAATCGAATGCATCCTTCAGAGCCCTTTCAATAGTAATATCGATGTCTCTTATGGTTTTGAGGGGAGCACCTTTACCTTAACTGCGATCGTCAAGAAAAAATTGATCCACCCGCCAGAAAAAAATTGATCCACTAACGCCAGGAAAAAAGTGATCCACTTTAAAGAATGCGCCAGGAAAAAGTTGATCCACATACCGGTTGACGAGATCCCCCCCGGGAAATCGAAGGAGGGCGTAGCCCGAGTGAGATTACCCCGGGGGCTGCTTCAAGGTATTTTCTTTCA
>JAKOVL010000206.1 GCA_029782095.1 Bacillota bacterium | reverse complement strand
GGCGAAGCTGGACCGCAGCAGCACAGAAATCAAGCAGTAGCAATTTTATTTTGTGCAAGCATGGAGTGCTGAAGGAGGAGAGAATTTGGAGGAGCATCCCCTGAAGCTATTGATGAACCCGCGATCCATCGCCACGGTGGGCGCCGGGAACAACCCGATGAAAATGGGTACCATCCAGGCATTGAGTATTCTCAAGGACGGCTACCGGGGCAAGTTTTACCCCGTTCATCCAACCGAAAAAACTGTGCTGGGGCATCAGGCTTATCCTTCCGTGGCCGATCTCCCGGAAGCCCCGGACCTGGCCATGCTCATCGTGCCCACGGACCAGGTGGCGCCTTTGCTCGAAGAATTTGGCAAGCTCGGCACCCGGCGGGCCATTATCATTTCCGCCGGGTTCAAGGAAACCGGCGCTGCCGGGAGGGAAGCGGAAGAGCGCTTGAAAGAAACAGCCCGGCGCTACGGCATACGCTTTCTCGGTCCCAATTGCATGGGTATCATCAACAGCGAAATATCGCTGAATGTTACTGTGGCACCGTTGACGGGTCCCCCCGGTTTTTTGGGCATAGCTTCCCAGAGCGGTACTTACCTGACGCAAACGCTGCCCTACCTTAGGAAACGCGGCATCCGCTTCAGCAAGGCGGTCAGCGTGGGCAACGAAGGAGATCTCAATCTGATTGATGCCCTGGAATTTCTGGGCCAGGATGAGCAGACCCGGGCCATTGCCCTCTATATTGAAGGGATCCGGGACGGGCGACGCTTCATCGAGACAGCGCAAAAGATTACGCCCCATAAGCCGGTGGTGGCCCAGTATGTGGGAGGGAGCGCCGCCGGAGCCCGTGCGGGGGCCAGCCATACCGGGGCCATGGCCGGCCCTGACGAGGTATATGATGGCATCTTGAAGCAGGCCGGGATTATCCGCGTCCATTCCGTGGAAGAGCTTTACAGCCACGGCTGGACCCTGGCCACGCAGCCTCCCCTGCAAGGCAGGCGCATCGCCGTGCTGACCAATTCAGGCGGCCCGGGAACGGCCATGTCCCATACCGCCAATGCCGGGGGGCTGGAAGTGCCGCCTTTTTCCAAGCAGCTTCAGGATAAAATCAGGGCGCTCATTCCGCCCCACGCTTCCTGCGGCAACCCGGTGGACCTGACTTTTCACCTGGATACCCAGCTGCTAAGCTTAACCATCCCCGAGCTGGTTATGTCCAGCGGAGAAGTTGACGGGGTGCTGCTGCACGGCGCCATGGGCACCGGTTTTATGCGCGCCGTCTATCCGCACGTGAGCGACCTTTTCCCCGGCCTTTCTGAAGAACAGTTTCTGGAACAATTCCAGCAGGATCTTTCGGCCAATGTGGCCTTGCCCGCAAAGTATGGAAAGCCCCTGATCATTTCTTCCTTTTTCGGCCAGGAGGATGACTACACCGCCGCCTATCACGCCGCCAATATACCGGTTTTCGACGCACCGGAAAAGGCGGCCCGGGCCATGCTGGCGCTGCTGCGCTACAGTGAAATTCGCCGCCGGAAAAAAATAGTGCCGCCGCTTTTGCCGGAGCGCAGCGCGGAGGCGGACCGCTTGATCAGTGGGGCTCTTTCCCGCGGAAGGAAAATCCTGGACGAGTACGAAAGCAAAAGGCTGCTGGCAGCCTATAACCTCCCCGTCAGCAGGGAAAGGAGGGTGGACAGCGAAGCCGAGGCGGCGGCAGCCGCGAAGGCACTGGGCTACCCTGTGGCCGTTAAAGCCTGCCATCACACCCTGCCCCATAAAACCGGCCGGGGGCTGATTTTCTTGAATATAGGGGATGAATCCTCGCTGCTTCAGGCTTACCGCGCCGTGCAGGAGGCGGCGGGGACGGGCCTGCCGGTGCTGGTGTCGGAAATGGTTCAGGGCAGCCGTGAATTCACCGCGGGGGTTACCCGCCAGCCCGGATTCGGGCCCTGTGTTATGTTTGGCCTGGGCGGCATCTTCACCGAAGCGCTTCAGGATGCCGCATTCCGGGCCGCGCCGTTAAGCGAGACCGAGGCGGAAGAGCTGCTCTTCAGCCTCCGCGCTGCCGCGCTGCTGGGCCCTTTCCGCGGCATGCCGGCCGTGGACGCTGCCGCCCTGGTGAAGCTGCTGCAGCAGCTCAGCTTTATCCCGCTGCTGCACCCGCAGGTCCGCGAGCTTGATTTAAATCCGATTATAATCAGAGGCCATGCGCCGGTGGTGGTGGACGCCCTGGTGGTTCTCGACGGGGAGATGGAGGCGCCTGCAAGTTAGCTTTGAGGAGGTCCTTGGGCTG
>JAKOVL010000165.1 GCA_029782095.1 Bacillota bacterium | reverse complement strand
AATGGAAAAGGTCAAAACAGAGCTGGGTTTGCTGTGTATAGCACATAACATAGCCAAGATGGCCACTGTAATGAGTTAAAAAGCAAGAAAAAGGGGCCGCTCCAGGCTTCTGGAACAGCCCCCGACGTGAATCCCAATACCCGCCTAAGTGGCGACTTTTAAATGTCACAAATCTAAAGTGACTTTTTAGTCGGCCCCCTTTTCTATTGTTGAAGAGCAAAATAGCGTTCAAGCCAGTTAAAAAAGCTGCGCCAGACCACCTCTACGTGTGCGGAAAAACGGTGGTCCGCTCCTTCAATCATAATTAACTTTTTCGGTTCAGAGGCAGCATCGGCGATTAAGCGGGCCTCTCCGGGAGGCACCACCTCATCGGCCGTGCCGTGGAGCACCAGCAGCGGGCGCGGAGCTATGCGGGCGGCGCACTGCAGCAGATCGTACTTCTCCAGATCATAGAAGAAGCCTTTGCGCAAATGGAGGGTCCCTTCTTCTGCAGCCAGCTTGACCAGTTCTCCGGCCGGCCCTTTAATTTTTTCGCCGGTAAACTTGCTGAATAGCTCAGCCGGGCGGGCCGGAGCGGCCCAGGTACATACTCCTGCCACAGTATGGTCGGAGGAAGCATAGCAGAGGGCCGCGGCTCCGCCGAAGCTGCGGCCGTTTAAGAGGATGGTGTTAAAACCTGATTCCCGGCACCACTGTACCACGGCAGCCAGGTCCCTGACATGCCCGGAGAGGCTGATCTCTTCCCAGCGGCCTTCGCTCTCACCGCAGCCGGCAAAATCAAAAAGAAGGCAGCTGAAGCCCCGGGCCGCCAGGGCTTCGCCCATGTCCAGGGCCCGACCGCCTCCTTCCTTGGAGCCGGTAAAGCCGTGACAGACAACGACAAGCGGGTTCCTATGCTGTAGAGAACCGCTTTTTTGCGCGGCTGCCTTGCAAAGAAGGGCGGACAGGCGCAACCCATCCTGATTAGTAATCTTAAATTTCTCCCAGACCTGTTTCATTTGGAAATACCCCTTCCTTGCACAGATTTATAACAACGTCAAGCCCTCGGGCCTGATTCCCTACCAGGAGTACATGAGGATAAGCGGAATAACAGCCTTGATCACCATCAGGCGACAAAGGTGGATCATGGAAACTTTAAACGGTTCCTGATTATAAGCTACGGCCAGGGTGGTAAGGGTGGTAAAGCCTCCCGGGGCTGCAGCCAAAAAGCCGGTAGCAAAACTCCACTTAAAAATGACTGAAATTAAATAAGCGACTAAAATTGAACTGGCCAGAATAAGGAGGGTGGAGAGAGCAATATACAGTAATAGCTCGGTGGAGGCCAAGGGTGCAAATGTTTCCCTGGAAATATTATCGGCAACGGTGATCCCCACACCGGCAACAATTAACCCATTAACAACAGGCGACGGTACGATAACCCCTGCCCCCAGCACAGAAAGCAATATTGTAAAAAACATTGAGCCCACCATGAAACCGGCAGGAACTCCCAGCCAGGCGATGATGACACCTCCCAGGGAAGCGGCGGCAAAGGGCGCTAATTTTCGCGCAACAAGCCTGTATGTTGACGGCTTGCAGCAAAACTGGAGCAGCTTGAACAGATGTAAAGTGGCAATACCATTTTTAAGCCTGAACCAGGCCTGTCCAAGTGAGGCAGAGGTGACTTTGCTTTTTTCCATTGTGCCTGTTTCAACAGTTAAAGCTTTTTCTTTCTTGACTACTTTTTCAAAGATGAACGGAAACAGCGCTATGGTTACCAGGAGACGCAAAGTTTGCATAATTAATACGATGGAGACATTTGCCTCTGCCGCCGCAGATAATACCGCCATTTCGGGCAGTCCGCCCATGCAGGAAGAGAGAATGGCCGTGTAGAAATCAAGACCTGCTCCCCTGGTTAAAACGGTGCCGACAATTCCGATCATGCCAAACACCCAGGCTATTACCACCAGCGCCGGCAGGGCAATGGTTCTAAGTTCCTTAACGTTCTGGCGGTTGACGTGCGCACCAATGCCATATCCCAGGAGAATCTGAATTAACGGGTTTAAAAATGCCGGCGAGAAAGGGATGGAGAATCCGACAAATCTTAATGATCCCGCGAGCACCAAGGGTCCAAGCAATGCCGCTGTGGGGAGACGCAACACCGAAAACAAGCCCCATCCGCCCAAAGCAATAAGCGTTAATATTAGTAGATCTGCAATTACATCCATTGTCAATGCCCCATACCCTGATATTGATAGTGTGCCGTCCGATTGATAGGATTCGTGTTATGACCAGGCTTTGTCCCGAGGCTTCCCGCTGCTGGATAGAGGAAATGGCTGGAAAAGCGGGACTGCAATAGGATTTTTCCAACTAGACTAATAATATAGCATAATCGATTCTTTAAAACAAATTTGCCAAGACGTTCTACTTTCTCCTCCAGTTGAGCAAAACTCCCGCTACTACACTTGAAATCTCAGGCCAGTCCCAGCAGTCTTACTGTTCCGGCGACAATAATGCAGATGATGATCCCGGTTAACGTGGGTACCAGGAATGAGAGCATGGTCATTTTGAAGCTGTTTGTTTCTTTGCGAATGGTCAGCAGCGTGGTGCCGCAGGGGAAATGGTTTAGGGCAAAGAGCATGGTGCAGACAGCGGTCAGCCAGGTCCAGCCGTTGGCCAGGAAAAGCCGCTGCAAATCTTCCAGCGATTCCAGTTCAAGCATAGACCCGGTAGAAAGGTAGCTCATGATCAGGATAGGGATGACAATCTCATTGGCCGGAAAACCGAGAATAAAGGCCATGAGAATAAATCCATCCAGACCCATCAACCGGGCCAGGGGATCTAAAAATGCCGCCCCATGCCTGAGAAGGCTTGCCCCGCCAACTGATGTATTGGCCATTACCCAGATTACCAGGCCTGCAGGAGCAGCCACCATTACAGCTCTACCTAAAACAAAAAGCGTACGGTCCATGATCGAGCGCATGAGCACCCGCCCCACCTTGGGCAGGCGATAAGGGGGCAGTTCCAGCGTAAAAGAAGAGGGCAGGCCCTTGAGGGCTGTAGCAGAGAGCACCCTGGAGATCAGCAGAGTAAGAAAAAAACCGATGATAATGCTGCCCAGCACCGCCCCGGCCGCAGCCAGTGAAGCAAAAGCTCCGGCAGCTTTGCCAATAAATATTGTTGATAAAGCGATAAGCAGGGGGAAGCGGCCGTTGCAGGGCACAAAATTATTGGTAATGGTGGCGATAAGCCTCTCCCTGGGCGAATCAATGATGCGGCAGCTAATCACCCCGGCAGCATTGCAGCCGAACCCCATGCACATGGTCAGAGCCTGTTTGCCATGGGCTCTCGCTTTTTTAAACAGATTATCGAGGTTGAAGGCTACCCGGGGCAGGTAACCGAGGTCTTCCAGCAGCGTAAACAACGGAAAGAAAATGGCCATGGGCGGCAGCATCACGGCAATAACCCAGGCAAGCGTTTTATAAATGCCCGCCACTACGAGGCCATGCAGCCAATTCGGAAAGCCGGCCCCCACAACAAGTTCTGTCAGCTTTTCTTCTATAAAGTGGAAGGCGGCAGAAAGCATCTCCGATGGGTAGTTGGCCCCGCTGATGGTGATCCAGAAGACCAGGCCAAGCAGGGCCAGCATGATCGGTATGCCCCATTTTCTAGAGGTAACAACATTGTCAATTTTGCGGTCCAGCAGGTTATGCTCCATATTTTCCACCCGGACCACTCTGGAGGCAATTTTTTCGGCCCTGTCTACCAGTGCAGAGACCACTGCATCCTGAAAGAAAGAACCGTCCTTTTGGCGAACCTTCAATGAAAGTTCAAGCAAAGCTTCCCTTTGGGCATGGTTGAGCCCCAGGCGGCGCTGCAAAGAGTTCAGGATCGTGCTGTCTCCTTCCAGCAGCCGCAGTGCCAGCCAGCGCTGGTTTACTTTTTCTTTTAAGGAGGCACTAATACCCGCCTCCAGCTCTGTCACAGCCTGCTCCAGTTCGGGACTATATGTTACCCGGGCCGGGTGTAGCCTTTCCAGGTTGCAGGCTACCCGGTAAATAGCTTCTTTAAGCTCGTTTAACCCCTGGCCATCCCGGGCATTGGTGCCGACCACCGGGACTCCCAGCATTTGAGCAAGGGCCAGCAAATCAAGATGGATTTTTTTCCGGCGGGCTTCGTCAATTAAATTAACGCAGACCACAACCCGCCCTGTAATCTCCAGCACCTGCAGGGCCAGGTTGAGATTGCGCTCCAGGCAGGTGGCATCAGTTACCACAACGGTAACCGCCGGGCGAGAAAAACAGATGAAATCACGGGCTATCTCTTCTTCGACAGAGTTGGCCAGCAGGGAATAAGTCCCCGGCAGGTCGACCAGTAAAAACTTTTTTTGGCGGTGCATATACCTGCCCCTGGCCACGGAAACAGTTTTGCCAGGCCAGTTTCCGGTATGCTGTCTCAAGCCGGTCAAGGCATTGAATAAAGAGCTTTTCCCTGTATTGGGATTGCCGGCCAGGGCCACCACCAGTTCACCGGGGAAAAGCTCCAGCTGCAGCAGGTCATCTTTAAGAGTGCCGCTTACGGCGGCATTTACGGTAAGTCCCATTTGACACCCCTTCAAGTTAAATATGCCGGTTCCACCAAAATTTTTTCCGCTTCTTCGGAGCGCAAGGCTATTACCGCCCCGCGAATCTGGTAAGCAGTGGGGTCGCCGGAAGGGCTCTTGCGCAAAGACTCCACCGGAGTTCCGGCGACGAGCCCCAGATCCAAAAGGCGTCTGCGGGTTGAACCCACCGCCCTCAGTTGTACAACCTTTGCCGTAGAGCCTGGGGTCAGGCGGTTAAGAGAAATCAGCAGCTCATTCATTTTAGCGAAGCCCCTTTAACGTCTAATTTCGCCAGGTAATTCATAAATTTTAGTCTAGGGAAAGATTCTTTCTTCTGGCTAATGTATGATTGCGTCCTGAAATCTGTTACAGATTAAACAGCAGTTTTTACAGAAAAAGCAACAGCAGTTTAATACTATAAACATATAAAGGTGGTATAGGTGAAAAAAAACCGGGAATTTCACACCTTCAGAGGCTACCAGCTGCAAAAAGAAGGAAAAAGACAGATGACCGCCAGCATGGAGGATTACTTAGAGATGATTTATCGCCTGAGCCAAAACGAAGGATATGTCCGTGTCCAACAGTTAGCTGATCACCTTCATGTACAGGCTCCCTCGGCAACCAAAATCGTCCAGAAGCTGGCCGCCGCTGGAATTTTGGATTATCAAAAATACGGTTTAATTCAGTTGACGGAAAAAGGTAAAACCATGGGAAAATATCTCTTGGAGCGGCACACGGTTATTGAAAATTTCTTGCGCATCATCGGGGTGGAAGAAGAATTAATTTTGAAAGACACCGAGATGATAGAGCACCACCTCAGCACAAGCGCGGTGCAAAAGATCAAGCTGCTCTACCAGTTTTTGAAGTTAAACCAAGAGATATTGGCGCTGTTTAAACAATTTACCGGCGGAGAAGATGAATAAATCCGGGTAAACTGGATTTTATGCGCCTGAATCCTTCTTAATGCGAGCGATCATGGCGGCAATTCTTGATTCCAGCGCGTCCAGGGGTAAATTTTGATAAAGCTTAAAAAATTCCGGACCGGCCAGCTCTTCCATCAGCGCATTGCGCCGGGCTTCGTCGGGCAGCTCTTCGCAAATATAATCCCTCAACCCTCCTAAAAAGGACAGGAAAGCGCCGTGGGTTTCAGTAAACTGTTCTTCCAGCTCTTCCCGCAGCTGGCGGGCAAAGGCAGGACATTTGCCTTCCGTAGAGATGGCGATGGTCAGCGGACCCCGGCTGACCACGGTGGGAAAAATAAAGCATCCCGCTTCAGGAACACCGGCAGCGCCGAGCAGAATATTACGGGATTGGCAGTCCTGGTATACCTGCTCATTTAACTCAGCCTGTCTGACGGTACAGACAACCATAAAAGCGCCTTCCAGGTGAGGCTCACGATAGCGCTCTTTCAACCAGGTAATCCAGCCCAGCCCCGCCCATTCACTGATGCGGGTGACCACCCTGGGGCTTACCACTACGACCGAGGCGCGACACTGCAGCAGCTCGCTGACTCTGCCGGCAGCCGCCTCACCGCCTCCGATCACTACACATTTTTTGCCGCGTAAATTTAAAAATACTGGAAAAAAGTTTTCCATGTGCAGCATCACCCAAATCAGTATTCTAATCGTGGGAAAAAGCGGCGTGAACCCGCCTGCAGGATGCAGGCGGGTTCACCATTTTTTCAAGGCCTGAGCAGATGCTCGGAGATGCCCTGGTGGAAGGCGTGGCAACCGGCACATTCCAGCTGGATTGGATCTGAGTCGTCGTATGTGAACCCGGATTTAGAGCTATCACAGGGGAAATAGTATCCTTCACTCTCCAGAGTTTTAAGCTCTAAATTGGGGCCACCACCCTCGATCCCGGGAGAAGAAACATCGTCGCTGGAATGTTCTCCTTCCTCCGATGCACCTGGTTCCTCTTGATCAGCGCCTGTTTCTTCGTCCGGATTTTCAGCGGGGTTATCCCCAGGGACACCTTCTTCGCCGGGGTCATCATCAGAAATTTTTTCCGTACCATCCCCACCGTAATTCTCTCCGGAATTGCCGCTCTCCTCCTCGGCTGCTACCAGGGAGGCGGAAAGCAGGCAGACTACCAGTAACAAGACGAAGAAGACAAATATACTAGAACGTTTAATTGTGTGTATCACGATAAGCTTCCCCCTTTCCAGGGGTAATCCTGGCTACGCTACTGCCACTGGAATTCCTCAGGTCTTCTCTCGTTGTCATACATAAAGGTTTCACCGTGGCTATTGTAATGGCAGCGTGCGCAAATGGATCCGCCAAAATAACGCTTGTTGGCCGGCTTCGAATCGGTTACAGTGGTGCCGGTCATCAAGGTCTTGGTGCTGTCAACCATGATATCTTCACGGGTGCCGTGTGCATAATGACAGCTAAGGCAGTTGCTGCTGCCATTGCTGGAGAACGGAGTGGCATAGCTTTCATTCCAGCTCCTGGTAACATTGTGGCCGTGGTAAGTAATGCCATCCACTTCGTAAGGCTGGTTCGACCGGTTGGTGATATAGTAGTTACCGTGGCAGGCCGCGCACCAATCATTGATGGAGGCGGTGTACTTGTTCACGGTTAAGGTTTTCTCTTCACCTTCCGTATCATAGATGGTTCCGGTAAATGTACTGTCAACCTGGACAATGATCGGCTTGAACACCTTGGCCGTCAAGGTATCCCCGGCAGGAGCAGGGGTTCCGTCTGCAACGTCAAATTTCACTGATCCGGTATGGGGGTTAACCGAGAAATTAAGCTGCCTTGGATCAGAAGGCTTGCGGCTGAACACCCACTGCCCATCGATCAAGACCGCCACCGGATACTTGGCATAATTGCCGTTGCGATCAACCTGCAAGCGCAGCCAGGGTGCGTCATTTGCATTCGCGACCATGAACTCGTCGGTGCCGGCCACCCGGGTCAGGGTAACTTCGACTGCATCGCTTTCATCCAGCAAAGCTGGCCAATCGGCGTTCTTATCAAAATGCCCTTGCACTGCTTCATTGGGATTAACCTGCAAGTAGGCCCGCTGGTGGTCATAGTTGCCGTGCGGGTTATGGCAGGAAGCGCAGGTTAAGGTCCCGGTGGCGTCCGACTTGTTCCCCGGGGCGGTGCTGATATCCGCTACCGAGCCATCATAGGCCACGGTGTGGGCGGTAAAGTTTACCCCGGAATCCGCGGGCCAGCTGTTCAGATCAAAGACGCCGGCGCGGAACATTACGCCCTCGTTCCCCCCGATGACGTCCTTTCCGCTGGTCCCGTCATGGCAGGCGAAGCAGAGGGTGCTGACAGCCAGGGCCGGATTATTTGATACTCCGCCGGGTTTATCCGGAACAGTTGTCACCGGTCCAGTGGGAGCTCCAACGTTGCGTTGAAATAGACCGGTGGTCATCCCGGCGTGGGTGGAATGGCAGCGGATGCAGTAACGGTTGTCGGTATCCTGCTTGTGCAGCGCCGCTGCAGGTGTGCTCAACAACAACACCAGTACTACTGCTAAAGTGAACATAATCATTGCTTTTTTCATGTTGATTAACCTCCTTCCGCAGTATTTATCTAGTTGAATACAACCACTGAAATAAGATCGGTGACAAATACACCTCCTTTACCATCCAGAGCCAGGCCATTGGGCAGGTTCAAATGACTGCTCCCCAGACGCTCCACAACTTTCCCCTGTTGATCAAGGACAACGATTTCGTTCACAAGTTTACTGGCAACAAACAACCGGCCAAAACTATCAAAGGCCAGGCCCCTCGGGTTGTCAATATTATCAAAAAATACTTTTACATGATTTCCATCAACAGAAAAAACCTGGATCCGGTTATTACCGGTATCGCTGACATACAAATTACCGTCTCTGCCCATGGCCAGGGCATTGGGATAGGCCAGTTCATCCTCCCCACTGCCCGGACGGCCAATCGTAGACAGGTGCTCGCCGGTGACGGCATCGAAAACCAGGATGCTGGCCGGATCAAGATTGGCCACATAGAGCTTCCCCTGGTGAAACAACATACCCGCCGGCTGGGTCAGGGCCGCGGCTTCCAGGCCAAAGTAGCGCAGGAAAGAACCCTGATCGTCAAACACGCTGATCTTGCCGGCATGGCTATCGGCAACAAAAATCTCTTTTTGTTCAGATACGGCTATGCCGTAGGGGTACTCAAACTGGCCTTCTCCCGCCCCTTGGGAGCCGAATTCAAACAGGTAATCGCCGTTGTAAGCGAATACCTTGACACACTGGTTCATCGTGTCAGTAACATAAACGCGGTTGCCGGATAGCGCCAGATCCATCGGTTTGCTCAGCAGTTTATCACCATGCCCAAAAAATGAATAGGCATAATTTGGCAAATTCGGCTGGAAATCGGGCAACAGAGTGACACCGGGTGAACGGCCCTGCAAGAAAAAGAGTAAGAAGATCAGCACTGTTAACAAGATCACCGATAACAGGACCAGCAGCAGGGAAGATATTTTTACCCGGCGCATGCCCAAGGTATGGATATGATCGCGCAAAGCTGCCAGTTGACTCATTATTGCCATCTTCTACTCCGCTCCTTCCAGCCGGGCCAGGCCTTCTTGAGCTTCACCCAAATCGGGGTTATAGCGTAAAGCTTCCCGGTAGCTTTCCAGGGCGTAATCCAGATCACCCTGCTGCTCCGCAACATAGCCAAGGTAAAAGTGGGTATCGGCCACATGCCGGTTTAGCTCCAGCGAACGGCCCAGCGCCGTGGCCGCAGCATCCCATTTTCCCTCTCCGATATACGCCAATCCCAGGTAGAGATGAGCTTCCCAGGAAGTGCCCTCAATCTGGACCCCTTGTTCCAGGTACTCGCCGGCACTGTCGTACTGGCGCAGCTGTAGATACGTTAAACCAGTGTTAAGCAGGGCTGCGAAATGATCCGGATCAAGAGCCAGGGCTTGTTCATAACTTTCCAGGGCCTGCGTGTAATCGCCGACTTGATAATAATGCCACCCCAGGTTGACCCAGTTTTCCGGGTTGGGCTCCTTCTCCACCATGGCCTGGTAATAGGCCAGGCCCCGCTCCTGTGGCGTGGCCAGAGAAGGTCGCCAGAAATAGCGCTGGCCAACAGCCGTCATACTGGCAACGACTACAACCAGGACTGCAACTACCACCAGCGCCGCCTTCCAAAGAGGAATTTCCCGGTTAAGAAATTGTTTTTGTGCTGCAGATTCTGGTTGCTTTTGATAATCCGGCATTTTTGTTGCTAGTCACCTTTCCAGCTATTTATTAATATCCCCGCAGTGAATCGAGGCTGTGACAATTTATGCACAACTGATCTTTGCCGTCATAGGGCAGCAAGTTGGTTACCGCCGGACCATGGAAGTCATGGCAGGAAGAGCAGTAAACCGCCTGGCCGGCATGGATCCCGCCGGTGGGATGGTTGTGGTAAGTAATCCCATCCGCCGTGTAAGTCCCGGACTTGTTCCGATGGCAAACGGTGCAATTGGCATCTTCGGACCGCTTCAGCAGATCCAGGTGCGGCGAGCCGTGCGGGGCATGGCAATAGGCGCAGTTGATGCCGCCGTGCACCGTGGCCTGGAGCCTGGTTGTTTCACCGCTGTGGCACCTGCGGCATAGGCTGTTTCCGGTGGCAAGCAGCAGGGCCCGATTATCACCGGTATGCACACCGGAGTGGCAGCTGGTGCACTCCATTTTCCCTGAGCCCACCGGGTGGCTGGATTTCATGGCGAATTCATGCTTGACACCGCTGTGGCAGATGTAGCAAAGCTCCGGCGATTCTTGAGCCAGCAGGCTGCTTGACCAGGCCGCATGGGGTTTATGGCAGGATACACATCCTTCGCTAACGGGCTGGTGCATATATGTGCCGGCAAACTCAGCGCTGCCGCTGTGGCAGTCAAGGCAAAGCTGCCGCTCATTTTGCACCAGCAAGCCCACATGGGGACTATCGTGCGCTTCATGGCAGTCCATGCATTCGCCCCTGGCGAAGGGGGGATGCTGTTCAGTCATGGAGAGGAGTTCCCGCCTGGTGGCATGGTGACAGGTGAAGCACAAAGCGGGAGGATGCTCGGACAGCAAAGCGATTGCGTCTGAAGCGTGGGCTTCATGGCATTGACTGCAGTCGCCGCTGAGGGGCTTGTGCAGGACTGAGTTGGCCAGATTTACGGCATCGCTGTGACAGTCCAGGCAGAGAGAGCGCTCCTCCTTAACTAGAAGCGCCGCGGCGGCCACAGGGCTGCTGTGGGCCTCGTGGCAGTCCAGACAGTTTCCATCGACAAAAGGCTGGTGCGCCAGGTTCTTGGCCAGCTCGGCTTCAGTGTCGCTGTGACACAGGTAGCACATTTCCGATGTCTCCGCTATTAGCAGCATTTGATAATCGCTTACATGGGGTTCGTGGCAGGAAATGCAGGATTCGGTAAAGGGCTGATGCACGACCGGATCTGAAGCAATTTCAACCTGTCCGTGGCAGCCCAGGCAAAGCTCCCGCTCTTCCCGGGCCAGGATTCCCGGAAACGGCGACTGGTGGGCATCATGGCAGGACAGGCAATTCAAGCCCTCGTAAGGCGCATGCACTGCAACCTTATTTTTACTCTGGTCAGGATGACAGGATAGGCAGAGTTCGTCTACAGGTTTAACCAGTGCAGACTTTTCACCCATGGCGTGTTCAGTATGGCAGGTCAAGCAGTTTGCCAGGGGAGCATGGACAAAATTACCCTCTTGGGGCGCCATCACCCCGTGGCACTTCAGGCAATCAGCCATCGGTGAAGGGGGCTCAACGAAATGGTGGGGAAAGTAATGATTGTATGTAATTAAGGCCAACACCACAATAATGGTCCCCACAACCATGTAAATTACGCCTTTTGCTCCAAAAGTAGTTCTGTGCCTGGACAAAGAAGGAATACCCCCTTTTGCATTTGATCAACGCTTCATCATTGGGCCAGGCTGCCAGGTTAGTTTTGTGAATCGCATCACTTCCCAAACCAGGACAACGGCAGGACCTTTTAGTCCTGCCGGCCTGACATGATGATCAGGCAATTCTGAAAGCAATATGACCTATTTCCGCGATTAACGCAATTAAATAGACTGCCGCCATTTACATGGTTAAGATAGTTGTGAATAAATTCTCCCACATGGCCAAATATTCCTACCACTTGCCCCTCACTTTTCCTATAACAATTTCTTATGACAGGCGGGTGGCAAAACGGCGCCAAACAGCAATTAGAGAGCCCAAAATAAGCAAAGCTGTGCCGATGCCCAGGATGGCAATGAACGGTTTGTGCTTCACTTCCACCGCCAGCATCTCTTCCCCGGAGCAGCAATCCTCGCCGATGGAGAATTGGGCCAGTCCCCGGGTGGCGTCCACGGCATTCAGATAAATTTCAGTTTCGCTGCCGGGCAGCAGGGCCGGCACATACTCGTAATTTCCGCCGTCTACTTTTAATGCGGGGAGTATAGTTTCCACTGCTTCAGCGAACTGCACTTCAAGGACTGCGGCAATCTCCATACTTCCTTCCCCGCTGCCGTGAGGCTGCGGAAAACTGAACTCGGTAAAGCGGATCACATAATCTTCATATTCGAATGATTCACCCTTGGCCAGGACTATGTGATTGCTGTGATCACCGATGGTCAGTTCAACCGGGCTGATATAGAGATCGCGCCAGAAGTTGCGCAGAATCGCCGGCTCGCGCATGAGGTTTTCTCCGGCCATGTACATCTTCGGCAGAGCCACGGCGCTCTTTTCTCCATCGATGACAGTAATGTTCAAGACATACTTTTCTCCCGGGGTGTGACCGCCGTAGGTAAAGGTGTAGCCAAGGGCTTGCACGGGCTGATCCGGAGTCAGGTGCATGATCTGGGAGCGGGTATAGTTGGTCGAAGCCAGAATGGCCACAAACATTAGGGCCAGTCCCACGTGCGCCAGGTAGCCGCCGCTGTACTTTAAACCGCGGCTTAAGAATACCCGGATCAACACGATCAGGTTACTGGCCAGGGCAAAGGCCCCCGCACCGACAAATAAAAGGTCAAACAGCGACTTAACCCCGGCAAACAGCGCTGCAGCAACTGCCACAGCAGCGGCAACCAGGGGCACCGCCAGGGTTCGCAGCAGCGCCCGCCGGTCTTCCTGCTTCCAGCGGGCAAAGGGACATAAACCCAGCAGGACCAGCACTACCAGTGCTAACGGTCCGTTGGTGCGAAAATAAAAGGCTGCATCCACGCTGGCCGGTTTGCCAAACAAGCCGGTAATCAGCGGCGAAAGCGTCCCCACTAAAACCAGCAAGGCGGATGCGCACAGGGCGGCCATGGTCAGCCCGAAGGTGCCGGAACGGTTGAGCGGAGAAAAGGGGACGGTGGCCTGGTCATTGATGGTGCCGAAACGCAGGGCCAGCAAAGCATAGCCCACCAGGGCAAACAGGATCAGAAAGGCCGCCAAAAAGTAAGTCAGTGCAGTCTCGGCGAAAGCGTGAACGGAAAATTCCGCCATGGCGCCGCTGCGGGTCAGGAAGGTGGCGAAGATAACCAGAAGGTAGGTGGTAAGGGCCAGGAAAAGGTTAGCCCGTAAAAAAACTCGTTTCTGTGACTGCAGCAGCATCCCATGGACCAACGCCGTCCCGGCCAGCCAGGGAATAAGGGAAGCGTTCTCCACCGGGTCCCAGCCCCAGTATCCGCCCCAGCCCAGGACGCGGTATGCCCAGACCCCGCCGATAAAGATGCCCGCCCCCAGGAAAAACCAGCCGCAGACCGCCCAGGGCAGCGCGGGCAAAAACCCCTGGTGATAATCTTTGGAATAGAGGGCGGCTACGGCATAGGCAAAGGGAATGATTAATAGCGCATAGCCAATAAAAACGATGGGCGGGTGAATAACCATCCACGGATCCTTCAGCAGGGGGTTTAGCCCTGCTCCATCTGCGGGTATCCAGTCCAGCAATTGAAAAGGACTGTCCAGGACTAAAAATAACAGCAGGAAAGCCTGCCCGGCCATAAACACCGGCATGACCAGGTGCCGCAGGTTGAGCTCTTTTTTCAGCAAAAAAAGACCCGCCACTGCGCCGCAGAGGGCCCAAAAGAGGTATGAGCCTTCCTGGCCCGCCCAGAAGGCGGAAAAAAGGTACGCTGTGCTCAGGCTTAAATCCGTATTGGCGTAGACGTAATAGTACTGAAATTGGTGGGTCAGCAGGACATGCAGCAGGAAGGCGGAGGCAGCAACCACCGCGGCGGTGTGGATATAATAAAGCTGAAGCGCAGCCCTGCTGCGGTTAAGCTGCTCTTTGGTTAGGAGGGGCAGCAGAAATAAAAATCCTGCCCCCAGGGCAGAAAAAAAGGCAATATACAGTGCAATTTTACCGGGCATGGTTACTCTTTCCCCTTTTCTTCTTCATATTTAGAGGGACATTTAACCAGGAGGCGCTGGGCGTAAAAAATGTCGCCGCTCAGTTCTCCCACCACCACCAGGCTGTCTGCATGCTCCATATTGGCCGGCTTGGCTCCCTCATAAGCCACCAGTACTTCGGTCCCTTCGTCATCTGCCATGTAAAAACGGACCTGCTGGTTAGTTGCATCGTATTGAATTACCCCGTCCGAAAGGTAGCCGAACACCTGCACCGTCCCCGGTCTTGCCGCGGCTTCGCGAAAGGTGACATACGGATTCAGCGACGCCCGGAAAGAATAAAAGGCAAAGCCGGAAAAGACAACAATTATCACCAGGCCGATGATTACTTTTTTCTTCATTTTTCCTGCTCCAGTTTTTTAATCCGAAGGTCCAGGCGGACCAGGTAAAGGAAAAGACCAATCCAGGAAATGGCCGCCACCAGCAGGACCACGTAGAGGTCTGACATTTATTGCTGTCCCTCCATTCTCTCAACTAATTTGAACAGGCGCACCTGCAGATGGTAAATCCACCAGTATATCCCGGTAAAGCCCAGCAGCGACGCCAGGAAGACCTGCATCATCCTGGCGCTCATCTGCAGCTCTCCCGACTGGTTGATAATCGGGTCCGGGTGCAGAGTCACATATAGCCTTGGGATAATAAATACCAGAAAGGGTACGGAAATAAAGGCAACAATGCTATAGACCGCAGCGAGGCGGGCCCGCATTTCTCCTTCTTCGATGGAAGAGCGCAGCACCAGGTAGGCGCCGTAAATCAGCAATAACACAAAAATGGAGGTCTGCCGCGGATCCCAGTTCCAGTAAACGCCCCAGGTGTTGCGGGCGAAGATGGCCCCGGTGACGGTGGCCAGCAAGGTAAAGGCGAGGCCGATTTCCGCGTTAACAGCGGCGCGGAAGTCGTATTCCGCCAGGGGGCGCCTCAGGTAGCGAATGCTGTTTATCATGGAAACAAGATAGGCCAGAACACTGACCCAGGCCAGGGGTATATGAAAATAAATAATGCGCGAGATTTCTCCCAGGCCGTGGGCGGGGGGCGCATAGAGAAAAGCAGCGATTATAACCATAAGCATATAAGCCCCAATTAAAATTTTCAAAATCATAAAAACCCCCCCGGGCAAAAAATTAGAAACCAAAATTCAAAACGATTATACTATAGATCTCGCTTAGAGCTATGCATGTGCTGATCTTCCGCCATAATTATTAGTTATACCGGGAAGCAGTCTCATTCATGCCACACAAAGTCAAATAGGAGCAGCGATGCGGTGACAATGATACCCCCGTAGGCCACCAGAAAGAGCAGTCCCTGGGATAGATCGCCAATTGTGCCGCCTTCCATGGACACGCGGGTCGCGTTAATTGCCGTTACCAGCAGGGGCAGCAATACCGGGAAGGAGAGGACCGGCAGCAGTGTTCCCTGGTTTGACGCCCTGGCGACGATGGCGGCCAGGATGGTGGTGGCACCGCTTAACCCTACCACGCCCAGAAATATTACCAGCACCAGTAGGGCCGGGCTGCCTAGGGGAGGGTTGAGCAGGAACAGGTAGAGCAGCAGGATCAGTACAGCCAGGACAAGCATGATCAGAAAATTAAAAATGAGCTTGCCCACGTAAACCACCTCGGCCGGGGCAGCCAGCCGCAGCGCCGCAGCGGTGTTTTGCTCTTCCTCCTTGACAAAGCTCCTGCTCAAGCCGGACATAGAAGCAAAAAAAAGAATAATCCAAAGCAGGGCAGCATGGAGGGTGGCACTTAGTGTATTCACACCGACGGCAAAGCTGACCATAACCAGTGCTGTTACCGCAAACATAAGCAAAGCATTGACGGCGTAGCGGGTCCGGAATTCTTCCAGGAGGTCCTTTTTAAGCAGCGCCGCCACACGGGACGCCCAGAGTGAGCAGTTTTTGCCCAAATTTTTCGACCTCCTCCGGCTCATTGGTGGCGATAATGGTAATTCCATGCCGCGGTCTCAGGTTGAGCAGCTCCTCCAGGGCCCGCCGGCCTTGCTCATCCAGGTTGCTGGAAGGCTCGTCCAGCAGCAGCAGGTAGGGCTCATGCAGCATGGCGCAGGCCAGCTTAACCCGCTGTTTCATCCCTGAAGAATAACGGCAAAGGGGCTGATGCATATGCTCTTTTAGCTGCAGGCGCTCCAGCAGCTCTGCCATTCGTTCGCGGCAGGGAGGCAGACCGCGCAGCGCGGCAAAAAACGAGAGGTTTTCAAAGGCAGTCAACCGTTCGTACAGGTTAACCTCGGGTGATGCATAACCGCTGCATTGCCTCCGCCCGGCCAGATCCAATTTCTTGGAGCCGCTGCCTAAATGGACGGTGCCGGACGACGGCTGAAGCAGGCCGCAGACTATTTTTAACAGGGTAGACTTGCCGGAGCCGTTGGGCCCTGTTACCACCAGCCTATCACCCGGCTCCATGCTAAAAGAGATCCCTTCAAATATTGTGCGCCTGTTGTAAGACTTCGACAGCTGCTCCACCTGTAAAATCACGATCATCGCCCCGGTTTTAATTAAATTGGCAATATTGGCTCCACGCAAGTTCCAGCATTAAAGCAATAGTAATCATAGGCATTTACCGGTTATAAAATATCAAGAACCATACAAAAAAGCAAGGTTTAACTGCTGGATACAGCTGGGGCGGCATGGTATACTCTGTGCAGGAAAATCCGCAAGCAGCGGGTAAATACAAACGGGAAGAAGGTGGGCGCTCCTTGAAAAAAATCTTTACCACCGGTCTAATCACCCTGCTGCCCCTGGGCATCACCATTTATGTGTTTTACTTAATCTTTAATTTTCTCGATACCCTGCTGGGTAAAGTAGTAGAAAAAATCTTCAACATTTCCATTCCGGGAATTGGCTTTGCCGCCGGAATTATTTTAATTTTCCTGGTTGGCTTTATCGCTTCCAACCTGGTTGGCCGAAAAATAATCGCTTTATGGGATTCTTTATTCCAAAAAATACCTTTAACCAGAAGCATTTACAGCAGCGCCAAACAGATCATAGATGCTTTCACATTGCAGGGCAAGCACGCTTTTCAAAAAGTGGTGCTGCTGGAATACCCCCGCAAAGGACTTTATGCCCTCGGCTTTATCACCGGCACTTCCAGGGGGATGCTTCAGGAGAAGACAGATGAAGACATGGTCCATGTATTCATTCCGACAACGCCCAATCCCACCTCGGGAATGCTCATCCTGGCACCGCGCCGGGAGGTCATTGAACTGGAGATGACCATTGAAGAAGGGATGAAAGTGATCATCTCCGGCGGCCTGGTAGCGCCTCCGGCGTGGAAAGAGGCTTGAATCAGTATATTTTACTCCTCCCTGCAAAAACTACGCGGGGAAGGGGGTGAGCCTGTGGCTGTGGAGATCAAGTGCTCTGTAACGGAATGCGAGTACAACCAGAATGTTAAATGCGACGCGCCGATGATCCAGGTGGAGCGCAACCATACCGGCGAGGCCAGCAGCTCCGACGAAACCAAGTGCGAAACCTTCAAACCCAGGGGATAGATCTGCTTAACCGGTCAGGCCCGGGGTTGAAAAAAATATTGCATACTCATGGTCAAGACCCGCCGGGAAGCCCCGGCGGGGTCTTGTATAAAACGACAAATTTCATTTGCGGCCTATCTGCAAATGTCTCACGCTCTTCTTGCTTTTTCTGCGCGCAAACCCGCTTCCGGTACAGGTCCGAACAGGGTGCGGGCCAGTTCGACTCCCTGGCTGCTTAGCCCGTGACTCCTGGCCTCAGCCTGGCGGGTAATCTCTTGCCGCACCAGGTTATACCGCTCCGGGGTAAGGGGGTAGCGGCGGGCAAAAAGGACCCCAAAGAAAATTAAAACCAGCGGCAAAATCACCACCAGGCAGCGCACCGCCAGAATAAAGCTGTCAGGCTGGGCTATAATTTCGCCCTCTGTGGGGGGATTGACATAGCCGGACAGCTCAATGATCAAGCCCACGATAAAGATGGCCAGGGCCGATGAGATTTTGCGCAAAAAGGTCATTACCCCCGAATAAACCCCCTGCCGCTGCTTCCCGGTAACCATCAGATCCACATCGAGGACGTCGGGCAGCATGGCCCAGGGGGTGAACCCGGTCCCCGAGGTGCCGATGCCGATCAGCGCCGCCAGCGTTAAAACCATCCACAGCGGGGTGCCGTCATGGAAGAAAAAGAGGAGAGGCAGCAGGCAAAACCAGAAGGCAGCGCCTATGAGGTAGGCTGTGCGTTTACTGTAGCGCTTGGACACATGCACATAAAAGAATAACGCCAGGATTTGAAAAAGCAGCAGCAGCCCTAAAACCAGCGATTGTGTAAAGCCAACTAGGCCCATGACATAAGCAAGAAAATAAACCATCACTGCCATCACTACATCTACGGCCAGGTATGTGAGCAGGTAGATGCCCACCAGGATGCGAAAAGAATAATTGGCCATGGTGCCGGCGGCATCATGAAACAAAGTGAAGCCGCTTTGCCGCACCGCCTCGTTCTTGCGTTCAAAGGTAAACCAGAACACGCCCAGCCAGGGCAGGGCAAAGAAAAGACCGAAAATGAGACCCATGGCGCGGTAGCCCACTTGCGGCCCGGCAAACTGCTCCACGATAATGGGCGGCAGCGCCGCCCCGATGAGCGAAGCGATGTTGGAAAAAGCCATGCGAAAACCGGTCAAAGAGCTGCGTTCATGGTAATCGGAGGTCAGCTCGGGAATGATGGCATTGTAGGGCACCATCACCATGGTGATGACCGTATTGAACATCAAGGTCATCAAAATAAAGTAAAAAAAGGTGCCCCACTGGGAGACAAAGGGCGGCACCGTCCAGAGCAGGGCGAAGGTGAGGACAATGGGTAAAATTCCGGCCAGGAAATAGACGCGGCGCCGGCCGAAGCGGCTGCGGGTGCGGTCGCTGAGATAACCCATCAGCGGGTCGGAGACAGCATCCCACGCCTTGCCGATCGTAAAGACCAAGCCGGCCAGGCCAGGGTTCAGGCCGGCCACTTCGGTTAGAAAGAACAGGTAAAAAAATCCGATCACCACAAAGGCGCCGCCGCCGTAAATATCGCCTGCCCCGAAAAAGAACTTGGTCGCCAGCGACAGCTTTTCTTCGCGTGCGGGGGTACTGGTGGGCATGTTATTTCCTCCTTTCACGGCAGTTGGGGTGATGCTTCAGCCGGTCATGCCCTGGCATAGATAAGAACCTTCCCTGGAAACAGGGCCAATACAGAGGGCTGTGGACCTACAACAAGGTTAATTCTCTTCAGCCCAGCCCCGGCAGCGCTCCACAGCGCGCTTCCAGCCGCCATAAAGGGCTTCCCGCCGCTTATCCTCCATTTGTGGAGAGAAGGAGGCACTTTCTCGCCAGCGGGCCATAAGTTCATCGCGGCTGGACCAGACTCCGGCGGCCAGGCCGGCCAGGTAAGCCGCGCCCAGGGCCGTAGTTTCCAGGCTGGCGGAGCGCCTCACCCTGGTGCCGGTGATATCCGCCTGGAATTGCAGCAGCAGGTCCATGACCCCTGCCCCTCCATCCACCCGCAGCTCCTCCACGGGCAGGCCTGCCTCGCGCCGCATCAGCTCCAAAACATCCCGGGTCTGGTACGCCATCGCTTCCACCACGGCCCGGGCAAGATGGGCCCGCGTAGTCCCGCCGGTGATGCCGATAAGCAGACCCCGGGCGTACGGATCCCAGTACGGGGCCCCCAGGCCCACAAAGGCAGGCACCAGGTAAACTCCGCCGTTGTCTTCAACCTGGCGGGCCAGGGCCTCCGTTTCCGCGGCCTTGCCGATCAGCTCCAGACCATCCCGCAGCCACTGGATGGCCGCGCCGGTAACAAAGATGCTGCCTTCCAGGGCGTAATCCACCGTTCCATCCACACCCCAGGCCACGGTGGTTAAAAGGCCGTTTTGGGAGAGAACCGCGTTCTTGCCGGTATTCATTAACAGGAAACTGCCGGTGCCATAGGTGTTTTTCGTCATTCCCGGGCGGAAGCAGGCCTGGCCGAAAAGGGAGGCCTGCTGGTCGCCGGCGATTCCGCCCACCGGCAGGCGAGCTCCATGGAAAACCGCCGGATCCGTCTCGCCGAAGATGCCGCTGCTGGGACATGCCTGCGGCAGAATATCCCGGGGCACCTGCAATATCTGCAAAAGCTCAGAATCCCACTGCAGGGTATGGATATTAAACAACAGGGTGCGAGACGCGTTGGAGTAATCGGTGGCGTGGACCTTTCCGCCCGTGAGGCGGAATAGCAGGTAGCTGTCAATGGTGCCGCAGGCCAGCCGGCCCGCGCGGGCCGCTTCCCGCACTTGCGGCAGGTTGTCCAGGGCCCAGCGGATTTTGGTTCCGGAAAAATATGGATCCAGCAGCAGGCCTGTCTTTTCTTTAAAAGTCGCTTCGTAGCCGGCCTCTTTTAGTTCGCGGCAGATGGGCGCCGTGCGGCGGCACTGCCACACAATGGCATTGGCCAGGGGGCGGCCGCTTTCCCGGTCCCAGAAGACCACCGTTTCGCGCTGGTTGGTGATGCCCACGGCGGCCACGCTGGATAAAGGAATCCCCGATTCCTGCAAGACATCTTGCACCGCCTGCAGCACGGCCTGCCATATTTCTTCCGCATCGTGCTCCACCCACCCCGGCCGGGGATAAATCTGCCTGTGCTCCCGGTTTGCCTTTCCCCGGGCCAGGCCCTCTTCATCCCACAAAATGGCCGTTGTTCCGGTAGTGCCCTGGTCGATTGATAAAATGTACCTGCTCATCGCTTACCTCCCCTTGCCCTTTAACCGGCAAAGCTGTTTAAAGTATCAGCTCCCCCTTGATCAATGCCGCCGTCCGCTCAAAAACAATTTCTTTGTCATAATCCAGGGTTGCCACATGGTAGGAATTTTCCAGCCAGATCAACTCTTTTTGCTCTGAACCGATATGCTCAAATATGTAAGGTGGATTAACCGGCGGGACCACGTGGTCTTCCCGCGCCCCGAAGATGAGGGCCGGCTGCTTGATCTGCGGCAGCACCTCTTTGACCATCTTGCAAATATGCAGCAATTCCGGCACAGAGCGCACCGGCACTTTATCATATGACGATTCTTTTACCGCCGGATCCTTGATATCGCTGCCCACTCCGGGCACAGTTTTGATCAAATATTTCAGCAGCGGCACCAGTTTATACTTGAAATCTGTAAACATCACCGGGGCGCAAATCGGGATTACCCCTTTCACCTGCTCCGGGTAGCGGTACGCCAGGTAAAGGGCAATGGTTCCGCCCATGGACAGCCCGGCCACATATACTGTGCTGCACCGGGAAGAGAGCTCCTGCAGTCCGGCTTCAGCCGAATCCAGCCAGTCCTGGTAGGAGCAGGCGGCCATATCCTCCACGGTGGTGCCGTGTCCTTTCAGCCGCGGCCCGTGAGCCGTAATTCCTTGAGCGGCCAGGTATTCACCCATGGGCCGCATACTGGATGGATTTCCGGTAAACCCGTGCACCAGCAAACATCCCCGCTCTCCGCCCTCAAAGAAAAAGGGCTCCGCACCCGGCATAAGCCTTGCTTCCATGGTTTACACCGCCTCCTTTTGCTGTAAATATTCTTTATTTAGCATACAAATTCCTTCAAAACGGCCCGTAACCGGTGAGCACCGCCGCCGCCAGAAACAGCGCTGTTACCAGCAGCACCAGCAGCTGCAGCACGATGATCCATCTGAACCACTTAACATAGCTAACCGTAGTCAATCCTAAAGAAATCAGCAAAACGGGGTTGGTGGGGAAGAGCACGTTGGAAAAACCATCCCCAAAGCAGAAAGCTTGCACCATGGTCTGGCGGGTTAGCCCGATCAAATCGGCCAATGGGGTAATGATGGGGATAAGCAGCATCGCCTTGGCTGAAGCTGAGCCAATAAAAAAGTTAAGGACAAGCACCAGGCCGTAAATAATATAAGAAGATATGATCGGTATTTCATCGGAGATTAGTGAGGAAGCACGAAAGATGATGGTGTCCATGATACCGCCCCGGCTAATGATATAGTTGACGCTCATGGCCATCAGAATGAGCACAATGCCCGGGGCAATCCCGGAGACCCCTTTAATGAAAGTAGAGACAATCTCCCGGAAGGTGAGCCCGCCGCGCCATCCGGCGCCGATACCGGCAACCAGGTAAATCAAGGCTATGGCCGGCATGGAGAAGTCGGAAAAATCTTCCACCAGGGAGGCGGTCACAATTACCGCCAGGATGGCTCCAACGCAGCCCAGAAACCAGGCGGTGGCCCGCCTTACTTTTACGGTCTCTGCCCCAGCCGGTCCGCTTCCCGCCGGCGTGGAAGAGCCTGGTGCATGCTTCTCGCGCATCTCCCGGTCTTCCTCGAAGACCAGGGAGCGGCGGGGATCGCCATCCAGGCGCCTGGCGTAGCTTACCAGAAAGAGAGAGAGCAGGGCATAAAGGACGGCAAAGATTAACAGCCTGAAGGGCAGCCCGGAAAAGACAGGCAGCCCGGCCAGCCGCTGGGCTATACCCACGGTATAAGGGTTCGATACCGCCACGGAGAAACCGAAACATGTGGAAAGCAAGCTCATGCCCAGCCCCAGCAGCGCGTCCCAGCCCATGGTGTACGATAAAAGAACCACCACGGGAACTAAGGGAACAATCTCCTCGAACATGCCCAAAAAAGAGCCAAAAAACATGAATACCAGGGCAACCACGCAAACCAGAAGGTAGCGCCTGGCGCCAAAGCGCCGCACCACCCTGGTAATAATCTCCTTAAAAACCCCGACCCGGTTTAAGATAGCATAGCCGCCGCCGATGAAAACAATTAACATAACCAGGACCATAATAATGGGGGCATTTTCGGAAAAAAGCACTTCCAGCGGCGCGGTAAACCAGCGTAACACGGGCAAAGGCACTTTCTCTACATACTGAAAAGTATGGGGTTTGATCACGGTGATGCCGTCCGCGGTATAACGTTCATAGCTGCCCGAAGGGATGATCCGGGTCAGAATTCCCGATAGGATCATCAGACTGAGGGTAATCGCAGCCGTGGTAATAAAGGCCTTCTTCCCGATTCTAAGCTCATGCGTTTCCTGCATGCAAGCCGGACCTCCTTTACAAATAATAAACTTTCCAGTATTCTTTCGGCTATGGCGGGCCGAAGCGAAGCAATCCGGCTTCTCTCTGGCTGGGTTTGCAGAAGACACCGGCTTTAAGCCTTGCTCCTTCCTTTACGGCAATAAAGCAAACTGTAGCCGTGAACAATTTTCCCGCTTAGTCCGCATGAACAGGCGGAAAGGCCTGTTCCAGGCAGCGGATTAAGTAAAAACATAATTCTTGGTTCGCATCGCCGTATCCTTTTATTTTTCGGAAAATTTAACATCCATCACCATGGCACAAGGCGGGTTTGCCGGTTAAAGTACGCGGGAGTAGCCAGGCAAACTAAGCAGAAATTGTTCCCCATAAACAGGTTGTTGACAACAACAGTATATAACTAAGGCCAAACAGCCGGAAATGTGGTATGATATTTGAGAAAAAAATTCGGGATGTGATCTGTTGGCAGGGGAAAATGTACACCGCATTGACCTGAATGGCCGCAGCCTGATTTTAATCGGCACCGCCCATGTTTCCAGGAAAAGCGCTGCCGAGGTTAAAGAAATTATTGAAGCCGAAAAGCCCGACACTGTCTGCGTAGAGCTCTGCCAGGCCCGCTACCAGGCCATCACTGATACCGATCGCTGGCGCAAAACCGATATTGTCAAGATTATCCGGGAGCGCAAAGCGATGCTGCTGCTGGCCAACCTGGTCCTGTCATCATACCAGAAGAGGCTGGCCAAAAAATTTGGCATCGAGCCGGGCCAGGAGATGATCCAGGGCATTAAATCGGCCGAAGAAACAGGCGCCGCTTTATGCCTGGCTGACCGGGACATCCAGGTGACCATGCTGAGGCTGTGGCGCAATATCAGCTTCTGGGACAAGATTAAATTATTTTTTCAACTTTTTCTCAGCATATTTTACGAGGAAGAGCTCAGTGAAGAAATGCTGGAAGAGTTGAAAAACAAGGATATGCTCAGCGCCGCCCTGGAGGAGCTGTCGCGCTCCCTGCCCCGGCTGAAATCAATCCTTATTGACGAAAGGGACAAGTACCTGGCCCAAAAAATTAAAAGCGCTCCCGGCAACAAGGTGGTGGCCGTGCTGGGCGCCGGCCACATCCCGGGCATCAAAAACGTACTCTCCCGGGACCACGACCTGGAAGCCCTATCCCGAGTTACACCGGCGCCACAATACACAAAAGTGATCGCCTGGAGCATCCCCCTGCTGATCATTGTTTTAATCGCTTTAACTTTTTCCGCCGACAGGGCTGCTGGAACCGAGCAAATCATGGCCTGGGTGCTCTGGAACGGTTCCCTGGGGGCAGTGGGCGCACTGGCGGCGCTGGCCCATCCCCTCTCCCTGTTAACCGCGTTCCTGGTGGCCCCAATCAGTTCGCTCAGTCCCCTGCTGGCAGCCGGCTGGTTCGCCGGGCTGGTTGAAGCCCTGCTCAGGAAACCGAATATCGGGGACTTTGAAAACCTGGCTGACGATGTTCAATCGGTCAAAGGATTCTGGCGCAACAAGGTAACGCGCATCCTGCTGGTTGTGGCCCTGGTCAACCTGGGCAGCACGGCCGGCACAATCATCGGCGGGGCGGAGATTATCAACCGCTTTTTCAACACCTTTTTTTAGGCAAGCTGTTAAACCGGCACTCTTATCCTTTAAACCATAATCCGACTAACGGATGGGAAGTTAGAAATGGAGGGAAAGGGCTGTCCCCAAAGCAAACCGGGACGGCCCTTTTTCTTCATCTGCTCTAGACTTTATGAAAAGCCCGGCTAACAGTCAAACCCGGGCCGGTTTGACGCACTGCACTTAACGGCAAGGATCGCACCAAAAAATACGCACCAGAAATTAATGAAAGCGTTAAGCAGCAGGTCCGCCGGGGAAAGCGCATAAATTCCATTTTGAAGATTAAAGCTGAAATCCAGCAGGCCCAGAAAAATTAGGGCGCCCGCGCACACGTGCGCTATCTGCATCCCGAGATGCTTCCCCCTGAGCATGAGGACGCCGGCGGCAATGAGGGCAATGGCGAGAATAATGTCCGGTAGAGGAAAGGAATGCTCGTATTCGAAATACCCCGGCGGCGGATTTTCCGGCGCCAGCCCAAAGGTAAAAAAGCCAATCCAGAAAAGAAGCAGCCCTATACCGGTAATGATGGCCAGGGCAGCTATCCAACCCCTTCTCGTCTTAGGCATTTTTATTCTCTCCTCTCTCCACAATGTTATATTTCTTTTGGTAAGCTATTTTTTTACTCTCAGCCGCTTTTTCGAGAATGGGCCATAACCTGATCACCGCTCCCGGCGCGCACAT
>JAKOVL010000159.1 GCA_029782095.1 Bacillota bacterium | reverse complement strand
GCTGCAAGAGCAAACTCAAGAACCATTTTTCGATGATTTTGCTGTAAGTTTGGAAATACCGATGGAAGGAGCCAAAAAAGAAATTGACCTAGCCTGTATTTATCGTGCACAATTAATTCATTGTTCCTGTAAAACTGGTAAGAATTCCTTTGAAACAAGACATTTAGATGAACTCAGTGCGATTAGTAATCTTATCGGTGGCCGCTTTTGCACACGTGTGTTTGCAACTGACAGGTTACTTCCTAATGATCTTTCCACAGCAAAAAGTTTTTTAGATCAAGCTAAGCAACGTGAAATTGTCGTGGTTACAGGTAAAGAACTTCCTTCAATTGGCGATATTCTTAAGAAGCAAGCAAAAAATCCTGACTATCAAAGAATCTGAGATATCATCTACCGCTCTATTATTTCTACTCATCGAAGCTTTCTCAATACTAAACTGAAATAATTTAAACGAATTTGGTGAATAGGAAGGTTTAAATTGTTACCTCTTGATAACTGTTTTTTCTATAATAGTATTTCAATCCTAAATAAAAGAGTATGCCATAACCTGTTTCTCAACTAATTTCTCCAGTAACATAGCAGCATGATAATCATTGCGCTTCATCACTAACGACTAAAAGGAGGTGGAAAAATGCTGGAAGCCATTGCCACGTATGGCAAGGCCCTCTCCATGGAAGAGGATCCCCTGGCCATTCTGACAATGCCCGCCCGCCGGCCGCGGGATGAGATGGTCTGCCTGGTCCAGCTTGATCTGCGCGATGATGCGGGTAAGCCGCAGCTGGCTGCAAAGCCCATCGAGATTGACGACGACACCTGCACCCGCTATCGCTGGGTCGGCAATGTAGTCGGCAACCGCCCCCAAACGTACTTGACCACGGATAGGCTCGAATACCTGGTAGGCGCAAACGTGGACAACCTTCTGGCCCAGCTGAAAGAGGCTGATCTTGGGCAAAGCTCCTTATACAGTGAGCTTTTATGGCTCCTGGAAAGCTTCTATCGCCGCCTGCCGGACAACACCCCTGTTCTGGACGTGGAAAAGTTAAATCTCGCCGAAGCAGGCTTTATGGAGGAGAGTTGGAAAAGCAGGAATGGCAATGCCAAAAATGTCGTGGCCGATGTTGCAGCGGCCTTGAAAAAAAAGCTGCTGGCCGACCTGGAGTTAAAGGCCTCGCAGGTGGCTCTGTGGACGCTGGCCTACAATGGGCGCCCGCTGGTCTTTGACCAGACCTACGACCAGGCCATTCTGCACAGCAAGGAGCCGCCTTACTTGGGAAAGAAAGCCCGAGACAAAGGCAGCGGTGAAGCCGGCACGGTTTGCACCATCTGCGGCGCCATCGGGCGGCCGGTCACCGACAATTTTGCCACCCTCGACTTCCTTAAGTACTACATTAACGACAAGCTGGGCTTCGCCTCAGGCTTGAACGATTTCTCCCGCAACTTCACCGCCTGCAGCGAATGCTACCGCGGGCTGCTCCTGGCGGAGAAGTTTCTGCCCCAACGGATGTCCTTTAGGGTCGGCCCGCTGCGGTTTATGGTGCTGCCGTCCTTTTTAACGGAAGTCCCCCTGCAGAGCGCTGACTTAAAGTTTTGGTCTCAGCACTTTCGTGATCGGGTCGACGGGATGCTGGACATGGCCGCCTGGCTTCAGAAATTAGGGGGGACTGGCGGGCTGGAAGACGATCTGGCCGATTACCTTGACGAACTACCAGAAGAAAATATGGCCCTGCTTAATTTTCTCTTCTACCAGAAAAACCAGAGCGAACTGCGCATTCATGCCCTGGTGCGCGACGTGGCTCCCAGCTGGATCAGCCATCTTATGAAAGAGGCCCACGGGCTCGCCAATCGCGCCGCGGAGCTCCTCGGCAGGGACCGCTGGCATCTCGATTTAACGGCAATTTATCGGCTAATCCCGCTGCGCAGCGGACAGCGGGAAGAATACAAGAAGCTGCTGCACATCTACCAGTCCCTTTTAGCTCGCCGGCCGATCTCGTATAGCTCGCTTATCGGCGAATTCATCGACCTGGCGGCCATATACCTCACCGGCAATTTTACGGGAACCAGCGTCCCGCAGCCGGAAAAGGGCTACGAGGAGCTGAATATGGCCCGCCGCCTCTTGCAGGCCAACCTTTTCTTGACTTTCCTGCAGAGAGTAAAGCTGCTGAAAGGAGGTAGTCTTATGAGCACTGCTGCCGACACGATGCGCGGCCGCGAATATCTCAAAGAAGAGATGCAGCGCTATCTTCAGGAGATGGGCTACGGCGAACCGCATACCGCCCTCTTCCTGCTGGGCTATCTGCTGCACCAGGTCGGCCGTTCCCAGAGGCTTAGCGGTTACGAGCATAAGCCGGTTTTGGACAAGGTCAACTACAGCGGGATGAACTGGCCCCGGGTGATTCGCCTGAGCAATCTGTTGGTGGATCAGTTGCGCCAACACCGCATCTTCAGCTATAATGAAAGAATTTACGCCGCCGCAAAAGAGCTTCTCGACGCCCATGCGGCCAACTGGCCGCTCTCGCCGGAGGAGAATGTTTTCTACATCCTCTCCGGCTACGCCTGGGCCACGCGGGCCGCCTACCAGGCTGGTATAGAGAAACAAAATGAAGCCGCTGCCGCTGAAGAGGGCGCGGATATTGAAGAGGCAGAATAACCCCAAATTTAAAGGAGGCCTGACAAGATGAGTGTAATTGAGAAAAACAGCGAGATTCTTTTTCTCTATGATGCCAAAATGTGCAATCCCAACGGGGACCCCGACGATGAGAACCGCCCCCGCATGGACTACGACCGGGAGCGCTGCCTTGTCTCCGACGTTCGCCTGAAGCGCTACCTGCGCGACTACCTCGAGGAGAAAGGCCACACCATCTACGTGACCAAGTCGGCAGGCATAGTCCAGGCCATGGGAAGGATCCAGGAAGTGCTGGGCAAAGAAAAAGTCAGTGGGGACGATCTCCCCGAACTCCTAGAAAAGCTGATCGACGCGCGCCTCTTTGGCGCGACCATGCCCATCAAGGGCGAGCGCCGCGGCGGCGGCGAGGCGGTTAACCTTACCGGTCCCGTGCAATTCACCTGGGGCTACTCGTTGAACAGGGTGCAGCCCGTGGATTCTTCGACCATTTCCTCGCAATTCGCCGCGCGGGAAGAAGCCGGCCAGGGCACTTTCGGCAAGGACTACCGCCTCTACTATGCCCTGATCGCATTCCATGGCGTCGTCAGCGCCCGGCGGGCCCAAAGCATGCTTGAGCGCTGCGGCAACCGGATCCAAAGCACCACCAGTGAAGAAGATCTCGCCCTGATGGACGAGGCAATGATCCGCGCCATCCCCCTGCTGGCCACCCGCTCCAAGATCGGGCAGTACCCGCGCCTTTATGCCCGCTTCGTCTTTAGCGATGCCGACACCTTCATGGGCGACCTGCGCGAAGACCTGCAGTTAAGCGAAACGGTGGGCTTGCGGGAAATCGGCGATTACAGCATCGAGCTTGGCGGCCTCTCCGGACATCTGGAGCAAGTAAAAGACCGCCTGGATTATGTCCTGGTCTGGCAAGATCCGGCCTTGAAAACCACTGCTGCCGGAGAAGCCATCACCCTGGCGGACTGGCTGGCCGAGCAGGTCGGCAAAGAGCGGGTCCGCACCTGGGAAGGAGAATGATCACCTTGGCAGAAATTGAAGCTGTGGCCGTGTTCGATTTAACCGGCCCCATGGCGCATTTTCGCAAATACTACACCAATTCCTCCTCCCTTACTTACGGTTTTCCGCCGCGAACCGTCCTCATGGGTATCGTCGCCGCGATCCTGGGGATGGAGCGCGATTCGTACTACGGGATTCTCGACCGCGGCCGATTCGGCGTCGCGGTCAAGGTTCCGGGGAGGCGGCTGATGCAGACAGTCAACTATACCCGCACCAAAAAGGAAGACCTGGGGGTGATAAAGAGGGGCGGCTTGGTTCCTGGCACCCAGGTTCCGCTGGAGCTGCTGATGCCCGAAGCAGCTCATCCCCGGCTGCGCTTTCGTGTCTTCTTTAGCCACCCCGACGGAGAGTTGCTGGCGGAGACGGTGCAGCGCCTGCGGGAAAGACGCAGCTACTACCCCCTTTACCTGGGCCTGACTGAGTGCCCGGCCATGTTTGAGTTTCGCGGTCTTTTTAAGAGAGGCGAGTACCAGCAGCTGCCCCGGGGCACGCCGGTTGAACTAACTTCTGTTTTAAACATTGCCCTGCTAGAGAAGCTGGTGCTAAATGGCAATGCCCCAGGGCGCATCTTTCGCGAACGGGCTCCCCATTCCTTCGGTGAAGGGCGAACCCTGTGCCCACCGGCCACGCTGCTCTATACCGAGGGGGAACCTTTAACCGTTCGCCTGCGCACAGAAGCCTATCAATTTGAGTTCGGCGGCGCGGAAAAAGATACAGTTGCCTTCATGGAGGAATAACACATGCCCTACTATGCCCACAGGGAAGGGAAGCGCTATTTTTTGCTCAGTGCGCACCTGGCTGAAACCGCCGCAGGCGCAGCGGCGCGCCTGGAAATCAACCCGCGTCGCGATGAGTTGACAGAAGCGGTCCTTCTTGCTGGGCTGGCCCACGACTTCGGCAAGCATACCCCCTTCTTTCAGCGCTACCTGCGTACAGGGCGCGGCGGCCCAGAGAAGCAGCACGCTTTCATATCGGCGCTCTGGGCCGCCCACCTTGCCGAAGAAGTTGGCCTAGCCCCCTTCCTCTCCCTGGCCCTCTTTATAGCCATCTGCCAACATCACCGCCACCTGGCCGATCCCGAGGAAATACTGCTGCCGCCCCGTGAATTAAGCGGCCCCTCCTGGGACCACCTGGAACCGGCCCACAGCGAACGGCTGAAAATAACGCAAAGGCAAATCGAGGCGCTGCGACAGGAAGCAGAAGCAGTAGCTTGCTCCTTAAAGGTGGCAGCTCGCCATACTGCCAAGCTGCTTGAACAGAACAATAGACCGGTGCCGGCTTGGATAGGTAGTGATTGGCTTGAACTGCTGGAGCGCTTCTTTGACAACTGGATTCATCCTTACGGCCGCCTCTACCGTCATCGCAGGCAGCAAATCAGGGCCACAAATTACTCCTTCTCCCTGCAAGAGTACTTTGACCTGCTTGCTCTTTTTTCAGCACTCATTGACGCCGACAAGATCCATTCCGCTCGGCTCAAAGACACGGAAAGGGCTGTTTTGCCCCTGCACCCGGTTCAAACATACCGGGATAAACAATTTGGTCCTCCGCGCAATGCTGTAGACCGACTTCGTGAAGATCTGTACGATACCGTCTGCCGAACCATTGAAAAAGCTCCGCTATCCCAAAAGCTCTTTACAATCACCGCGCCCACTGGGAGCGGCAAGACCCTGGCCGGCCTGGCCGCCGCCTTTATCTTAAGGGAAAGGATGGGCAGTTCGGTCAACGAAAAACCGCGCATCATCTACGCGCTCCCCTTTACCAGCATTGTGGATCAGACCTTTCGCGTGGCGAAGAAAGTCCTGCAAGCCGGCAGCAGGGCCGATAAGAGCGATCCCCCCATTCTCTCCGCCTGGCTGCTCAAACACCACCACCTTGCCGAAACCACTTACTACCGGCCGGGCGATGAAGAAGAAACCCTCTCCCTGGACCGGGCTCTTCTTCTCATTGAAAGCTGGCAGAGCGAAATCATTATCACCACCTTTGTGCAGCTGCTACACACCCTTATCGGAAGTGAAAACCGCATGCTTAAAAAATTTCACCGCCTGCAGAACGCCATCCTGATTCTCGACGAAGTCCAGAACATTCCCGTGGAATACTGGCCCCTGGTAGAAAATGCACTGCGAGGTGCATGCAACCATCTGGGAGCCCGTGTTTTGCTGATGACAGCCACCCGCCCGGAATGGTTTGAAAAAGGAGAGGCCCTGGAGCTGGCCGGCCCAGAACCGCAACTGCGAGAGCGCTTTGCCATCCTAAACAGGGTCATGGTCACGGCAAACCCGAAGCCGCTCACCGTAGAAGAGTTGGCCGAAGCTTTTATAAGAAGCTACCAACCCCATCGCTCTTACCTAGTCATTTTAAACACGATTAAGAGTTCCATTGTTTTTTATAAATTGCTTAAAGAAAAGTTGGGCTTAAGCAAGCTCTATTATCTTTCAACAAACATTACTCCACTGCAGCGGGCTGCTCGCCTTCAACAGCTGCGAGATTTGCTTCAACGCGGGGAGAAGCCGGTTCTTGTGTCTACCCAAGTGGTCGAAGCCGGAGTGGACCTCGACTTCGACGAGGTGTGGCGCGATCTCGGTCCAGTCGACGCGGTGGTGCAGGCAGCCGGACGTTGCAACAGACATTTTTCACGCGACCGCGGCCTTGTACAGGTTTGGCAACTGGTGGACCGCAGGGAAAAGGGTGAAGCTACGCTGGCACAGTATGTTTACGGTAAAATACACACCCACGCAGCAAAGAAAATCTTTGGTGAAAAAACACTCCTTTATGAAAAGGATTTTTACGAAACCGTTGCAAACTACTTTGAAGAGATCCGGCAGGCTAAATCGGCTGCAGTAAGCAAAGCGCTTTTGGAGGCGATGCAATACTGGCGCTTCTCTCCCCGCGACCACGATTCAGAGTTGCTCGGCGTAGCCAACTTTGCCCTGATTAAAAACCAACCTCATTATGTCAATGTCTTCGTTGAACTTGACGATACCGCAGCTGAGGTCTGGCAATTTTACCAAAACACTGTGGTAAACGAGAAAGATTTCTGGAAGCGCCAGCGAGCTTTCCTATCTATTAAGAAAGACTTCTCAAGCTATCTGCTTTCTGTTCCCGCCCAACTGCTGGCCGGTCGCCTGGATGAAACTACTACTCCCATGTATATACCTGGGGATATGCTGGAACACTTTTACGACTTGGAAACCGGGTTTAACCGCATTGATGACCATAATATGTACGTGTTTTAATGAGCTATATAATCTACAGGCAGTATTTATATCGTTCATAAGTTTTCACTTGTTGATTAATGGGTCGGTTTTCCGCCTGCAGAGTAAGTTATAACAATCATTCTTGCATCTTATAATAACCATCCTGCTCCAAAGCAGGGAAATATATTTCAATGCAGAAATTGTCAATAGTGTTCTTAGTATTAAAAAATCCTGGCAAAGCATATGTCGTCGACCTCCGGTAGTGCAAAAACCCCTGGGGATCGACGACACTCTAAAATATAGCAGGCAGGAACCTAAAACCCTTGGCAGATAACACTTTGTACGTTTAGGTGACGTAATAAATGTCCCTTGCACATGAAAGTATTTTGACATACCACTATTTAACAGACGCTTGTATCTCAGGCACTTAACGGGTATCCAGCCTACCTATGAGGAATTGAAACTTTTTTGCTCCCAACGTAGCTGCCACTCATCCATTTGTGTATCCAGCCTACCTATGAGGAATTGAAACTACTTCCAAACCTAATAATTTTATACCAACTCCTCGTATCCAGCCTACCTATGAGGAATTGAAACTAATACTTTTCAGCTGGTTTCTGTTTTAATACTTCGTATCCAGCCTACCTATGAGGAATTGAAACGGGACGTTCCTATTTAACCTTCCGAACAGGATAAAGGGTATCCAG
>JAKOVL010000147.1 GCA_029782095.1 Bacillota bacterium | reverse complement strand
CCCCCTCTCCCTAACCCTCTCCCACCAGGGGAGAGGGAACTGGCGAATCCCGGCCCCTTCATCTTCTCCCTGCTCCGGCGGCCGGGCGGCGCTGCAGATAGCAACGATACTTTTTCCTCAACCGCCAATAAACTGTTCCAGCAGGGCCAGCCCTTCGCTGAAATTTTTCCGTCCCAGGCCCACCCGGAAATGATTGCCCGGGAAATCAAACACATCCCCGGGAAGCAGCATCACGTTCTTCTGCTCCACCAGCTCCCGGCAGAACTGATCCACCGGCTGATCGGTCACCAGCCGCGGAAAAGCGGTGGAACCGGCCCGGGGCTCGAGCCACTGGAACAGCCGCGGGCGGCTGCTGAAAAAATCCCGGGCCAGCCGCAGGTTTTCCAGCACCAGGGCCAGTTTAGCCCTGCTAATTTTCTCCTTGTTCCGCAGGGCGATAATGGCCAGGATTTCGCTGGGGGCACTGCTGCAGATGGAAGTATAATCTTTCATCACGGCAAATTTACCCAGGGCCTCTTTGTCCCGGGTGGCCAGCCACCCGATTCTCAGTCCCGGCAAGCCGAAGGATTTGGAAAGGCCGCCCAGGGAGATGGCCCGGTCATAGCAGTCGGCGGCCGCGGGCAGACGCCGCTCCGGGTCGTGCTCCAGGAGGCGGTATATTTCATCGGAAAAAAGGTAAATATTCCGTTCTTCCACCAGGGCCAGCAGCTTCCGGAATGTCTCTTGATCCGGCAGGTAGCCGGTGGGGTTATGGGGAAAGTTGACGATAACCATCCTGGTGCGGGGCGTTAGCGCCTCGACGAGGAAATTTAGGTCCAGCTCCCAGCTCCCCTGCCGCACGGTCAATGGCCAGCCCACCACCCGGCAGCCGAGGGCCCGGGGAATTTCTTGCAGCGACTGGTAGGCTGGCTCCAGGACGATCACCTCGTCACCCTCCTGCAGCAGCGACTGCATGGCCATAAAAATTCCTTCTTCGGGGTTGGTGACGAGGATGTCCCCCGCTGAAAGCTTTTCGTAAAACCGGGCGGCCTCCTGGCGCAGCAGCGGATGACCTGGTGACTCGGTATAGCCCAGTTTTAGATTATGCCACAGTTCCAGGCATTCCGCGTCGGCCAGCTCCAAAAGCTCCTGCATGGAGAGGCTTTCACAGTCCGACGGGCTGAGCAGGTGGCGGACGCTGAACTCGTAGCGGGCAAAATAACGCTCCAGTTTGAATTCGCGGTATCTCATCCTTAGATCTCCTTTACTCAGGTGGTAGCAAGCTAATTCAACCGGCAAGCTGCAAGCCGGCAGCAACGCTAAAGATATAAGAGATCCGGCTCTCACCCTGCCCCACTGCACAGGCTTTTCCAGGGCCTGCTTCTTCTATTATAATCCAAACTGAAGCTTCATTTAAACCGTGCCCTCCAGTTGGCTCCCCCACTGCCAGCGATGCAGCCGGGAGCGCCGGCCCTTCCGTCCCGCCATGTTGGCCCCAGTCTTTTAATGTATAGAATTAATTTTTGCGAGGGACTATAACTAGAAAAAAAGGATGTGCAACATGTTCGCTATCCGGGACCGCATCGCCTTGGGAACGCTGGCCGGAATTACCGGCACCATCCCCAGCCTGGTTTTAAACTTTATTTCTGTCCAGATAGGATTCGCCAAATTCTACTCTTTTCAAATATCAAGCAGCATCTACCTCTTCCCTGGACTAACGGACAGCTTATACGGCCTCATCTTTGGGGGTATGATCTGGCTGGGCTTCGGCATTCTACTGGGCATATTAATCACCTACCTGTTGACTTACACCGGGCGTGATTTCTGGTGGCTGAAGGGGCCGCTGGTTTCGTTTATCGTTATGTTTGTTGGCATCTACGGCATCATGTACATTTTCGGCGCCGCCCAGATTGTCCCCTTTGACCTGGCCACAAACCTGTCCCAAGCTGTAGAGAATCTAATCTTTGGCCTCTTTACCGCTTATCTGGTTAACCGGTGGGACGCCCAAATTAAATCATGATTAAGGCATATGTCACAAAATGGGTAAGTCAAAGCCTGACCCCATGTTTTAACCCTCTACAAGGTGAAATGAAAAAATCACCCTTGTGGGGGTGATATGGAGTGACTGCCCCAAAGGGTTGAACCGGGCCCGGTCATGCCTCAAGGCGCCAGCGCGGCCCTTCGAGGGTGTCTTCCAATACAAACCCGGCTTCTTGCAGAAGCTCCCGGAGTGCGTCGGCTTCAGGCCACTTTTTGACACGGCGGTAGTTTTCGCGAAGCGCAACCAGGCTGTCAATCAGTTGTTTTAGCCTGGGGGTTATCACTTCAGCATTCCGGTTGGCCCCAGTACCGGCCAGGACGATCATTTCGCGGAATATCTCCCGGCCCTGCGAAATAAACTCCGGGTTTTCCAGATCCATTTGAGCCTGCCAGAGTAGCCTGTCCGTTTCAAGCAGCAACGCCGTTAGAGCCGCCCGGTCATTTTGTTCCAGGGAGCGGTAAAAACTTTTTTCCAGGTCGTGCATCCGGCCCCAAAACGGTGTCTCCGCTGCAGTAACAGTTTCCAAGGGCTCCGCAGCAACGCCGTTCCCGGCGCCGGCCGGGCCGCCCAAACCGCCAAGCAGCTGCTGGAAAGTAAAGCGTTCACCGCGCGCAAAAGACTGCTCCCTTCCATCACGCCTGATCGTCACCCGGCCGATTCCCGCCACGACAGCCTCGCCGGAATCAAAATCGAGGAGACAGGCTGTATGTTCATCCAGGCCGAGGATGGTCGTGCCCGGGGGCAGCAAGGCTTCCAGGGCGCGGAAACGTTTTTCACCCATATAACAAAAGCGGGTATCATGGTTGCCCCCTTCGGCATTGTTCCAGTGGGGGATGACCACCAGGTCCAGGCCCAGTTGCCCGAAAATATTAAGCCCCTTAACCCAGTGCAGCGGTTCGCCCACCTTGTATATTTCATAGACCGGAAGAGTGTAGCTACCGGTGGTAAGCGCCGCGGCGCTCGCCGCAACAAGGCAGCCGCCCCTGGCGACCATGGCGCTGCACAGGGCGGGCAGCGGCGTTTCGCTTAACTGGCGGACAGCATAGGTTGGACTGCCGGGCCCCATGAGCAGAAAATCCGCCTGGCCAAGCAGGCCAAATACGGCTGCCGCTTCAGCCGGAGACACGGCTTCCACTGACTTGAATGAGGCGATTTCCATGCTGTGGCCGACCTGGCGCCGGAAAAATTCTACCGCCCGGCGGGCGATAAGATCGGCATTTTCCTGAAAACCTGCCGGCGTATCCAGAAAAAAGGCTTTTCCCCGGGCCCCGCAGCGCGCAAATAGCGCCTTGTAGGTCTCAACCATGGTTCCGGAGAGCTCGCCTGAGCCGATCAGGGCCACGATGCCCCGCACCATGTCCAACGCCCCCTTTCCCGATCTCTCCAGGCCCTACCATGCTGTCACTACCATTCTACAACAAAATTCCGGCTTGCTCTACTGAGCCGGCGATGGGAGGGCTGACCAGAGCCCGGCCTACGCCCGGTTAGGGGTAGACCGGTCCGGCGCCCATAATCGCCGCCACTGTTTCAGGCATACCGGGCCGGCCCCGACCCCTTCGCATCGAATAACTATAACCTTCCCCTCTTGCAGAGAGTTTCCGCCATAAACTTTAATCCTACGGCAGGACAACATGGCA
>JAKOVL010000109.1 GCA_029782095.1 Bacillota bacterium | reverse complement strand
TGGAATGATCGGTGATGCCGCTGAGCTATGAACAGGGCCCGATCCGGCCGCCCAGCGAAGCCTTTAGCCTGCTGCTGCGCCTGACGCGCAACTGCCCCTGGAATCGCTGTCTCTTTTGCCCGGTGTATAAGGGGCAAAAATACAGCCGCCGCAGCCTGGAGGAGATTAAGCAGGATATTTACGCCATTGCCGCCGGCATTGAGGCGGTGCAAAACCTGTCGCGGGAAAAAGGCTGCAGCAGCATTACCCGGGAAATAGTGGTGCAGTGCGGAGAAAGCGCACCTGAGCTTTATTCTTTGGCCCTGTGGCTTTACCGGGGCGCCGGAGCGGTCTTTCTGCAGGACGGCGACAACCTGTCGCTACCCACGGCACTGCTGGGTGAAGTTCTGCTATTGCTGCGGCAAGTGATTCCGGGCATTAGCCGCATTACCACCTACGCTCGCAGCCGCTCGCTGGCAAGCAAAACGGTGGATGAGCTGGTGCAGCTTAAACAGGCCGGCCTGTCCCGGATCCATGTTGGCCTGGAAAGCGGCTGCAACACGATTCTTGGTTTTATGAAGAAAGGCGCAAGCAGGGAACAGCATCTGGAAGCGGGACATAAAGTAAAAGAAGCGGGTATTTCTCTGAGCGAATATGTGCTTTTGGGCCTGGGCGGACGGGAGCACTGGCGAAAACATGCCCTTGAAACCGCCGCAGTATTAAATGAAATAAGACCCGACTTTATTCGGCTGCGCACCCTGGCCATACACCCTGCCAGCCCCCTCTATCAAATGTGGGGGCAGGGCCAATTCGAACCATTGGACGAGGAAACGATCCTGCTGGAAGAAAAGCTGCTTCTGGAAAACCTGGAGGCGGCAGGCAGCACCATCGTCAGCGATCATTTTTATAACCTGCTGGAAGATGTCAGCGGAAGGCTGCCCGAGGATCGCCCAGCCATGATCGCCCGCATCGAACAGTATCTGGCCTTGCCGCCGCGCCGGCGGGAGCTGTTCCGCCTGGGGCGGCGCACCGGCATCTTTCGGACTTTGGATGACCTGGATAACCCTGTGCTGGAGGAAAGGGTGGCTCATCTCTACCGCCGCCTGGAAGAACAGGGATTGACGGTTGACGCGTTTATCCGTCAGGCCATGGCCGGGAGTCTTTAAGAAGGAAGGAGCCTGAAAATGATTGCGGTCAAAGTAAAGGGAGTGGTTCTTGACGCCCAGCAAAACCCGCTGCTTTTGCTGGTAGATATGGATGAAAGCATAGTTCTACCCATTGGGATCGGTTTTTGGGAAGCCCAGGCCATTGTCTTGAAACTGCAGGGGCAGATCCCGCCTAGACCCATGACCCACGACCTGATTAAATCTTTATGCACGGCATTGGATGCCACTGTCCACAAAATTGTGGTCTCGGATATTAAAGAAAGCACATACTATGCTGAAATCCATATGAATAACGAGCGGGGGCAGCAGCTCATTATTGACAGCCGGCCCAGCGACGCAGTGGCTCTGGCCCTGACCATAGGCTGCCCCATCTATATCAGCAGCAAAGTTGCCGCCTATACCATAGCCATAAAAGATTTGCTTGAAGAAGCAGATACGGAATCCAGCTTTTACGGCGACCCCGATGACAGCGGGCCGCACCTGCATTAGACGACATCAATATTATCAGGCGGGAGTGGTATCTATCCGCGTGGCCATTTGTCTTCTGGAGATACAGATACCCCAGGCGGGATCACTCAAGCAAAAAAGGACAGTTTTACAGAGTTTGATCAAGCGTATACGCAACCGCTTCAATGTATCCGTGACTGAAGTGGGCAGCCAGGATCTGTGGCAGCGCTCCGAAATCGGCATGGCGGCGGTTTGCCACAACAGCAGCGGCGCCGATTCGATCATGCGCCAGATCATCTCTTTTATTGAAGAGGACGGCAGGGTAAACATAATCTCTATTCAACAGGAAAATTACTAATGAAAATAACAGAGATGGCTCACCTGTATGTTAAAACTGCGCTGCGCGAGGGAGGGGTGGCCGTTGACGCCACCGCCGGCAACGGCCACGATACCTTGTTCCTGGCCCGGCTGGCCGGCCCGGGAGGCCGGGTCTATGCCTTCGATATCCAGGAAGAGGCGCTGCAGCGCACCTCTGCCCTGCTGCAGCAGGAAAATCTCCTGGACCGGGTTAAGCTAATTAAGGCTGGACACGAGCAGATGTCTGCCTATGTAAACGAGGCGGTATCCGCGGTCATGTTCAACCTGGGCTACCTGCCCGGGGGAGACCACCGTATCGTAACGGGCAAAGGGACCACCCTCGCTGCTTTAAAGGAAGCTTTAACTTTGCTGCAAAACGGAGGCGTGATTACCGTGGTGGCCTACCCCGGCCATCCCGGAGGTAAAGAAGAACAAGAGGCGCTTTTGGATTACTGCAAGACGCTGAACAGCCGTGAATACCGTGTAGCCTATACCTTTTATCTTAACCAGGCTCACCACCCTCCGGTGCTGATTACGGTGCATAAACTTTAAGCGGTAGATGAGCCCACCGGGTGGGCTTGATTTTTGTGCTGTTTTAGCAAGAGGAAAATTGCTTTTCCTGTCGAAAAGCAATCAGCAACCCTGGCAAAAGAGGTGACTGATGAACCAGGAAAATCCATTTTCCATTATCGCGGCAGAGCTGGCGCAGGTTAAAGCGGTCCTGCAGCAGACTGTCGCCGGCGCAAGTTCCCGGATCAAAGAAACCGGCGGCTATATTCTTCAAAGCAGGGGCAAGATGATTCGCCCGGCCATTTTTTTATGCGTCGCCCGCTGCCGGGATCGCGATATCAGCCGCTTTATTGATGCGGCGGCCTCCCTGGAATTGGTGCATATTGCTTCGCTGCTCCACGATGATGTCATTGACAACTCCCCTACACGCAGAGGAAAGCCTACCGTGCATGTGCGCTGGGATAACCGTACCGCCATTCTTACCGGGGACTATCTGCTGGCCCGCGCTTTTGAACTGTTGCTGCAGTATCACAGCTGGCCCCTCCTGGAGCTGCTTTCCCGGGTAGTAAGGGATATGGCGGAAGGTGAAATCGACCAGGCTTATGCCAGGCTTGATCCCGACACCATGGAGCAAGTCTATTTTAACTGGATTGGCAAGAAAACGGCGGCTTTCTTTGCCGGGTGCTGCCAGGCCGGTAGCCTGGTCAGCGGCGCAGATGCCGCAGAGCAGGAGCTCTGGTCCAAATTTGGCTATAACCTGGGGGTAGCCTTCCAGTTGACCGATGACCTGCTGGATTATGCCACGAACGGCCGTACCGGCAAGCCGGCGCTCAGCGACCTGCGCAACCGGGTGTTGACCCTGCCGCTGATCTATACCTTAAACCATTCACCCCAAAAGGAAGCCTTGCGCCAGATTTTTTTCGGGGATAGCAGTGAAGCTGAAAGGGAACATTTGGCCGGTGCCGTGCGGGAAAGCGGCGGCATAGACTATACAGTGAAAAAGGCCTTATGGTATGCCGATCGGGCCGGGCAAATCCTCTCCTTTGTGCCTGGATTGGGTCGGGATGAACAGGAGCTATTTCTGGGGCTGATCGAGACGATCGTGAGGCGGCACAATTAGTTTAAATATTTTTTCAATTGCAAACCATTAACGTTGATTATTGATCCGGTGTATGTTAAACTATTATCATAGCGTTGCCATAACATTACTTTGGAAAGGAGGCGCGTCTATTGCCTCACCGCAGCATTTCCAAGTCAGTAATCAAACGCCTTCCCGTGTATCTGCGTATTCTGGACAATCTGATCCGCCGGGATGTAGAAATTATCTCTTCGAAAGAACTGAGCAACGAATCGGGATTCACTGCAGAACAGATTCGCAAAGATCTGGCTTATTTCGGCGCTTTCGGCACTCGCGGAACCGGGTATAATACAGTATACCTGCGGGAGCAAATCTTAAAAATTATCGGTCTGGATAAGAAGACAAATATTATCGTCATCGGGGCCGGGCATCTCGGCACCGCCCTGACGCGTTATAATGCTTCCAAAAACCCCTATGTCACTGTTAAGGCTGTCTTTGATAAAGATCCCGCCTTAATCGGCACTGACATCAGCGGGATTCCCATTTACGATTATGCCGAGGTGTCCCGTATCATCAAGGAGCATCAGATCAAAGTAGCTTTAATCACTGTTCCCGCCGAATCCGCCCAGGAAGTGGTTGATGAAATTGTCAGCCACGGGGTCAGGGCTATTCTGAACTTTGCCCCGGTGAAGCTAAATGTGCCCTCCCATGTGCATGTATTTAACGCTGATCTGACCATGGAGCTGCAGAGCCTGATCTATTACAGTTCGGCTGAAGAAGAACGGCTTTCCCGCCTGCAGCAGGAGCAGGATTCCGCCAAGCCCTCCAAGACACTGACCCTGGACTAGCCGGGGCAGGGGTCACCCGGGGGAGCCGGCTCAAGTTTTGCTCTTGTTGCTGCTTGATCCGCCCACCCTGTTGTACAGTTTGATCTTTGTTAAAGAGGCAAGCTGCTACAACTTTTTTAGATGTTGACTTTTACAGGGTCGTTGTGTATACTAATTAGTGCAGCGCGGAGCTGTGGTGTAGTCGGTTAACATGTCGGCCTGTCAAGCCGGAGATCGCGGGTTCGAGTCCCGTCAGCTCCGCCACCATTTTTATCTCGCCGAGATAGCTCAGTTGGTAGAGCAGCGGACTGAAAATCCGCGTGTCCCCAGTTCAATTCTGGGTCTCGGCACCATTGTTACGCGGAAGTGGCTCAGTGGTAGAGCATCGCCTTGCCAAGGCGAGGGTCGCGGGTTCAAATCCCGTCTTCCGCTCCATTTTTTATTGAGGCGACATAGCCAAGTGGTAAGGCAGAGGACTGCAAATCCTTTATCCCCGGTTCGAATCCGGGTGTCGCCTCCATATTTTTTTTGCCGGAGTGGCGGAATAGGCAGACGCAAGGGACTTAAAATCCCTCGGGTATTTTAATACCCGTACCGGTTCGATTCCGGTCTCCGGCACCAATAAGTTTTCACCACGTGATCAGGGTAGAATCCTACCCTGATTTCTTTAGTTCTGGCTGCATAGTCCCCCAAGTAATGGCTGGTCCCCTACTGAAGCTGAAGGTGTTTGCGGCTTCAGGCGCCGTTTTAAACACGCAGGCCTGACGGCGGCCGTTTTATTTATTTATTCCCCTCTCCCGACAGGAAAAATAATTTTTCTGTTGAAATATATTATATTGGTGCATACGAAGATGTATCGAGTTTTTTTACGAAAAAGGGAGGTGGGTGCTGGATAGACAAACTATTTTTCTTGTTTCGGTTTTTATATAAACAATAAAGGGGGAAATGAAGTTGAAGAAGTATCTGGTTGTGATTGCTGCTTTACTGGCGCTAACCATGATTGTCGCCGGTTGCGGCAAGGGCGAAGAAACCGGCGGCGAAAGTGCCGAGCCCGGTGAAATGGTAGTGACCTACAATGTGGGGACCGAACCTGAAACCCTGGACCCCGCGCTGATGACCGGTATCCCGGAATTTCACATGACTTTGCAGATGTATGAAGGGCTGACCCGCCTGGACGAAAACAATCGTCCGCAGCCGGCTATTGCCACCCACTGGGATGTCAGCGAAGATCAGACAGAATATACCTTCTACCTGCGTGAGGATGCCAAGTGGTCCAACGGCGATCCGCTAACGGCCCATGATTTCGAATTTGCCTGGAAGAGGGCCGTAGATCCCGAGATGGCTGCTGACTACTGCTACATGTTTGACCTGATTGAAGGCGCCATCGCTGCCTATACCGGCGAGGGCAGCCCCGACGATATGGCGGTCACAGCGGTGGATGACCACACCCTTAAGGTAAAGCTGGTATCGGGTGCGCCTTATTTCCTCGACTTAACGGCTTTCCCCACCTACTATCCCCTGCACCGGCCCACCGTGGAAGCGGACAACGAGGGCTGGCACCTCAGCGTCGATACCATGATTGTCAACGGGCCCTTCAAACCGGTGAAGTGGGAGCAGGGCCGCCTGGAGTATGTTCCCAATGAATACTACTGGGATGCTGATGCGGTGAAGCTGGATCGCCTCGTCTTTACCATGGTTGAAGATATCAATACCGAGCTGACCATGTTTGAAACCGGGGAATTAGACATGACCCATGAGGTTCCCGGCGCTGAAATCCCCCGGCTGAGGGAAGAACGTCCCGACGAGCTGCATATCTTCCCCTACCTGGGCACCTACTACTATATCTTTAACACCCAGAGGAAGCCCTTTGACGATGTCCGGGTGCGCAAAGCGCTGGCCATGGCCATCGACCGGAAAGCCATCGTTGAAGAGGTAACCCAGGGCGGCGAGCTGCCCGCTTATGCTTATGTGCCGCCGGGAATTGCCGACGTGGAAGAAGGCTCCGACTTCCGTGCAGTGGGCGGCGATTTCATTGAGGAAGATATTAAAGAAGCGAAGCGCCTGCTGGCCGAAGCCGGCTACGAAAACGGGGAAGGCTTCCCTCCCTTTGAGATCCTGTACAACACCCACGAACAGCATAAAATTATTGCCGAAGCGATCATGGAAATGTGGGAAAAGAACCTGGGCATCACCGGCATCAGCTTGGTCAACCAGGAGTGGGGGGTCTACCTGAACGCCCGCGACGAGGGCGACTTTGATGTGGCCCGGGCCGGCTGGATCGGTGACTATGTGGAGCCGAACTCTTTCCTCGACATGTTCAAAACCGGCGGAGGCAACAACAACAGCGGATGGGGCGATGCCCGCTATGATGAGATCATCGGCCAGCTGATTTACCTCTCCGACCCGGCAGAGCGGATACCGCTGCTGCACGAGCAGGAAGAAATCCTGATGCGTGATATGCCGATCATGCCCATTTACTATTACACCAACCCGATGATGGTCAGCACCAAGCTGAAGGGCTATGTCTACCTGACCACCGGCGGCCTTGACTTCAAAGGAGCCTACCTGGTCGACTAAGCTGTTCTAATTCTGGTGGTAACAAAGGTTTACCGCCATAAAGTCAACGGTAAACCCGAGCAGTGATGGACTGGGGCGGACCGTTCGGACTGAGCGGCAATTCTCAGGACCTGCGGCCCGCCCCTTAATATGGGAATTAAGGGGGCGCAAAGGGCTTTGCTAAACTATATCATACGCCGCATATTGTATGCCTTAATGGCTTTACTGGTAGTGGTCACGGTTACTTTTTTGTTCATGCACATTATTCCCGGCGGCCCCTTCCAGCGGGAAAAAGCCCTTCCCGAAGCGATCAAGGCCAATATTGAAGCCAGGTATAAACTTGATCAACCGCTCCATGTTCAGTATTACGATTATCTTTCGCACCTGGCTAAGGGTGACCTGGGCCCTTCGTACAAGTATCGCGGCCGGACGGTTAATGAAATCATCGCTGAAAGATTCCCGGTCTCGGCTCAACTGGGGAGCATGGTGGTTGCCCTGGCCCTGATGCTGGGGGTGCCTGCCGGTATTCTGGCCGCCCTGAAGCAGAACAAAACCCTTGATTATGTGGTCATGTTTTTTACCACCATCGGTATCGCCATGCCCAGTTTTGTCATCGGGACGGTTTTGATGTATTTCCTGGCCTACCGCTGGGGCCTGCTCCCTTCGGCCATGTGGGGCACACCCCAGCAGATGATTATGCCCACGATCGCTCTGGCCGGGCTGCCCACCGCCTATATCGCCCGCCTCACCCGCTCGAGCATGCTCGATGTATTAAGCCAGGATTACATGAAGACCGCCCTGGCCAAGGGGCTGCCGCAGCTGCGCATGCTGCTGGTGCACGGCATTAAAAATGCCATTATTCCGGTGATAACCTACCTGGGCCCCCTCCTGGCCCAGATTTTAACGGGCAGCTTTATCGTCGAAAATATCTTTGCCGTGCCCGGGCTGGGTAAACACTATGTGACCAGTATTTATAACCGCGATTATACCGTTATTCTCGGTGTGACCATATTCTACTGTGTATTGTTAATCCTGGCCAACTTGCTGGTGGACCTCGCCTACCCCCTGATCGATCCCCGGATTAAACTCGGCGGCAGAAAGGAACTGGTGTAAGATGCAGCTGTCAACAGAGATGTTTAAACCTTTGCAGTATAAAGTAGTCCAGGAAGACCTGGTGCGGCCGAGCACAACCTACTGGCAGGACGCCTGGCGGCGGCTGAAGAAGAATCCTCTGGCCATGGTTAGCCTGGCCGTGATTATTTTCATTATCCTTATGGCGGTGTTCGGGCCCATGCTCTCGCCCTATTCTTATTCTGAACAGGATTTTGCCCGTAAAAACCAGGGGCCAAGCGCCGCGCACTGGTTCGGTACAGACGGGTTGGGCCGCGATCTTTTCACCCGCGTGCTTCACGGCGCCAGGATTTCTCTTTCCATTGGCTTTATGGCCAGCCTGGTGACTTTATTCGGAGTGCTTTACGGCGGTATTTCCGGTTTTGCCGGCGGCTGGCTGGATAACGTGATGATGCGCTTTGTGGATATCATGTACAGTATCCCTTTTTTGCTCTGGGTAATTTTAATGATGGTTTATTTAAAAGAGATCTTGCCCGAAAATGCCGGTTTAATCAGTATGTATGTTGCCCTGGGGCTGGTCTACTGGCTGCCCATGGCCCGGATCGTGCGCGGGCAGATTTTAAGTTTAAAAGAGCAGGAATTTGTTTTGGCCGCCCACACCATCGGGGCGTCTAAAACCCGCATCCTCCTGCGCCACCTGATCCCCAACTGCATCGGCCCGGTAATCGTTACGGCTACCTTGACCATACCGGAGGCGATTTTTACCGAAGCCTTTTTAAGCTTTATCGGCCTGGGTGTATCCGCCCCCCGGGCCAGCTGGGGCACCCTTGCCTCCGATGCTCTTGTCTCCCTTAAATCATATCCTCACCTCTTGTTTTTCCCCGCCGCCGCCATCTGTATAACCCTGCTCGCTTTTAACTTCCTGGGCGACGGTTTGCGGGATGCCCTCGATCCCAAGATGAGAAAGTAGGAGGTAGCCCTGATGAAGCACATTTTACAGATCGAAAACCTGGAAGTGCAATTCAGCACTTATGCCGGTACGGTTAAGGCGGTGCGGGGCGTGGGATTCGAGGTCAACCCGGGGGAAGTGGTAGCCCTGGTGGGAGAATCGGGTTGCGGCAAGAGCGTTACCGCCCAGTCGATCATGCGATTGATCCCTTCGCCGCCAGGCCGGATCACCGGTGGCTCCATTATCTTTGACGGGGAAGAGATCCTCACTAAAACCGAAAGGCAGATGCGCAAAATTCGCGGCAACACCATCGGCATGATTTTTCAGGATCCGATGACCTTTCTTAACCCCGTTTTAAGTATTGCCACCCAGGTTACGGAAAACTTGCGCCTGCATAAAGGGATGACCAGGAGCCAGGCCATGAAAAGGGCGGTGGAGCTGTTTAAAATGGTGGGCATACCCGAGCCGGAGGCGCGCCTGAAGCAGTACCCGCACCAGTTCAGCGGGGGCATGCGCCAGCGGGTCATGATCGCCATGGCCCTGGCGTGCGAGCCGAAGCTGCTCATCGCCGATGAGCCCACCACTGCCCTCGATGTGACTATCCAGGCGCAAATCCTGGAGCTGCTCAAAGAGATTAAAGAGCGCCTCAATACGGCGATCATTCTGATTACCCACGACCTGGGAGTGGTTGCGGGGATAGCAGATCGCGTTCTGGTAATGTATGCCGGGCAGATTGTGGAATCCGGAACCATAGATGAGGTTATGAAATCGCCGTCCCATCCTTATACCCTGGGACTGCTGAGATCCATTCCCCGCCTGGATATGGAAAAAGGACAGAAACTAACGCCGATCTGGGGACAGCCCCCGGATTTGCTGCAGGAACTTGATAGCTGTCCCTTTGCGCCGCGCTGTGATTACGCCATGGAGATCTGCGCCCGGGAAATGCCGCCCTATTTTAACGGTACCAGGGTGAAATGCTGGCTGAAGCATCCCCAGGCGCCGCCAATCCAGCTTAAGAGGGAGGTCTACTAACTATGGCTGAACAAAGGCATGATGCTCCCATCCTTCAAGTGAATAATTTAAAAAAATATTTCTCCCACAAAGGCGGCATCTTTGGGACGGTTATTGAAGAGAAGGAGACGCTGGGCCGGCCGGCCAAGGCTGGCAAGGGTGTAGTCAAAGCGGTGGACGGTGTTTCTTTTTCCATTGCTCCAGGAAAAACTCTCGGCCTGGTAGGCGAAAGCGGCTGCGGCAAGACCACGGTGGGCCGGACTGTAATCGGCCTTTACAGCCCCACTGCCGGGTCTGTCATCTATAAGGGAGTGGACCTGGCTAAGGCCAGGGGCGAGCTGCGCGCCCGCAACCGCCGCCAGATGCAGATGGTTTTTCAGGATCCCTATGCCTCCCTCAACCCGAGAATGACGGTTGGCGACATCGTCGGAGAACCGATCGATATTCACCGGCTGGCGTCAAATAAAAAAGAGCGCCTGGAAAAAATTCAGGAGCTGCTAAAAATGGTCGGGCTCAACCCGGAGCATATCAATCGCTACCCCCATGAGTTCAGCGGCGGCCAGCGCCAGCGCATCGGCATCGCCCGGGCCCTGGCCGTAGAACCGGATTTGATTGTCTGCGATGAGCCTGTTTCGGCGGTCGATGTCTCCATCCAGGCCCAGATTGTAAACATGCTGGAGCGGCTGCAAGATGAACTGGGCCTGACTTATATGATTATCGCCCATGATCTTTCCATGATTAAGTATATTTCCGATCATGTTGCCGTGATGTACCTGGGAAAAATTGTAGAGCTGGTAACCAGCGAAAATCTTTACGCCAATCCACTGCATCCCTACACCAAGGCACTCCTTTCCGCGGTACCCATCGCCGACCCCGTGGTCGAGCGCCGGCGGCGGCGCATTTTGCTGGAAGGCGATGTGCCGAGCCCCATGAATCCTCCGCCCGGATGCCGTTTTCATACCCGCTGCAACCGGGTTCTGCCGGTGTGCCGGGAAGAGGAGCCACCCATGACCAGCCTGGGTCAGGGACAGTGGGTGGCCTGCCACAATTTGTAACTTGCAGCGCGGTGCTCCGGTCCGGCCAAAGCGGGAACTCTGCTCTAATTAAACAGTATGTCATAAGCCGGTGAAACCGGGTGGAGCACACTTTCCTGACGAATCTGGGAACGCCATAAACGGCCCAAAGCAGTTTGGGCCCGGCAAGCGTTCCCTTCGCTCTTTTTGCCCTGGAAAAGTTCCCGGTAGACTTGGGGGGATGGTCTGCGGCTAGTCGGCGGCGCAGCCCGAAGCAGGAAAAGCTTCCATCGATGTCGAAGTATGCGCCTTGTTGTTAGAAAATATGTAAATTTTACTCGAATTTTGAAGCATAATCGGGTGAAGCCGCAACATAGATCCGGCAAACACAAAGGGGATTGGCATATGGCAAAAAGAATGGGTCTGGCTTTCCTGGCGATGCTGCTAGTGCTGCCGGTTGTCCTGCTGGCCGGGTGCTTCCGGGATGACAGCGGCGGGGAAGAACCTCAGCGATTGACCTTGACCTTAAGCTATCCCACCGGAAACAAGCCGCGTGAACGAAATGCAGAGATGATTAAGGAAATGCTGGCCGAAATAGGCATTGAAGTTGTCCTGGAGGCAAAGGAAATCAACGCTTTGGCCGCACAGCTTTTCGAAGAGAGAAATTTTGATCTGTATCTGCTGGGCTGGTCTCTGGGCCTGGAACCCGATCCTACAGGGATATGGCTGAGCAGTGCTGCCTGGAATGCCGTCGGCTTCGATCACCCCGACAACGACCGCCTTATTCGTGCCGGCCGCGCTACCCTTGACCAGGAAGAACGCTTTGCCATCTATCAGCAATGGCAGCAGCTGCTGGTGGACGAAGCGCCCTATGTTTTTCTTTACGCCGAGAAAGAAGCCTGGGCGGCCAATCCGCGCCTGATAAACTTTCGGCCCGATTCATTCGGCCTTTTCTGGGATGTTTGGGATTGGAAAGTCACCAGCGGCGACAACCAGGTTGTTATCGCCATCTGGAGCGAGCCGCAGGGGTTGTTCAACGACAATCTGGCGGGAAGTACTTATGACGTCTACTCCTATGCTCCGGTTTTCGCCGGATTGATGCGTTTTGATCCGGATCATGACTACAGGCTCGTTCCCGAACTGGCCGAGTCCATGGAAATCAGCGCAGACAACAGAGAGATCACCTTCACCCTGAGGGACGATATTTATTTTCATGATGGTGAAAAAGTAACCGCCGAAGATGTCAAGTGGACTTTCGAGTGGATGTGCCACCCTGACTACACCGGTGTCCGCGCCAGCATGTGGTCCTTGATCGAAGGGTTTACAGAGTTTAATTCAGGGGCTGCAGATGAGCTGTCCGGCATTGAAATCGTCAATGAGCGGACCATAAAATTTTGTTTAAGCAAAGTAGATGCACCCAGCCTGACCAACATCGCCGTCTGGTCGATCTCGCCCAAGCATGTTTTTGAAGAGACAGAGATTGCCGATCTGGAATACCATCCGGCCATCTCCGCGCCAATCGGCGCCGGCCCCTATAAGTTTGTTCGCTACGAGGCAGGGCAGTTTACCGAGTTGGAAGCTTACGAGAACTTTCATCGCGGCAAGCCTGACCTGGAGAGGATTATCGTTAAGGTGGCCGCCGCCGACGTAGCCAAGGCCGAGCTGATTACCGGCCAGACCGATATTGCCCGGGTGCAGCCCAATACCGGAGATCTGGCCCTGCTTGAAAAAAACGGCCTCCGCATTCATGAAATGCCGGCAAACTCATACCAGTACATGGGCATGAACCTGCATCATCCCATCCTCAGCGATGTCAGGGTCCGCCGCGCCATTACTTATGCATTGGACCGCTGGGCCATGGTGGAAGATCTTTTTGACGGCATGGCCATCGTCCAGACCAGCCATATGTCTTCCGTCTCCTGGGCTTATGATCCCAGCATAAAACCGCTGCCCTTTGACCAGGAAAAGGCCGCACAGCTGCTGGATGAAGCAGGCTGGAAGCTGGGTGAAGACGGTTTTCGCTATTATCATCCCGCAGGAAAATAAAGGGACATCCTGTTGGAGCTTAGGCAGGCGGCCGCGCCTTTTGGGGTCGCCTGCCATTTTATTTAGACAGGGCCGCCCCGCCTGGTCATACTTTTTCGATTTTGCACAGGCAATCGTATAGGGCAGCCTGGTTTCCCAGGTCGGTTAGTTCTCCGGAGGTCAGATTGTTTACGGCGGCTCCGCTGTGTTCCCACCAGCCTTCGTAGACCATGACTGTTGCGGGGGGAATTTTTGGACTGAGGCTTACCTCCGCTTCCAGGAAGCCGCGCGGTGAAGAGACGCGGGCGCGGTCGCCTTGGGCCAGGCCGTGTTCTTCTGCCAGCTGCGGGGAGAGGTATACTCGAGGTCTTTTGGCCTCGCCGGGCAGCCGGTGCGCTGAATGGATGGAGTCGGCGGGGTGGGGGGTGACAAACCAGTAGCGGTAACCCTGCTGGTGCAGGCGGCTGTTGCTGAGCTCCCGCGGCGCCTGGTAATGGGGCAAGGCGGTGCCTCCTTCGTTTTCCGCGGCGGGGGCATAAAAATTAAATTTCCCGTCCGCCGTGGCAAAGGGACCGTGGCGCCAGGGTACCGCCTTTGCTCCGGGCAGCAGAAGGGGCCCTGCCTTCAACTGCTGCAAGGTGATTCCTTTTTCCCTGGTCAGGGGCAGTATCAGTTTGGCCAGCAGCTCTTCCGCCGGAAGCTGGGGGAAGCCGGTTGCCCCCAGTTCCCGGGCCAGGGCCTGCATAATCTCGTATTCGTGGCGGCATTGGCCGGGTGGGTCGATAATTTTGGGCCCGTAGTTGAGATAGCAGTGGCTCATGGAGTTGTAGTAGAGATCTTCTTCTTCCAGAAAAGCGGTACAGGGCAGCACCAGGTCCGCCGCCGCGGTATCGGTCATGAACAGCTCGGACACTATTTTGAACGGTATGGCTGCAAAAGCCTGCTTTAGCGCGGCGCTGTCCCCAACCTGGGTCAAAGGATTGGCGCGGCTGATATAAGCCACTTGAACCGGGGGGTCCTTCAATTGGTGCTGCAGGGCCGCAGCAAGGCAAGGCTTGGGGTAATAACGGCGCTGCGGTTTTAAATCTTCACCTTCAAGTAAGCTGCTGTCAATATAAGGGGCCACCTGGAAATTGGCATAGCTCACCCCGCCCCCGGGAACCCCGATATTGCCAGTCAGCGCGGCCAGGGCGTCAATGGCCCGGATCGTGTTGCCGCTGTTGCTGTGCCGCTGCAGGCCGTAGCCTAAAAGGATGGCCGCCGGCCCTGTGGTGGCGTAGAGCCTGGCCAGGCCAATGATCTGCCCAACAGGCAGGCCGGTGATGGCGGCGACCTTTTCCGGCGGGTAATCCTCCACCATCTTTCGATAGGCGGCAAAGCCCGAGCTGCGCTCCCGGATAAAGGCTTCGTCCAAAAGTTTTTCTTTAATGATCAGGTGAGCCATGCCTAGGGCCAGGGCGCCGTCGCTGGCAGGCCGCGGCGAGATATGTTCGTCGGCCAGGGCCGCGGTGGCGGTGTGCAGCGGGTCGATCACCACCAGGCGGGCGCCCTTCTGCCTGGCTTTAAGGATGAAAGGCAGCTGGTGCCGGGCGGTGGCGGCGGGGTTGCGGCCCCAGATGATGATTAAACGGGAATTATACAGATCATCCAGGGCGTGGGAGAGCGCCGCCCCAAAATCATAAGTTTGGGCGGCCAGGCCGGCGCTCCAGCAGAGACTGCCCTTATGGACAGTGCAGCCGCCCAGGGCGCTAAAAAAGCGGGATTCAATATTTTTCAACAGGCCGCCGTGCCCGCTGTCATAATAGTGCAGCAGCGACAGGGGGCCGTACCGGTTTAGGGCCTCCTTGATTTTGGATGCAGCCAGGGCCAGCGCCTCCGGCCAGGGGATTGGCTGAAAGCCGGAGGCGGTTTTGACCAGCGGGACGGTGAGGCGATCCGGCCGGCGCAGCCGCGAAATATGCTTGCGCCCCTTGGCGCAAATGAAGCGCCCGGTAATTTTCTGCGCCGGATCGGGCTCAATGGAGATAACAGTATTATCTTTTACCGTAACGATAAAGGAGCACTGATCCCAGCAATTCAAGGGGCAGGCGGTGCGATAAACTTTCAAGCTGCTATTGTCTCCTTCTTACTTTGCAGTAACCGTTTTTAAGATCATGATGCAGCCCCGGTATTTTGTGATGGGGTCTAGCATTCGCTATAACCGCAGGCTTCGCACTTGGAGCAGCCTTCCGCCCGGATTAAGGCGCCGGTGCCGCACTCGGGGCAAATTTCCCGGCAATGGTTGTTGCCTGCGTTTCCGCTTCCCGTGGCTGAACATGACAGTTCTCTCAAAGCCCGGCCGATGGCGTCGGGAACGCTCATGATGCGATTGGGTCCGTAGCCAACAGAGCGGGCTCCGCCGATTCCTTCCAGCTGGGCCACAATTTCGTCAACGCTTACGCCGCAGCGCAGGGCCAGTGAAACCAGCCTGGCGATGGCTTCGGTAAAGGCGACGACATCGCTGCCCGCTTTGCCGATTTGGGCGAAGAGTTCAAAGGGCTTGCCTTCCACCGTGTTGACGGTGACAAAGAGGTTGCCCAGGGAGGTGCGCAAGCAGGTGGTGTGGCCGACCAGGGTTTTGGGCCGCTTGGACGGCTTGAGACTTTCTTTATCCTGCGCAGATCCGACATTAAGCACCTGCTTCTCCCGGGAGCCGTCCCGGTAGATGGTGATGCCTTTACAGCCCATTTTCCATGCGGTGATATAAGCGTTTTGGACATCTTCCACGGTGGCTTCTTTGCGCAGGTTTATCGTTTTGCTGACCGCATTGTCGGTGTGTTTTTGAAAAACGGCCTGGTGCCTGACATGCCAGCTAACGTCGATTTCCATGGCTGTTTTAAATAATTTTCTAACCTGGTCGGGCACCGGGGCGTCGGCGGGAATTGATCCGGTTTTGGCTATGGCCTGCATCAGCTCGTCGCTGTAAAAACCGCCCTCCTGCGCCATTTCCAGGAAAAGCGGGTTAACCTCCGTAAGGCTTAACCCACCCAGAATATTCTTACGCTCAAAAGCGATGCTGAAGTATGGCTCGATGCCGCTGCTGGCACCCGCCAGTATGGAGATGGTACCGGTGGGGGCGATGGTCGTGCGGGTAGCGTTGCGGACGCGGTCTTCTTCCCGGCCGGTATCATAAATGCTGCCTTTGAAATTGGGAAAGACACCCCGCTCCGCCGCCAGAAGAACCGATTCCCGCTTCGCTTCCGTATTGATAAAGCACATCACCTGCTCCCCGGTCTTTAGCGCCTCCTCCGAGTCGTAGGGTAGATTCAGCCGGACCAGCATATCATGCCAGCCCATCACCCCCAGGCCGATTTTGCGGTTGCCGTGCTTGTGCATCTGGGCGATCTCGTCAATGACATAGTTGCTGGCATCGATGACATTGTCCAGGAAGCGGACGGCAATTTTGACCACCCGCTTCAGGGCATCCCAGTCTATCTGCCGGTCCGGGGTAACGAATTTGCCCAGGTTGATGGAGCCGAGGCAGCAGGCCTCGTAGGGCAGCAGGGGCTGTTCCCCGCAGTTGTGAACCACCAGGCCGTTGGCGTCGAAGGCGTTGACACCGGGAACCTGGACATCGTAAACCTCTTCGGTTCCGGCGGGAGTTACCGCTTCAACGGTAACCGTGAAGCGCTCACGATCGAGCCTGCGGCGACAGGAAGCCAGGGCCGCCCCCAGGCGGCTTTTTTTCGCGCCATCGACAAACCCGATCCGCTCGGCGAAGGTAAATAGATTGTTTTTGGTGATGATTAACTCGTGCTGCGGCGCGGTTTCATAAAGGGCGGATCCCTTTTTGCCGTCCGGCAGCGAGGCAACACTTTTTTTACGCCCGCTGGCATGGATTGAGCTGACGATGCCAAAGCGGGCAAGCATGCGCTGGACAGCCTGGAGCTGTGCCAAGTCGCTATGGGCCAGACGGATGGAAATGCCCTTCTCCGGGGAGCCTTGCACAGAGCCGCCGGCATCGAAGATGCCTCTCAGGAAGCCCCTGGCAAAGTCTGAAGAGGTCCGGGTTTCTAGGTATGGAGTGATCGTTTTATGCCCCGGCGTCATTCCCAGGGAGAAGGCTATCTTGGCCAGGCTTAGCCTGTGCTCATTCCGGCCATTGACCATCCTCCATCTCCTGAAATTGCTCCTGTGGGGAAGGGCAACGGCGGCCTCAAGGCCTGCAGCCATAACTTCCTCTGTTCCCTGCTGCGGCCAAAGGGAGAGAACGGCCTTGCCGGATTTCAGCGTTCCATCGCCTGACAACAGTCCAACGAGATAGCCCTCTTCCTCTCCATAAAGGCCGCTCCACCCGGAAAATTCCCGGTGGTCATGGAGCATAATCTCGTCACCGGGCTGCAGCAGCGCCGCGTTGGTCCACTCCTTTTCCAGGGTGTGTCTCGTCTTTTTCTTAACCTTGAGAACGGGATGGTCAGCGGTGGCCCGGAAACAGTAGCCTTCCTTGGTTTTGATCAAAAGGAGGGGCTTAATGCCCGTAGAGAAAAAACCTGCCTCCGTGGTCCGGAAAGGCTTTCCGTTGACGATGAGGGTGGCGCTCTTTCCCAGGAGATCCCTGACCATCCTGGGACCTTCATCGGTCAGAACATATGTATCGCCGGGCACGCACGGATTGGTCGTTTCATACTTGCCTAAATGGGGCGTCGGGTTAAACCGATTCATCTGATCAATAAAGATTATGCCGGGATCACCCTTGTTCCACGCTTTTTCAACAATTAAACGAAAAACTTCCACGGCATTTAACCTTGCCACCTCGCCGGTTTCCGGGTTGATGTATGGTTCGCCGTTGCGGGGGTTGATGAGGGTATAAAAAGGATCCGGGTCCTCCCCGGTGGCTTTGCGCATAAATTCATCGGATACAGCCACGGACAAGTTGAAGTTGGTGATCTCATCTTCGCTCTCTTTACAGCAGATAAATTCCAGGATGTTGGGGTGATTGTAGATCAGCGAACCCATGTTGGCGCCGCGGCGGGTTCCGCCCTGCTTGACCGCTTCCGTGGCCGCGTCGAAGATTTTTAGAAAAGAGATGGGGCCGCTGGCCACTCCGTTGGTCGAGCGGACGAAATCACCTTTCGGGCGCAGGCGATCAAAGGAGAATCCTGTCCCCCCGCCGGTTTTCTGCACCAGGGCCATATGTTTTAAGGAAGTAAAAATACCTTCCATGCTGTCCTCAATGGGCAATACAAAACAGGCGCTGAGCTGCTGCAACTCTCGCCCCGCATTCATCAGGGTGGGAGAGTTGGGCATAAACAGAGCGTTGCTCATAATTTCAAAAAATTCTTCTTCCAGCTTCTTGATCTCCTGCTCCTCTTTGCCGTAATTTTTCTCCACTGCGGCAATATTTTTAGCTACCCGTCTCAGCAGATCCTCCGGGGTTTCAATGACGTTGCCCTGCTGATCTTTCCTCAGGTAGCGTTTCTCATAAGTGATCCTGGCATTTTCGCTGATTTCCAAAGCTGCTGGCTCCTCCTTCTCCGAAAAGTTTGCCCTGGGTTTCCTGGCCCGCCGTAAACTGCTCAATTATCGCTTTCGAAAGTAAATTCGCTGTTAAAGCACCAAAGCCTTGCCGTTCCACAAAAAAATTGTAGCCATAAGTGGAATTGCAGGAAAAATGTCGCTGTATTCAGGGACAGGCTATAAAAATTATAGCTCATGGTTCTGCCGCTGACAAATTGCATTACCGGAAAAGGTTTTCAACCAGCGCAGCTTGTGTCCTTTTTCCGGCATAGAAGCGTCTTTTTGGATACAACGGTATGCCGGGGGGCCATAATAAGATTAAACGTTAAAGATTAAGGAGCGACGTGATGCTGAAAAAAAGCTGGCTTAAATTGGTTCTTTTTGCGATAGTGTTTGCGGCGGCTGCTGTTCCGGCAGTATATTTTGCCATGGGCTACTTTTTTAACGCCGCCGCGCCGGCTGCGCCGGATCATGATCCCCGTGAGGGCAGTGAAGACCATGCGGATCCCAATTTTTTGGGGGAGTTTGACGGCCCCTCGCCTTCGTCCGGAGAATCTGCAGTTGAGCCGGCGGCAACGCCGGAGAGCCAGCCTGTTCAGATGGTGGCCCTGCAGCTGTTCTTTGCCGATGAAAGGGCCTTGGCGGCGGCGGAGTGCGGCCCTTACGGGTATGTTGCCCCGGTAACCCGGACGGTTCCTTTTCAGGAGGCCGTTTTGAGGCTGGCGCTGCAGGAGTTGATCCGCGGCCCCTTGGAAGGAGAGATAGGGGCGGGGAGGACGCTGCCTGAAGAGACGCGCCTTTTAAATTTGGAGCTAAAAAATGGGGTGGCCCTGATCGATTTTTCGCCCGAAGTCCTGGAGCTTAGTGGCGGCGGCTCCCTGGGCGGAACAGTCTTTATCCAATCAATTGTCTTTACGGCGACCCAGTTTCCCACGGTTGAAGCGGTCCAGGTTCTGGTTGGCGGCCATCCCTGGGAAGACAGGTATTTTTTCTGGGATAAACCGCTTTCTCGCCAGGATCTGGCAAAACAATTCAGCCTTTGATGGTGCCGGTCTTATGCTTGCAGGCAGGAAAAAAAATATTTTCGGAGAATAATTTAGTGTTTACAGGGTACAGGTTAACGGATTATAAAAATATGTCTTTTTTTACAGTAAAACCGGTGCTATAATGGTCACTGGGTTTTAATACTTGTACCGGGTAATGGCAGCGAAAGTTAAAGGAGGAGACGGCACTGTCATCAAAAAAAGTTAAAACGCGTAAGCAGTTGAAAAGGCAGCGCAAAAAGAGACGGCGTGCCAAAAAGCGGAAACGGTTAAAAGGCCGTACTTAGGCATATTGTCTGTTATATCTTGATCTTGAAAATGCCGGGCCGGCTGCCGGTATGGCTTCTAACGGCCGCCGACCTGTTGCGTTCGGTTTGAACCGCTGCCTGAAGGGGCTGTCCTAAAGGGGCAGCCCCTTTGCCATAGCCAAGATGGCCGCTGTTTCATCTGATATTTTCTAAATCCTTTTAATGGTACTTGTACAATTTATTTTAAAGAGCAAACGCAAGGGGCCGTCCCAACTGGCTTTTGGGACGCCTTTTTTTCTGCCTTTTTTCTTGCAATTATTTCAGCGTGTGCTATGATTTTTATGATCATCATTGAATATTACAGTTTTTTGCGTCCCCGCGCCGGGTAGTACGAAATTGGAGGTGATGGCCAGTGCGTATACTGGTCAGCGATCCCCTTTCACCGGAAGGGATTGCTTATCTGAAAAAATTTGCAACAGTCGATGAAAAAACTGGATTAAGTGAAGCTGAACTGCTGGCTATCATCGGCGAATATGATGCCCTGGTGGTGCGCAGCGGGACCCGGGTTACCGCTGCAGTAATTGATGCCGGCAAAAAGTTGAAGGTCATCGGAAGGGCCGGAGTCGGGGTTGACAATATTGATGTCGACCGCGCTACCGAACGGGGAGTAATCGTGATCAACGCCCCGGAAGGCAACACCATCTCCGCCGCCGAACATGCCGTGGCCATGCTGGCTACTTTGGCCCGCAATATTCCGGAAGCTCATTGCGCCCTCAAAAGCGGGCGCTGGGAACGGGGCCGCTTCATGGGCGTGGAGCTGCATCAAAAGGTGCTCGGCATCATTGGGCTGGGACGCATCGGCTCAGAGGTGGCCAGGCGCGCCCGGGCCATGGGTATGTCTGTTTTAGCTTATGACCCCTATATTTCCCCGGAGCAGGCGGAGAAACTGGGCGCGACTTTGCTCCCCCTGGACGAGCTTTTGAAAAATGCTGATTTTATTTCCCTTCATCTCCCCTGCAACAAATCAACGTACCATTTAATCGGCGAGGCTGAGTTGGCGGCGATGAAGCAGGGCGTCCGCATTGTCAACTGCGCCCGGGGAGGGCTGATCGACGAAAAAGCCCTTTATGAAGCCCTTAAATCGGGGAAGGTGGCGGGGGCGGCCCTGGATGTGTTTGAAAAAGAACCACCCCTGGATAATCCGCTTCTCAGCCTGCCCAACGTCATTGTGACCCCCCATTTGGGCGCCTCCACCCGGGAAGCACAGGTTAACGTGGCTGTCCAGGTAGCGGAACAGGTTGCCCTGGCGCTGCGGGGCGAGCCGGTAATCTCCGCGGTTAACCTGCCGGCCATGCTCCCGGAAGTGATGGATAAAGTCAAGCCCTTTTTGCCTTTAATGAAACTGCTGGGCAGCTTTTATATCCAACTTTTCGGCGGGCAAATTGAAGAGGTGGAGCTGGAATATGCCGGCACCCTGGCCGCTATACCGGTCAACCCCCTCACCAGAGCCTGCCTCATGAGCATTTTATCGTATATCCTGGGAGAGCAGGTTAACTACGTTAATGCGCCCCTGATAGCCCGCAGCCGCGGCATCAAGGTGCGGGAAACTGTTAACGCCAACCTTGAGAACTTTACTAATATGGCCGTGTTAACAGTGAAATCCGCAGGCGCCGTGCACACGCTGGGCGGAACCTTGTTTAATAAATCAGATATACGGATTGTCCGCATCGGCGACTATCGCATCGAGGTAATCCCTTCGGCCCATATGCTCGTCTGCACTTATATTGACAAGCCGGGAGTCATTGGCCGGGTCGGCACTTTCTTGGGTGCTAACAACATCAATATTGCCGGCATGCAGGTGGGGCGCCAATCCATCGGCGGCGAAGCGGTCATGGTCTTGCAGGTGGACGATCCTATTGGTCCCGACCTGCTCAAAGAGCTGGAGATGCTGGATGGGATTCTGACCACCAGGTTCGTTCAGCTTAACAAGCGGGATCTGGCCACCCTTTAACCGGGCTTCCCTATTGGCATAGTGCACCCGGAGGGCAGCCGCTTGTCAGCTGCCCTCCGGTGGATAATAATATAATGTGTGTTTTGGTGGAGCGCTGAGAGGAGGTGGAAATAGTGCCCCTTTATGAATTTTGCTGCTCAAGCTGCGGCCATAAGTGCGAAGAGCTATGCAGCAGCAGCGTAAAGAGCATTAAGTGTCCGCGCTGCGGCGGCGAGGCACAAAGAATTCTGTCGACTTTCCGCACCGGCAGAGGCAGCGGCAATGGCACTGCTTCTTCAGGAGGTTGCGGCGGGTGAACCAGCACCAACTGCAGCAGTTGCTGACAAAAACAAGAAAATCAGGAGATAGAGAGAAGGGGCAGGAGAAAATACCTGGTCCCTTTTTTTTGAATTTCGCATCCCATGCACGGCAGCGGCCGTTCCCTCTCCCCTGGTGGGAGAGGGTTAGGGAGCGGGGGAAAGTCGAAGGCAGTGCGATTCTTAAAACTATCACCCCCACCCTGGCCCTCCCCCATCAAGGGGGAGGGATGAATTCCCTCCCGCATATTTCCCCGTTCCAGGGAAAAAATAAGATGTCGCAGTAAAAATATGCAAACAAGGTGGCTTTCCTGTGTACGCCAGAGCCCCGGGTATGATGCTTATTGTTGTGGTTACGGCCATTATTTTTTTGTATCTGCTGCATCGGGCCCTAAATCGCCTGCACATGGACAAGAAAACAGCTTTATTGCTGGTGGGCCTGATGTACGTGGGGGGTTATCTGCCTTCCATTCCCCTGGGCGGCGGCCTGGCGATAAATCTTGGCGGAATGGTCATCCCCCTGGGCATCTGTGTCTACCTGGTGGTCAAAGCCCCGGAAGTGGAGCAAAAAATCCGTGGCCTCGCCACCGCCATTATCGCCGCAGCCCTGGTGTGGAGCCTGGATCGGCTCCTTCCGGTCAATCCCGGCGCTCCAGGTTATGAGCTGGATCCTCTGTATCTGCCTGCGGCGGCAGCGGGCTTAATTGCCTATCTGCTGGGCCGATCGCGGCGCGCCTCGTTTGTCGGCGGTGTGGTGGCCGTGTTGCTGCTCGATTTAAGCGCCTGGGTTGAAAATATGCTGCGCGGCTTTCGCAATATCCCCGTCATCCTGGGAGGCGCAGGCGTTTTTGATGCAACCCTCATTGCCGGGGTCATCGCCGTGATGCTGGCGGAGCTTATCGGCGAGGTCCGAGAACGCGTGGGCGGCGGACCCCGGGCCGAAGAATAAATCTGGCTTTACAGTGGGTGAAGTATGTGCGCTGGCAGAACCGTCGTTATTATATGGCTTTATTTTGCGCCCTGACGATAATCTTTTACTGGCTGGGGCCTTTTCCCTTCGATCCTTTCCGCCCGGCTTTTGACGAGGACATCCTGGACGAACTGCTAGAGGAAGAGCGCCGGGACAGCCTCTATTACCGCATGGTGGACGAGGATGGCCGCTGCATTGTCACGACCGGCCGCAGGTTAAAGCCCGGCGATTGTTACCTGGCGGCGAACAACCGCCTTTACGAGGTCTATGCCCTGGAGGGGTACCTGGCCCGGGCCAGGTTTAAGGAAGAAATAGTGATCGATCTGCCCGGCGGTGAAAATGCCACCGGCGATTTTGCAGCCGCCATACCGGTTCAACAGCCTGCTTACAGTATCGCCATTTATCATAGCCACAATGCCGAATCATATGTACCCAGTGACGGCGCTGACAGCATTTACGGGCGGGGCGGGATACATGATGTCGGTGTCGCTTTTAAAGAATCGCTGAGGCAAAAGGGCATAGAAGTATATCACTCGGAACGTTTGCACCTGCCCCATGACCGGGGCGCCTATCGCCGCTCCCGGGTGACCGCCCAGGAACTTCTGAAAAAGCGTCCTGATGCCATCTTTGACGTGCACCGTGATGCGGCTCCATGGGATGCCTATGCTGCAGAAGTGGACGGAGAGATGGTAACCCAGGTCCAGATCGTAGTTGGGCTGAGCCATCCCGGGGCCGCAGCTAATAAGAAATACGCCTTTGACTTAAAGGGCTATGCCGACCGGATTCATCCGGGGCTGGTGCGCGGTGTCTTTTTAATCTGGGGCGGCTACAACCAGGATCTCTCGCCCTTAAGCCTGCTTCTGGAAGTGGGTGCCCATACCAATTCCAAGGAAGCGGCCATGCGCGGCATCTCTCTTTTTGGCGACGTAGTGGCTTATTATTTTTACGGCCCCTCGTACCTGGACAACGGGGAAGGAGCGGCGGAGCCCGGCCGGGAAGACGACTCCCCGCCGGCCCTGTACCGTGATGCCGGCGGTATTCTCAACGCCATCTCCGGAACGGTTCTGGGCTTGCTTTTAACCTCCCTGGGGGCAGCCATGGGGTTTTATTTTCTTAATAATCCCGAGGCCTTGGAGAACTTATTAGCCTGGTGGGAGCGCGCTCCGCAGCGCCTGGCGCTGCTGCCGGGCGGTTTCAAGCAGTTTGCCCTTAATTTTCCCACCCTGGCCAGGAAAAGCTGGGCTGAGTTCCCAGAAAACCTAAGCCATAGCTGGCATAAATTGCGGCAGGAAGGAAGGGCTGCTCCCGGTTGGATAAAGACAGCGGTGCAAAAATGGGGCCGCCGGGCTGCCGGGCGCATAAAGCAATGGTTCCGGGAGCTTCCCTGGCGCTGGCGTCGCTCCTGGACCCTGTTGCTGCAGGAAAGCCGGGAACTTCCCACATTCCTGCGGCAGCGGCTGCAAAAAGGGCAGGAATTACTGGAGCGCACTGCCAGCAGGCTTGGCCGCATGATGCGGCGCGCCTGGTCTGTCTTTTGGAAAAGCCTGCGCCTGGCCTGGCATCGCACCCTGGCGGAGGGAGCACATTGGGCGGCCTTGGTTCGCGAGAAAATCACAGCGCTGCGCAGCCGCCTGCGCATCTGACCGCAGGGAGAAAGAAGGTGCCAAGATGCTTGACCGCCCACAGGCCGGTGATGAGACTGCCCAAAAGTACCCTTTCTGGCCGGAAAGGGTCTACTTTGAACCCGGCGCTTTAGATTACCCCCGGGGAAAAGCGCTTTATGAACTGTTTAAGGAAAAAGGCTTGCCCCTCAAGATGACCACTTCACACAACCGCGTCACCGGCATTCCGGGCAGAACAGCCCGCGAGGGCTTTGCTGCGGCAAAGCGGACCCTGGTGCTGGCAGTGCGGCGCAGTACCACTTTTCAGAGCTGCAAGCCCTCTGCCCATTACCAGCTGCCCCTGGCCACAGGTTGTCCGGGCCAGTGCCGCTACTGCTACCTGCATACGACCCTGGGCAGGAAGCCTTATCTGCGCGCCTATGTTAATCTAGAGGATATTTTTGCCTGGGCCGGCCGCCATATCCGGGAAAGGGAGCCGGAGACAACCCTCTTTGAGGGGGCGGCTGTTTCCGACCCCCTGTTCATCGAGCCTTTCACCGGGGGCCTTTCCGCAGCAATAAGCTATTTTGCCGGCACAGCGCGAGGCCGCTTTCGTTTTGTGACCAAGTTTACCAATGTGGAGCCGCTGCTGCCGCTCAGCCACCGCGGCCATACCCGGATTCGCTTCAGCATCAATGCACCGGAAATTATAGAACGCTTTGAATTTAAGACGCCGCGGCTGTCAGCGCGTCTGAACGCGGCGCAAAAAGTGATTGCTGCCGGTTATCCCGCCGGATTCATCGTTGCTCCCGTATTTTTGGAAAGAGGCTGGCAGGAGCGCTACCGCCGGCTTTTTGATCTGCTGCAGGAGCATCTTCCCGCGCCTCCTCCGGGCTTAACCTTTGAGTTTATTACGCATCGCTTCACCCTGCGGGCCCGCAGCAATATAGAAGAAATATTCCCGGATTCCGGGCTGGACATGGATACGGAAAAAAGGCAGTTTCGCTACGGCCAGTTCGGTTACGGAAAATATCTGTACCCTCCGGAACTAATAAACCAGGCCAAAGCTTTTTTCATGGACACCGTGGGGCGCCTTTACCCCGAGGCAGCTGTCGAATATTTCATTTAGGCTTTTGCTGCCGGCACCTGGCCGGTCTTACTAGTGTATTCTAAATCCTGACTTCCCGCCCACCCCCCCTTAATATATTTCCACCTTGCCGTTTACGTTTTTATCGGAAAGCGGTTGTCCTTTAATTGCTGTTTAGATACAATAGTATAGTATGGCAGGCACCTGTCCAATTACAGCTTGAGGAGGGGCTCTAATGACCAAGTTTATTTTTATTACCGGTGGAGTGGTATCTTCTTTGGGAAAAGGGATCACTGCCGCCTCTCTGGGATGCTTGTTAAAAAACAGGGGTTTAAAGCTGACCATCCAGAAATTTGACCCCTATTTAAACTATGATCCCGGAACAATGAGCCCTTACCAGCATGGAGAAATATTTGTGACCGATGATGGAGCGGAAACAGATCTCGATTTAGGACATTACGAGCGCTTTATTGACGAGAACCTGACCCGTGATAATAACGTCACCACCGGGCGGATTTACTGGTCCGTTATTCAGAGGGAGCGCGACGGCCTCTACCAGGGCAAAACCGTGCAGGTAATTCCGCATATTACCGATGAGATCAAGGAGCGGGTCCAGAAAATTGCCCGGAGCAGGGATATAGACGTGGTTATAACCGAAATTGGCGGCACGGTGGGCGATATTGAAAGCCTGCCTTTCCTGGAGGCGATCCGGCAGCTGCGCTACGACCTTGGCTTTAATAATGTGATCTTCATACATGTCACCCTGGTCCCTTATTTGCCCATGTCGGGTGAGCTTAAAACAAAGCCGACGCAGCACAGTGTCAAAGAGCTGCGCAGCATCGGTATTCAACCGGATATAATTGTTTGCCGGACCGAGCGTCCCCTGGCCGACGAACTAAAGGAAAAAATTGCTCTTTTCTGTAACATTAAGCCCCACGAAGTGATAGAAAATTTAAGTACGGGTATTATCTACGAGGTGCCGCTGCTGCTGCAGGAACAGGGTCTCGATCGCATGGTTATTGAAAAGCTGCTGCTGCAATGCGGGGAGCCGGATATGTCTTCCTGGCGCCAATTTGTTGAACGTTCCCGCAACCTGAAGCATGAAGTAACGATCGGCCTGGTGGGCAAGTATATCTCCCTGCGGGACGCTTACATCAGCATAAACGAAGCCCTCTTCCATGCCGGCCTGCATCATAATGCGGCAGTCCGGGTGAAGCTGATTGATGCCGAAGAGCTGGAGGAGGAAGACCCGGCAGCGGCCTTAAACGGGCTGGACGGGATCCTTGTTCCGGGAGGTTTTGGCGACCGGGGCATTGAAGGTAAAATTAACGCTGTCAGGTATGCCCGGGAGCAGAAAATTCCCTTTCTCGGCCTCTGCCTGGGCTTGCAATGCGCGGTCATAGAGTTTGCCCGCAATGTTATGGGCATCAAAGACGCTAACAGCACCGAATTTAACCCTGATACCGGCGGGCCGGTAATCGATTTTCTACCGGGGCAAAAAGAAAATACCCGCCTGGGCGGCACCATGCGCCTGGGGGCTTATCAGTGCACGATTAAAAAGGGAACCATTGCTGAAAGGGAGTACGGCACCCGGCAGATCACCGAGCGCCATCGCCACCGTTATGAATTTAATAATAGTTTTCTCAAGGACATGGAAGCACATGGTATGGTTTTCAGCGGTATTAATGAAGAAAAAAACCTGGTGGAAATTATTGAATTGGCGGACCATCCCTGGTTTGTGGCGGTGCAGTTTCACCCGGAATTCAAATCGCGCCCGCATCGGCCGCACCCGCTTTTCCGCGGCTTCATCGGCGCGGCGCTGAAACAAAAGGGCCTGTAATTATAATCCCCCCCTGCCCCCCCTTTAGAAAAGGGGGGGAGCCGCTGCCTTTCGATAAAAAGGGGCATGACGGTATTTCAAAAAAAGGAGTACGCTGTCTGCCCTTTGAAGGCCTGGAAGTCCCCCTTTTTTAAAGGGGGATTTAGGGGGATTAAAAACAGATCAGTCATGCATAAAAGACAAGATATATTCTAGAACAGAGTCCAGTTTGCAGAGAACATCACGGTCAGAAATTCTAATTACGGTTAGTCCCCGGGCACGCAAATACTGATCCCGTTGGCGATCGCTCTTTTTTCCTTTTTCAGTAAAGTGCTGCCCCCCATCCAATTCGATCACGAGTTTATCTTTAGGACAATAGAAATCGACGATGTAATTACCGATAATCCGTTGGCGGTAGAACTGCCTGCCGCGCAGCTGCTTTCTGCGGATCTTTGACCATAAACGCTTCTCTGCTTCAGTCATACTGGAGCGCAATTGCCTGGCCAAGGGTTTTAGCTTATTGTTGTAATAGAGCATTGTCTTTTCCTCCCTGGTAATCCCACCTGCCCCCCCTTTAGAAAGGGTGATCTTTACCCACACATAACACCGGGGGTTTGAGGCAAAGGTTGTCATGGCGGGGGTGGCATTCCCCTCTGTGTTAAAATCTCGTACATTTCCGCTGCTGTTTCCAAGGTTTGCAGCCCTCGCCACATGGTTTGGGTGCCGGGGTTGCCGTCACTTTTTCGCCCCAGAAAACCGCCAATTTTCGCCACCATGCGGATTGCTTCCATCAGCGAAGGCGGTTTTTCCGGTGGAATGGGGTTTTTGCTAACATAGACGCAAAGCGCTTTCCATTCAATATCACTAAAAAACACGGTGCAGGGCACATCAGGGGTTTCCCGGCCAAGCATGGTAAGATGATAAATCCGCCAGGCCACCACCATATCTATGCCCACACAGGCCTCCAGCCGATCTGCTGTGCCCAGCTGGCGATCTTTAATGCGACAGCCGCTTTTTAAGGTGCGATGATACATCTCTATGCCCCAACGGGCGGAATACCATTCCACCCTTTTCTGGGCGTCTTTAAATGTCTCTACCGGTGCTGTGGTCAAGAGCATCCATTCCACCGGTTCGATCCCTTCTACCTCGTCTCTTTCGGTAACATATACCGCCCAGACCTTTACCGGGGCACAGTTAGGCTTCCTTTTAGGAGGAGAGAGGACAACCTCGGCATAGCGCACCTCCACCCAGGCATCCCTGGCTTTGCGCGGACCCCGCCGGGGGATATGTATTTTCAGCTCCCCGTCAACTTCTCTCGTAGCCATGTAATCCCACAGATGCGCCTGCTCTAAGCCGGCATCTGTAATTTTGCGATACCGGGTTTTCTCTGCTCTGACCAACAGCTTCGGCCCGGCAGGGTCCTTGGTTGCTTCAAGGAAAAGTTCATAGATATCCGATTCGCGGTCGCCGATGCTTACCAGCATGGTATGAGGACATAGCTTTTGTATCTCCGCCAGCTTAGTAAAGCTGCGCAGCCATTTGCTGCTCTCTTTTTGCTCCAATGGCAGCTTCTTTCTTTTGTATTTTTTGCCCTTCTGTTCCGGGTCCCGCGCCCAGCACTGGGCATCTAAAACCCCCAGCGGTGTCCCATCTTCAGTAAAAGCCAGCGTGTCATGCAAAATCAGACCAATGCTGTGTTCATGTTCTGTGCTGCTAATCGGACCCAGGCCTTCAGTCATGGGATGAGTGCTGTAATCTAAGACCGTGGTATCCTGCGGGGCAAGAACAACGCGGTGCGCTTTAATCCGCTCTATGGTGGCCTCAGTATGGGCATCCAGAATTACTTCCATGCTGACCTCCTTGTTCTGAAAGAAACGGTATGCCGCCATGGTCCGCGCCTTGGAACCGCAGGCTTGAGGAATGTTCCTCTCGCATTTGTCAAAAAAGTCCTGGGCGATGATATAGAGCCTGCGTTTTAACCTGGGGTCATATAAACGAGCAGTACCAAACTCTTCTTCCGCCCAGTTGACCGGATTTTCAGGCCGCGGCATCTGCCCAAGCTTAATTTCAGGCGCCCGGCACAAAACTTTACGCCAGTTGCGGCATAAAGGATAGATGTAAACATCTTTAGGATTGCCGTCACGCCGGCCCGATGTTTGGCCAATATGACGCCAGTTGGCCGCCCGGTAGGAGGTGCCAAAAAAAAGGGCCGGGTCTACAAAGGTTTCCACCAACACAGGACGGATGCTGTAACGCTCTTCCCAGTCCCCGGGCAAACGCGAAAGAGCCAAGGATAATACATGAGAGGCTAAATTGGCTACTTTTACGGTGGGGACCAGCAAAAATCTGGCGTTTAAAATAACTTTGTCCAGATTGGCCCTTCTTGCTCTTTCGCTCCAGCCAATGTAATGATCACGAGATTTTAAAGCCCAGGTGGCCGAAGTGAAAGCTAAGGCACCAATATAGCCATAACGGGCACTTTCTACTATATACCTTAACTGCGCACCGCACAACGGGCCCGCCCCAAGATGATGATGTTTTTCCAAAAGAGCCCGCCAGATTTTCGATTCCTTGGTGTAACGGCTGGCAATGGGCTTGACCTTTATTTCACCCAGCTCTTTAAGGGTACAATTTACAACAGGTGTGTTAACCTCTAATGTTAAAGGAGAGGTTCTGGCAAAGTTCTCTACTCTTTTAACGGCAGGCAGCTTGATGATTCCCTGCCTGTCAAGCTCAACTAAAGCTTTGCGACAGCTCATCTCCTTAAGGTTGCCACTTAAAGAGCGCCAATTATTAAGCTGGCAAATTTTACGGGAAAGCTGGCGACGTGATATGCCAGGCTCCGCCCTGATCAATGCCTCGATCTGGTCTATGATGGCTTTCGTATATCGGTGACCCTGTGTTAACATGCTTCTATGTTACATGAACCAACCCCCGGTGTCAAGTGTGTACCCGGATCACCTTTAGAAAGGGGGGGTAAAACAAGTATCCGTGCATGGCGAACCCGGATTATAATCCCCTGGCTACTGGCTACTGTTTCCTGTATTTTCTTCTAGCACCTGCCGCGCCGCTTCGATCAGGGGTATGCGCTGCTTCATGCTGCGGCTGCGGATGAGACGGTAAGCTTCTTCTTCATTGGCGCCGCTTTTTTGCATGATCAGCAGCTTTGCTTTTTCTATCTCGCGGCGTTCGCGCATTTGCCGCCTCAGTTTATCCAGATCCTGCTGCAGCTTTTTCTTGCGCGAAAACTCAAGGCATACCGTTTGGGCTACGGCGATTAAGACCTGCTCTTCCACGGGCCAGGGCAAGTGCGGATAGTGCCTTAACCCGGGAGTGGGCGTGCCCAGGTATATGGCTGCCGCCAGGCCGTCGCCTTCAATAATTGAAGCCAGTTGTTCCAGGTTGCCCGGCGGCAGGTTTGTATCCACCACCACCAGCCAGGGCTGAATGGTGCGCAGCTTGCGCAGCAGTTCAGGGATGCTTGTTGCTGAGCCGGTGGCGTAGAAACCGGCGGCGGAAAGCATGGCTGTCAGCTGTCGTTTAAACTTTGGGTCTGCTGTACCCACGCAGTAGTCATATTTCACCCGTTCCATCGATACACTCCATGCTGCGGCAGTAAAATTCCGGATCTAAATGTGCTGCCGCTCCAGTCTATTATATAATAACCGGCACCGCCTGGATACGAGGGGACCCTTAAATGTCGCCTTCGGCCAAGAGAAGGGGGCGTCTCAAAAGTCAGTTAGGACGTCCCCTTTTGTGTTGTTAGTTTGGGTTTTAGCCGTTTGGGCATCCCCCCCCAGGGAATCCGGAACTCAGTAGCCAAACAGGAAAAGCGGGAAGCTGGCTTTGGACGATTTAAGGAAATTGAGTATCCAGGAGAAAGGTTTTAAAACGGGATAAACGGCACCGACAACTATAGAAGACAGAAGCACAGAATTAAGGAGGTTTTTATTCTAACCTCCAACCTCTTACCTCTAACTTCCAAGAGCCCCTCGTGGGGGAGGGGCAGGGTGGGGGGGCGTAACTTTTCCCGGCCCATGCAAGGGCAGCAGACTTCCTCTTCCCCTCTCCCTAGCCCTCTCCCACCGGGGGAGAGGGAACTGCCGCTACCGCACCGAGCGCCGCCAATACAGAAATCACTCCGCTAACGGACCCGCTGAAACTGAAGCTACACATTCTTGTAATCTACTTAGAAACGGGCCAGGTATCGCTTGACCTCCCAGTCATGCACCTGTATTTTGTATTCGTCCCACTCCTTCAACCGGGCTTCCCGGAAGCGATTATATATATGCGGGCCCAGGGCTTCCTGGATAACCGGATCTTTATCCAGCTCCAGAACCGCGTTGTAGAGGTTGGAAGGCAGCTGTTCAATGCCCCGTTCCTTTAACTCTTCATCGGTCATATTATAGATATTTGCATCAACGGGCGGCGGGGGGGTCAGCCTGCGCATCACGCCGTCGAGACCTGCCCTCAGCGCCACGGCAAAGGCCAGGTAAGGGTTGCACGACGGGTCGGGGCTGCGCAGTTCCACCCGGGTGCCGGTGCCGCGCCGTGCCGGGATGCGCACCAGCGGGCTGCGGTTGCGATGGGACCAGGCTATGTAAACCGGCGCTTCGTACCCGGGCACCAGGCGCTTATAAGAGTTGACCAGCGGGTTGGTTATGACAGTAAAGCCCTTGGCGTGCTCCAGCAGGCCGGCGATGAAACTGAGGCAGACCTGGCTTAACTGACTAGGGCCTTCGGGATCATAAAAAGCGTTTTTCCCGTCTTTGAACAATGAAAGGTGGGTATGCATGCCGGAGCCGTTGATCTTGGCGATGGGCTTGGGCATGAACGTAGCGTGAAGGCCGTGGCGCTGGGCGATGGCTCGAACCACGAATTTCAATGTGATCAAGCTGTCAGCGCAGTGCAGGGCGTCGCTGTATTTAAAATCAATTTCATGCTGTCCCGGAGCAACCTCGTGGTGGGAAGCTTCGATTTCCAGGCCCATTTCTTCCAGCCCCAGGCAGATGTCCCGGCGGGCGTTTTCACCGAGATCCGTGGGGGCCAGGTCAAAGTAGCCTCCCTGGTCGTGGGTATGCAGCGTCGGAGCGCCGTCACTGTCTGTATGGAAAAGGAAAAACTCGGCTTCGGGGCCGCAATAGAGGGTATAGCCTTCCTTGGCGGCCAGGGCAATCATTTTTTGCAGCTGGCAGCGGGGGCAGCCTTCAAAGGGAGTGCCGTCGGGATTGTAAACGTCGCAAATTAGCCGGGCTACACCGCATCCCTGGGGGCGCCAGGGGAAGAGGGCGAAAGTGTCCAGGTCGGGGCGAAGATACATATCCGATTCCTCGATCCGGACAAATCCTTCAATGGAAGAGCCGTCAAACATCAGCTCACCGTCAAGGGCTTTCGGAAGCTGCTCCACGGTAATGGCTACGTTTTTCAATTGGCCCACCAGGTCGGTAAATTGCAGCCGGATAAATTTTACCCCTGCCTCTTTAACGGCATGCATAACATCATCTTTGGTCATCCCCATAGTAAAGATCACTCCTTTTTCTTTCCAAGTGTAAAAAGAAAAAACGCCCTTCGGCAGTGTTTGGACACTGCTGCAGGGCGCCTTTGCCCGGATTAATACTCTCACATTATATCCGGTTCGTTATTGAGCTGTCAACATTTTTCTTGGTTATGCAGGTTTTCCAACCGTTTCAGGGGGCCAATACTGTTCCAGCCGTAGAGTCAGGGGTTAAATTTGCTCCGCATACGATAGGATTTTTTCCAGAACCGCTTCGCCGAGGCGGTTGATTTCATGGAAGCGCATATGAGGGATGTAGTATTTCTCCAGCTCATGATGCACTTCGTGGGAGCGGTGAATATAGGAGATGGCCGCATCGAAGGACTCTTGGTAAAGCCGCCGGGCCAGATCCCTTTCTTTTTCCAGGGCGTCGCCGGGTTTTTTAACAAAGCCGTCTGTTTCGATAACGCGATCATCGCCTTCGGGCTCGAGCAGGTGGGGGGTAACGCTGTTTAAAACGGCCACTTTCAGTTGCGGGATAATCACATGATCAATTTTGAGGGGGTCCAGGGCGCAGTGATATACTTCCACATAAAAATTACGCATCACCGCTGCATCCTTGATGCGGGCGATCAGTTCATTTTTTCCGGTGCCGTCATCGCCGGAAATGATATAGCGCCGATAGTCACTGTCAACGATGGTTTCAAGGTAACTGATGGGGCCGCGGGGGGTAATGGCTGTGGCAAAAAGATGCCTTTCGCGGCGCTTCTCCTGCTGCTCGTTGATTTGGCTGCCGAAGATTTCACTGATTACCTCCAGGGCCAGCCGGTCCAGCCCGGCGGTATCAAGGGCGTTGTGCTCGCGATAATAATCTTCCACTTCGTCAATAAACAGTTTTGCTGCCGCAAGATAACGGTAAGCGCGGCGATAGAGGCGGCTGATTTCCCGGTTGGCTTTGAGGATGGAATCACGATGCGCGATCATGCCTGCCTCGTTCCAGAATTCGCCCAGGTGTATTATCTCATCCACCGCCCCCGGGTTTTTAGGATCTACCACATGGGGGGCGGTTCCATCGATGCAGGCTATGTTCAGGCGGGGGATGACGATGCCGTCCAGCGAATCATTATCGGCGGAGCAGCAGTGACACTCTAGATCATAGCCCAGGTGAATCAATTCCCGGGCAATGTTGGTCATAAACGTGGATTTGCCGACGCCCGGCCCCCCCTTGATGACGAAGATGCGGGCGGCGTCATCGCCAATGATCTGGTCGTAAAACGAATAGAAGCCGTAGGCCGAGTTTGAACCCGGAAATACCTTCTTAATTTTGCCGCGGGGCACTATTAAACAACTCCTTCAACCTGGTTATCTTATATATATGTTGAAGGAGCCGGGGGGGTCATTGAGAGGGATCGCTCTTTTTCAGGAGCCGGCAGCGAGCCCCCGGATTCTATAGTCGAACGGGGAGGCGGGAAACCCTGTTGCCCTTAAAATGCCTCCCATGACAAACGCTGAAGGCTTGCGCCTTGCAGCTTTATTTGATAAACTGTATGCTAAGCGGGTAAGCGTACTCCTCGCCGTTATTGGCCTTGACAGCGGCAATGATGACCATAACCAGGTTGAAGATCGGTATGGCCGCCAGAATTAAGAAGCCGATCAAGATCAGGCAGAGAATGACCGCGATAACTGTATAAAGAATGATGCTGATTTGAAAATTTAAAGATTCTTTGCCGTGACGATCCACAAAGGGCAGCTCATCTTTCTTCAGCAGCCAGATGACCAGCGGTCCAATAATATTGCCGAAAGGCACGATAAATCCCGCTAATGCTAATAAATGTGCCAGCATCCCCAAAGTCTTTTCATCCTGACTGACCATCGTTGTTGCCTCCAATCGCCATTATGATCCCTGCGCTTATTCGCTTGCTGTTGAACCGCAAAAACATCAAAGCGCTTTTTACCATCTCTATATTATTATACCGGTTTTTAAGAGAAAAGTCTGTTTTCTAGTTAAAGTTTTGTAATTCCAAAGATGGCGTTGCCCGGTAATTTTTCGAACTGCGGCGCCAATGAACTTTCGAAAATGAAATCTTAAAGTCCGCTCGCCGCAGAAAAAGTTTGTCCGCCTAAAGGACTTTTAATCCTTTAAATTGAACCAAATATTGGTTTAACCTGTTTTCACCACCCAAAGGATCTCTGCGCTGCGGTGGGGGATACTAATACCGGTTTTGCACAGTCTGTTTTACCGGTGGTAAATGTGAATAAATTTTCCGCGTCCCGGCCGAACGGAGCTGCAGCCGGATCTTGCCGCCGCATCCAAAGAAAGGTGGAATTTGCTTCATGGAACCGCAATTGCAAAAAATAATAGTTCTCAATTTTGGAGGCCAGCATAGCGCGCTCATCGCCCGCCGGGTCCGGGAAGCGCAGGTCTACTGCGAGGTTCTGCCGTACGATACGCCGTGGGAGGAGATCCGCAAGCATGGCCCCGCCGGGGTTATTCTTGCCGGAGGCCCGGCCAGCATTTTCCTGGAGAGGGCGCCCCGCTGCGACAGCGCCCTTTTTCAAGGGAACGTCCCCGTGCTGGGCATCGGCTACGGCATGCACCTGATGGCCAGGCAGCTGGGGGGGAAGGTGGAGCAAGGCCGCTGCTCTGAGTGTGGCCGCGCAGCTTTCACTGTGCTCGAGCGCGAGCCGCTGTTCCAGGACGAATGCTTTGATCAGAAGGAAGGCGGTTACGGCTGGATAAACCAGCGGGACGCCGTGCTGGAGCCGCCGCCTGGGTTCAAGGTGCTGGCCCGCACGGAAAACGGTGTGATTGCCGCTATCGGCGACGACTCCCGCCGCCTTTACGGGTTGCAGCTGCATCCCGCAGTGCAGCAGACCCCGGGTGGCATGGGCATATTGAAGAGTTTCCTTTATCATGTTTGCGGCTGCAGCCCGAGCTGGACTCCCCGCAGCTTCGTGCAGTACGCTGTGGATAAAATTAAAAGCTCTGTCGGCCCGGAGGGCCGGGTGGTCTGCGCTTTAAGCGGCGGCGTCGACTCTTCAGTGGTGGCTTTCCTGCTGGACCGGGCCGTGGGGCAGCGCTGTGTTTCCATCTTTGTGGATCACGGCCTGCTGCGCAAAGGAGAGGCGGAGCAGGTGGTGGATCTGTTCGGCAGCCGCCTCAAGGGGCAGTTTATCCACGTGGATGCCAGGGAGCGTTTCCTGAAGGCGCTGGCCGGCATCACTGATCCAGAGCAGAAAAGAAAAATTATTGGGGCTGAGTTTATCAACGTGTTTAAAGAAAAAGCGCTCTCGCTGGGTGATATTGCTTACCTGGCCCAGGGAACCATCTACTCCGATGTAATTGAAAGCGGCACCGTGGCGGGCGCGGCGGTGATTAAATCCCATCACAATGTGGGCGGCCTGCCGGAAGAGCTGGGGTTTAAGCTGGTGGAGCCGCTGCGGGAGCTGTTTAAAGACGAAGTGCGCCTGGTGGGCCGGGAGCTTGGCCTGCCCGATGCCATCCTCAAGCGCCAGCCGTTTCCGGGGCCGGGGCTGGCGGTGCGGGTGATCGGGGAGGTCACTGCGGAAAAGCTGGAGCTGCTGCGGGAAGCAGATGCCATCTTTTGCGAGGAGATTGAAAAAGCGGGGCTGGAGCAGGAACTGTGGCAGTATTTTGCCGTGCATACCGGGATCAATGTGGTGGGGGTCAAGGGAGGCGGCCGCCATTACGGGCCGGTGGTGGCCCTGCGGGCGGTCAGGTCGGAAGACGCCATGACCGCAGACTGGGCCAAGCTTCCCTTCGATCTCCTGGAACGGGTTTCCGCCCGTATTACCGGGGAAATACCCGGCCTGGCCCGGGTCGTCTTAGATATTACCCCCAAGCCTCCCGGCACCATTGAATGGGAATAAGGGTCCTGAGCATACTGGGCCGGGAGCTATTTGCTTTCCTTTAAATAGGCAACAAAACCGATCTTATGGGGATGGTCTTTGATCAAAGCATCGGCCGGCAGCCTGATGGTGTGGAAGAAAATGAAGAGATCGCCAAGACCCCCCAGCAGCATGAGCGAGGCGTACCAGTACATGAGGGTGGAACCAATAACCAGGCTCAGGATATACGGGAGAACCCCGAGGATGATGTTGGGTAGAAATAAAACGGCTCTATATTGGGCCGGCGTCATGGGCAGGGTGCAGTGCGTGTAGGGGGTCAGCGCTTTCCAGATTATACCGAACCGGATATCTTTTCTTTTGGCTTTGCCGAATATAATTGCCGCCAGGGCGTGCAGCAGCTCATGGACCGCCGATAGCAGTAGAAACCCCAGGCCGAACAGGGCAAGCAAGAGCAACTGGGATAATTCGGATAGAGATACTGTGATTGTCGTTCCGGAAAACCTGAGGGAATAGATGTACAGCAGCAGTGCCGCTGTTGGAATTAAGAGCAGGATGATATAGACGTACGCAATACCCGGAGAATAAGAGAAGTCTTTTTTCACATACCCCTGCTGTATGAGCGGGTCTGTATCTTCGCCGTTCATTTCAATCTTGTGAGGAAAAGTTTTTGACATTAGATACCGCCCCTTCCGCCAATGAGCTTTATCATTAATTATTGTTACTGCTCAGATTGCCTGCTTAAAAAAGAGGGACAGCTGTCCCCCCTCACCCTATCCCTCTCCCACCAGGGGAGAGGGTATTAGTCCGGTTAGGGAAGCAAATTCCTTAGGCAAACCATCCAGCCTGAGTCGTTGCGAATTATTAAAGTTAACGGGGAAGCCGGCTTAACCGGTGGCCCTATTTTCTCCAGTCTCTTTTCTCCTGAATTTGTAGTTGCCGTGCTTTTTATAGGCGGCGAACATAATCTTTTCCTGCTGCCGGGTGGCGCCGATGGAATAGAGGGTGGGGTAGGTGGCCGCCACCAGGCCGCCGTTGTAGCAGCCTAACTTTTCAATCATCTCAACAACGTAGGCTTCGATTTCTTCCGGCGAGCCTTTGGGCAGGACCTGCTGGATGTCGACTACGTTAAAGAAGGCGATCTTGCCGCCGCCCAGCTCTGCCAGCCTGTCCAGCCCGGTCTGGTTGGGCGAGTCCAGCTGCAGGGCATCGATACCGGCCTCGATTAGCAGGGGAATTAATTTACCGATATTGCCGCAGGAATGGAGAATGAAGTGCAGCCCCAGTTCATGGGCCCGCTGCACCAGCCTGGTATAGCGGGGCAGGAAGAATCTGCGAAACATGTCCGGGCTGATTATGGCATTATGCTGCGTCCCCAGATCGTCATCGAACTGAACCCCGTCCACCCCGAAGCGCCCGACCATTTCTATAAAACCGCGGTGGTGATCTTCGAGCAGATCCAGCAATCGGTCTACTTTTTCCGGGTAGAGAACCAGGTCGGTCATGGCCTGGTCAAAGCCGCGCAGGTAGATTAAGCGGCTGAAGAGAAAGCTGTCACCGCAGGCGAGGCAGTAGCGGCCGGCTCCGGCCAGTTTCTTGATTAAGCCGAAAAGGGGGTAGCGGGTGGGATCGCGCATGTCGGGAGGCCTGTAGCCTTCCAGCAGATCCCAGCTTTCTTCCAGGGGGGCCCGCCGAAGCTGCCCTTTGTAGGTGGCGCTTCCGTCCACTTCCCAGAGGCAGCCCCATTCGTCCATGGCCTGGTAGCGGGTTTTATGCCATCCCCGGGGCAGGCGGCGCTTCGGACGCCACAAACCCAGCGCCATCAACTCCAGGATAAAGCCGTAGGGGTAGTAGGGCTCAGGCGGCATCCAGTCACGGGGAGGGAGAGCCACCAGCGGCAATACATCGCCGCGCCATGGCTGGCTGTAGTAACAGGTGGGCACCCGGTCCGGCCCGTTAAACTCAATGGCCCTGCATACCCGCTCTTGAGCATTCACTCGCGCCACCTCCGATGGAAAAGAAGGGGACGTCCCCGGTTTTTTATGCATCTATTTTTAGAAAGCACAATACAGGCGCTGCCCGACAGCCAACTCCGGGTGGAACGAGTCGTCCAGCAGGTGGTCCTGCAGGCGGCGACTATGCCTTCATCCAGAGGGAGCCCGGAAAGATGAGCCCCTCCGGGTCTGACAGCTTCTTCGCCGGCAACCGCTGCTGCGGCTGCTGCGTTTCAGCCGATCGAAATGCTCAGAAACCGCCCCTTAAACGGAGAGGACGTCGATTTTTACCGTCTTAGCTGCCCCGTTCCTGCATCCGCTCTGCCGCGGTTAGGGAGGAAATCTCCAGGCCGGGCATGGCCTCGCCCAGCCCCCGGGAAACTTTGGCTATTACAGCCGGGTCTTGGTAGTGCAGGGTCGCCTGGACAATGGCCCTGGCGCGCTTCGCGGGGTCCGCCGATTTGAAAATGCCTGATCCGACGAAGATGCCGTCGCAGCCCAGCTGCATCATCAGGGCGGCGTCGGCGGGGGTGGCGATGCCACCGGCGGCAAAATTAACCACCGGCAGGCGGCCCTCTTTCTTAACCTCACGCAGCAGCTCCAGGGGTACCGCCATCTTCTTGGCCAGCGCCGGCAGTTCATCGTCGGGGGTGTGGACGGTCTGGCGGATTTGCTCATTTACGATGCGAATATGGCGCACCGCTTCCACCACATTTCCGGTACCCGGTTCGCCTTTCGTGCGAATCATCGCCGCGCCTTCGGCGATACGGCGCAGCGCCTCTCCCAGGTCGCGGGCCCCGCAGACAAAAGGCACTTTAAACTGGTGCTTGTTGATATGGAACTGTTCGTCGGCCGGTGTAAGCACTTCGCTTTCGTCAATAAAATCAACACCCAGCTCTTCCAGAATCTGGGCCTCGACGAAGTGGCCGATGCGCACCTTGGCCATCACCGGGATGGACACTGCCTCCTTAATGCGCAGGATTACTTCGGGATCGGCCATACGGGCCACTCCGCCGGCGGCGCGAATATCGGCGGGCACTTTTTCCAGCGCCATCACCGCCACGGCTCCTGCTTCTTCAGCAATTTTGGCCTGTTCAGGTGTGGTCACATCCATAATCACGCCTTTTTGTATTTGGGTCGTTGCTTTTTTAACTCGATCGGTGCCTTGTTCTTTCATGCCCCAGCCTCCTCTGGCAAATTGTTAAATCCATACTGGTTGAACGGACAGACCGGCAAGCCTTTTTCAAAAGGGAACTGTTTGATGCTGCGAATAGAGTATGCCCTGAAATGAAGTATGGTTGCGGCTAGAACGGCGTGGGCCTTCCCAAGGTAAGGGCACCATCAAGGTGCTGCAGGGTGCCTGCGTTCCCCGAGGCGATTACCGGCATGAATACAGCGCCGGCCCCATTACGCCCGGTGGGTATCTGCCGCCGTGGCTGGGCATTTCCCAGCAGGGCTTCTCTGGCGGCGCGCCTTCCCGGTTATAAAAAGCGGCCAGTACCACCGGATCTCCCGCCTTCCTTAAATTAACAAGGCGAGCTCCTTTGACCGCGCGGCCGCGTTTAATCGAGGGAATAATCCGTTTGGCCAGCATTTTCGGGCTTCTCTCCTGAACGGGCGCTGCAATAAATCTGGTTCGGGTATAATCTTACCAAAATTGCTTCAGGGGCGCAAGCCTGCGGTGCCGCCCTTTTTCGAATGGCATTGCGCCCATAAATTTTGGTTCCGGAACGCCCGTCCGCCGCCTTGATCCGGATTTCATCGGAGAGTCCGCCAGGACTGGCATCAGCGTCTTCCGGGATGGTTGTTCCCCTGAAGCACACGGCAAAATGAAAAAACCGTCTCTGAAAAGAGACGGGTCTGTTCCTGCAGTATCACTCCTGTTGGTCCTTAAAGGGGGTACACTTAAAATGCTATTGCTTTTTAATTTGGGCGCCGCTATGGGGGTCGATATAATAATTTTCGTGATAAATCAACTCTGATATGGGCACGATCTGGTAACCGTGTTTTTGATAATACTCAATAATCTCGGGCAGGGCAGCGGCGGTATGAAGCCCGTTGTTGTGAAAAAGAATGATCGCTCCCTTGTGAGCCCGGCTGGTAACCCGGTTAATCAGCTCCTCTTTGCTAATATTTTGCCAGTCCAGTGAATCAATGCTCCACTGAATGGACTTATAGCCCATTTCACCGGCCACACGGATTACTTCATTATTATATTCTCCGAAAGGAGGCCGGAACAGGGACGGTTTTTGTCCGGCTACTTCGATGAGCATCTGCTCCAGCTTCTCCAGCTCTTCGCGGATTTGCCCGGGGGTGAGGCTATTCATGTGAGGATGGCTGAAAGTATGGTTGCCCAATTCGTGCCCCTCTTCGACAATTAGTTTTACATACTCCGGGTAATCTTCCACCCAAAAACCGGTCAGGAAAAAGGTGGTTTTAATTTCATATTCCTTTAAGGTATCCAGGATTTGCTGGGTGCGTTCAGCTCCCCAGCTGGCGTCGAAAGAGAAGGCCACTTTTTTTTCGGCGGTATCGACATAGTAGATGGGCACCAGGCGTTCGTTCTGGTTGATCACTGCCGCCAGCCGGCCGGGCAGGTTGAACAGGGGAGTTAACAGCAGCAACAGCAAGACGGCAGCCGCAGCCAAAAGCAGCGCAAGCCGGCTTTTTTTAATGATGATGGTCATAAACATAAAAATCCCCCCCGTACACATTATGCCCGGCAGCTCCGGGGTATGCCTTGTTTGAGGCCGCCCCCGGCCTGGGGCACCCTTGCAAATGCAGCATGCTCCAGGGCATAAATATAGGTTTGCACTGAAATGAGTTTCCACCGTGTTTTGTTTGGTGTATAATTAATTTACATTCATCATGCCAGCTAGGGAGGGGAAGGCTGTGCGCAAACCGGAGAAGAGATCCTGTCTTGATTTAATTAAGCCGTACGTTCCCGGGAAACCGGTGGAAGAGGTGGAGCGGGAACTGGGCTTGAAAGATGTAATTAAGCTGGCTTCCAATGAAAACCCGTTGGGCCCGTCTCCCCTGGCCCTGCAGGCTTTACAGAAGCTGCTGCCGCGCCTGCATCACTATCCCGATGGTAACTGTTATTATTTAAGGCAGGCCCTGGCTGAGAAGCTGGCGCTGCAGCCGCAGCAGCTGGTGTTCGGCAACGGCTCAGACGAGATCCTCAGCTTAATTACCCGGGCTTACATTAATCCGGGCGATGAATCTCTCACAGCCAGCCCTACCTTTTCCGAGTATGAGTTTGCCATGCGCTTGATGGGCGGGGTTCCGCGCACGATCCCTCTCCGGGGAAAAAATTTTGAATTCAACCTGGAAGAGCTGGCCGCGGCGGTAAATGAACGCACCCGTATCATTTTCATCTGCAGTCCCAATAATCCCACCGGCTCCGCCGTCGATAAAGAACAGCTGGATCGTTTTCTGCAGCAACTGCCTTCCGGCGTGCTGGTGGTGCTGGACCAGGCCTATTACGAGTATGCGGATTGCTACGGCAGCGACGCCGGCCTGGAATATGTACGGGCAGGCCTGCCGGTGATCGTGCTGCGCACTTTTTCCAAGATATATGGCCTGGCGGGACTGCGCATCGGCTATGGCGCCGCTCCGGCCGAGGTGGTGGCCGATTTAAACCGGGTGCGGGAACCTTTCAACGTTAACAGCGCCGCCCAGGCCGCCGCCCTGGCGGCCCTGGAAGACGAGGAGCATGTCCAGCGAAGCCGGGCCCTGGTGGCTGAGGGCCAGGCGCAGTTAAGGGAAGGGTTGCTGAAGCTGGGGCTGGAGCCGGTCCCTTCCCAGGCCAACTTTTGCTTTGTGGACGTTAAAGTTGATTCCCGCAAAGTATTTCAGGAGCTCCTGCAACGCGGCGTAATCATCCGTACCGGGGATATTTTCGGCCACCCCACCTATATCCGGGTAACTTTCGGCACAGCCGAGCAGAATCGCCGTTTCCTGGAGGCGCTGGAGGAAGTGCTAGAAAGATAGGGGTCGTCCCAAAAGCCATTTGGGACGACCCCTTATGTTTGTTTTTTTATAAGTTGTTATAGTACCAGCAAAGGGATTTAGGAAATATCAGATAGATACAGCGGCCATCTTGGATGATTCTCCGAAATTAAAAGATCTAAGCTCATCGGAAGGTGAAGTTGGTTCATCAAATACGGTTTAAAGACACTTTTTTATTTTTCTCTTTCATGCTCCAATTCTAGTGCCCTGTCATGCAACTGTATACCAGTTTAGCCCACAACCCGGTAGCCGGCGTTGATGATGGCCGTTTCCAGCTCCTCTTTTTTTACGGTTTGCGGGTCAAAGGAGACCTCGACCTCGTTTTGCGCCAGGTCCACCGTGGCCGAGGCAACTCCGGCCAGGGCCCTGACTGCCTTTTCGATGCTTTGCTTGCAATGATTGCAGCTCATGCCCTCCACCTTGAAAGTGATCTTTTCACCCTGTTTTTCCAAACTTGTCTGCCCCCTTTCGCAGTCTTAATATAAGTTTACCAGTTTGCCCGTTTTTCAGTCAAAGCAGATCCCGTGGAACTTCAGGTTAGGCCGAGGGGAGCTTGTTAGTGATTTCTTTAACTATTAATACTATTGATTTACTATGAATTCTATGCTATTATAAAGTTAGCCTAAAGGCTCACCGGCTGAAAAAGGAGGTTTGGCCTAAAAAGCCCGGTGTAAAATTACTTAGCATACTCAGGAGGTGTTGTTGATGATCGGCGAACCGCAATGCATTGCTATTCTGGGGGAGCGGGCCACCGCTTTTCGCACGGCGGAGCAGACCAACGGATTTTTGTGCACTGAGTGCCGGGACGGGTCAACGCGGCTAGAGAGTAAGAGAAACAGCCGCTTGCAGCGCTTTTTTAACCATCTGGCTGAAGTTAATCCCCGGGTTTTCGACCAGCACGGCCTGGGCCGGAACCGCTATTGTTAAACGATGTTAAGTAAAAGCCTAATCCGGACTCGGCTAATATTTGGTCTACCCCTGCCATAAACATATTATAAATAAAACACAAGGCGGCACTAAAAACGGCGGGAGGGGTAGACCTTTTGCTTTATATTATTGCTTTGGCCGTAATGATGCTGTTTTTTTACTTGCTCTATCGCCTCCGCCTCACCCTGGGCGGACATAAACGCCATCTGGTTACATATTCACTGGCTCTTTTGGCCCTGTTTCTCACCCTTTCCATGGTACGCTTTCCCCAGGAAGCATTCAGCGCTTCCGTTGCCGGCCTGGAAGTATGGTGGCATATAGTCTTCCCGGCCCTTTTGCCCTTTTTCGTATTTTCACAGATTTTAATCGGCCTCGGCGTGGTTCACATGATGGGAGTGTTCCTGGAACCGGTAATGCGGCCTGTTTTCAATGTCCCCGGAGCAGGTTCCTTTGTTCTGGCCATGGGCCTGGCTTCCGGCTTCCCCATCGGCGCGGTTCTGACGGCGGAGCTGCGGGAACGAAAGCTGTGCAACCGTGTTGAGGCGGAAAGGCTGCTAAGTTTTACCAATACAGCGGATCCCCTGTTTATGTTTGGGGCAGTGGCCGTGGGCATGCTCGGTTTTCCCCAGGCGGGGCTTCCCATCTCCCTGGCCCATTATTTGTCCAGCATTACCCTGGGGCTGCTCCTTCGCTTCTACCGCCGCGGCGAGCCCAATTCGCCGGATTCTGCCGCCGGCAGGGGACGCCTGCTCGCCCGCGCCCTGCAAGCCCTGGTGCAGGCCCGGGCGGAGGACGGCCGCCCCCTGGGACAGCTAATGGGTGACGCCATCCGCAAATCCATAAATACCCTGATGCTTATCGGCGGTTTTATCATTCTGTTTTCGGTGATTATTCGCATTCTTGATATTGCCGGTGTGATCGATCTGCTGGGCTATTTTTTTGAGCCCTTGTTGAAATGGAGCGGCCTCAATCCGGACCTGGCCCCGGCCCTGATCAGCGGTATGTTTGAAATCGACCTGGGCTGCCAGTTTACGGCGGATGCAGCCGGTGTCGCTATGGGGGATAAAATTATTGCCTGCAGCATGATTATCGCCTTCAGCGGCTTTTCCGTTCATGCCCAGGTGGCCAGCATTATTTCCAAATCAGATATCCGGATTGTTCCGTATATCCTGGCCCGGCTGGTGCACGCTTTCCTGGCGGGTGTTTATGCGGCGCTGCTGCTGGGGCCCGCCGGCGCCATCCTGGGGCGGCTGGCCCTGCCGGTGTTCCTGCAGACCCGGCCGGTGGGCAGCTTCTCCTTCTGGTGGGCAAGGACAGCGTATATGCTCAACCAGTTCATCTTATTATTGGGCTTCCTGGCCGTTGTGGCAGCCGTGCTATACATGATCCGGGCCATTCGCCTGGCCTTCTTTTTCAGCCGCACCCGCATCTAATGCCCTTTCATCGATAAAGGAAAGCAGCGTGTCACCGTATTTTTTCAGCCTCACCCCGGGATACAGCGCCACCCAGCTGCTATTGTGCCGGGAAAATTCCACTACCACCAGCCCGCTCCCCCGCAGGAGCCGCAGCCGGTGTACAGCCTGCAGTACCCCGGGAATGAGAGTGCTGCTGTAAGGCGGATCAAGGAAGATTAAATCAGCCTGCTCGCCTTCACGGCCCAGAAGCTGCAGGGCCGAGGCAGCATCCCGGCCCAAGAGGCGGGCCCGGTCAATTAACCCTGTTTGCTGCAGGTTGTGCCTGATTACAGCAAGGTGGGATCGCTTATTTTCAACAAAAGTACAATGGGCCGCGCCCCTGCTCAGCGCCTCGATGCCCAGGGCGCCGCTGCCGGCAAATAAATCCACCACCGCCGCCCCGATTACCCGGGCTCCTAGAATATTGAACAGCGCCTCTTTAACCCGATCGGCGGTGGGCCTGACCGCTTCTCCCCGGGGAACCTTGAGCTTCATGCCCCGGGCGGCACCGGAAATGACCCGCACCAGTTCAGCCTCCCGTTTTGTTCGTATACCCTTATTGTAGCAGAGAGAAAGCCAGGATAACATGCGGGGAGGGAGATCGAAGGGAGTGTTTAATGCGGCGTGGCGCAAGGGGCCGTTGAAGTGGGTGTGAAGTCAGATCTTTTGTCTCAATTCGTCGAGCCTGGCAGAGGCGGTTTTCAGCTTTCGCTTCAGGTCTTTTTGATAAAGGGGATCAATTTCGCTGAGGAATTTTTTCTCCACGGCAGTTTTGTGGTTAATTTTTTCCAGAAGGCGGATTATCCCATTATACCATACTTCGGCAAAATAAGGATTAACCCGGTTTGCGCCAACCAGAAGCATGACCACATCTTCCTTGTTGACATGGTAGAGGTCTTTGCGGTTTTGCACGATTAGATCCACCGCTTTTTTTTGCTGCGCCGGCTCCAGCATCTGAATCAGTTCAGAGAGGTATTTAATATCGGCGATCTGGTATTTTTTTATGTCCCTATCCCGGTAACCCTTTAAGATTTTTTTTGACGCCTCAGGTGAAAGGCCCAGTTCTTCCACCGTTTTTTCCACTGTTTTCACCGGCCTTTTCTCGTTGCTCTCAGCGACCAGTTTATAAGTGTACCGGTTTTCCTGCGCCAGGATGATGCTTTTCCGGCTGGTTTTTTGCCCGGCCAGCGCTTTATCGGCAAATGCGGAGCGGCAGTACTCCAGCAAGAGACTTTTTTGATCTTCCGCCAGGGTGCCGAGATCATTAATCGTAATACCATCTTTCATTTTTTTCCCCTCCCCTAGGATAACGTATTAACCCCGCGGATTGTCCTATACCTGAAAATTTGACGGGAATAATAAAGGTTTATTGCTGCTTGGAATTTGCGGGCCGTATTCCCAGGAGGGCCGGCTGGTGGCGGCTAAATTGTCCCAGGGATGCTCGCCGCCGAGAATGGCGGCATCCTTTGTTATTTTGCTGTCCCTTTTAACCACAGGTTCAACTGAACAGCCACTCTATCTTTTGCAATGCCTTTAGATCAGTAAGAGGGTTGCCTCGCACGGCCATGAGGCGCGCTTCTTTATTTAGCTCCAGGGAGCCGCAGCAATGACTCAGGCCGAGTATGGCGGCGTTGACGGCAGTGGCCGCCTGCAGGATCGCTTGGAAAGGCAGGCCGGCCTCTGCGTATAACTGCATCTCTTCGAGAACGGCGGTGCCGTGGTCCACACCGGCAGCTCCGGAGTCAGTGCCCAGGCCCAGGGGCACACCCAGTGCCGCGGCGCAGGCCACTTTTTCTACCTGCTCGCGGAAAGTGCGGGTAATCACGTCTATTTCCGCATCGTTCCACTGCCGGCATAGAGGCTGGCGCGCCTGGACAGCCACGGGAATAATGGTGGGGACCCAGGCAATGCCCCGGGCAGCCATTTCTTTAAGCTGTCTTTCGCTTAAAAAATAGCCGTGCTCAATGGAATCGACCCCCGCCCGGAGGGCCAGCTCGACGGCCTGGCTGGAACTGGCATGGGCCATGACCATCTTGCCGCAACGGTGCGCATGCTCGACTACAGCCCGCAGCTCTGCCAAGCTGAAAGATGATAGCGGCTCCACCATGCCATATGTGCTGAAGCTGACAATGCCCGATACGATTACTTTAACCTGCCCGGTCTCTTCGCTGGCCAGGCTTTCCAGGCGGCGCGAAAGCCCGTTGAAACCCCTGCCCAAAAAAGAGCCGTAGCTGCCCGCTTTGCGCAGGGCTTCTCCCGTGGCCACAATGCGCGGTCCGGGCAGCGATTGCGCTTCAATCATTTTGGCGGCTTTAACATTCAGGGCCAGGCGATCGCCGCCGTCCCTGACCGCGCCGACACCCTGCTGCAGCAAGGCTGCCAGGTTTTGCACTATTCCCTGGGGCAAATCTATTTTAGCCGCCCCTGGAGGGATAGGGCCTTTAGCGGCAGCCCGGCCGTTTAAAGCTAAGTGCACGTGGGCGTCAATCAAGCAGGGCAGAAGCGTCAATCCTTCTTCCAGGCGGTAAAAGCGGGGGTGCTTCTTCAGCGCTGCCGGCAAGGCTTCCGGGTTTACCTGCTCCATGACCGCAATTTTACCGGCAGATACTTTTATCAGCAGGTTTTGGCGCAGGGCCAGCTCCGTACCGGTCAAAGCCTGGGGGGCGAATATATAAGCATGATTATATTTCTGCAGATAGACTGTCTTCATGGCCAGAATTAATTCTACCCGGAGACAAAAAACCCTTCTCAGGCAAGCATTTTGCATAAATTTTACAGCGCCAAGCGAATAGAGATTCTCCGGGTTAGGGGGGATCTCTATGGATTTTTAGCCCTTTTGGTTATGCTATAATGATTTAAGACTGGGCACGACTTTATACAGGGAGGCCGCGGGAAAATGATTGACTTGAGGAGCGATACAATAACCAAGCCCACCGCCGAGATGCGCCGGGCCATGTATGAGGCGGAGGTGGGTGACGATGTTTACGGTGAAGATCCTACCGTAAACCGCCTGCAGGAATTGGCCGCGGAGATGATGGGCAAAGAAGATGCCCTGCTGGTAGTCAGCGGCACCATGGGCAACCAGACCGCCGTGCTGGCCCACACCCGTCCTGGCACCGAGGTTATCCTGGAGCAGGATAGCCATATTTTTTACTACGAGGCTGCGGCGGCCTCGGTTTTTGCCGGGGTGCAGCTGAGGCCCCTTAAAGGCAATCGGGGCGCCCTTTCGGCAGAGCAGGTGGAGAGGGCCATCCGCGCTGAGGATATTCACCTGCCCCCTACATCGCTGATCTGCCTCGAAAACACGCACAATCGGGCCGGAGGCACGGTCATTCCCCTGGAAACCATGAAGGCAGTTTATGAAGTGGCTCTAAAGCATAACCTGCCCCTGCACCTGGACGGGGCGCGCATCTTTAACGCCGCCATCGCCCTGGGCGTCAAGGCGAGCGAGCTGGCCGCCTGCGCCACCACGGTTCAGTTTTGCCTCTCCAAGGGACTGGGCGCGCCCGTTGGCTCAATTTTGGCCGGGCCGCGAGAATGGATCGCTGAAGCGCGCCGCTGGCGCAAGCGCCTGGGCGGCGGGATGCGCCAGGCTGGCATCATTGCGGCCGCAGGAATTGTGGGCTTAACTACGATGGTTGACCGCCTGGCTGAAGATCATGCCAATGCCCGGTTCCTGGCGGAGGGCCTGGCTGAAATGCCGGGCCTGGAATTTGATCCATCAAGCGTGGATACAAATATTATCATTTTTAAGCCTCTGACCATGAGCGCAAACGCTTTGCTGGAAGAGCTGAAAAAACGCGGTGTGCTGGGGGTAGTCATGGAGCCGGACCGGGTTCGCTTTACCACCAACAAGGAGGTTGCGCGGCCCGATTTGGAGAAAGTTCTGACCATAATGCGAGATATTCTCAGGTAAGCTCCCCCGCCGATAAGCCTGATACAATCGGCAGTTAGCCGGCAGGCCGAAGCGGGTCCCGCTCGGTCCGCCAGGCATGGCAACACTTGCTGCGGCCGTGGTGAAAGCGCGGCCGCCAGTTATCTGTTGGAGAAACCCAGCTTATTTTTAAGGGAACCGTAACCTTGCAGGAGAAAGCTTTTTTCGTCAGGCTCCAGCAGAAACTTCCATGCAGCCAGTCCCAGGGCCATAAATATAGCCGCGGTCATTACAGCGCGGGCGGCTAAACCCGGGGCCAACGTACTCAGCCCCAGGATCAGCAAATAGGCGGCGACCGGAATGAGGCTTAAGATAAACAGCAGATAGATGCTCCGCTGTTTCCTGGTTTCAATAGCCAAGAGCCTGTCGGCAAACCAGAACAGCAAAACGGCATCCAGGCTGACCCGGGCCAGCCACGCGGCGGCCACGCCGGCAATGCCGAACCTGGAAGCAAAAAACCACAGCAAAGCCAGGTAAGGAAGGAGCTCGACCAGGTGGAATTTGGCAGTAATATCGGGTCTCCCGAAAGCCTGGATCAGGGTATAAGGTATATTGGCCAGGGAATTTACCATGACCGCCAGGCTTAAAATAACCAGCACTGCATAGCTGTTTCGGGCGAATTCAGCGCCCATCCACAGCGACAACAGGTCATAGGCAAAGACAGCTAAAATAAGCACTACCGGTACAAGGATTAGAAAAATATACTTGATCGCGCGCCGGTAGAGGCGCATATAGATTTCCCGGTCTTGATTTTTGGAATAAGAGAAAGCGGGAAAGAGGACCATGGCCAGGCTGGCCACGATTAACAGCAACTTGGTGGCAACGGTATAGGGGACCACGTAGTAAGCAACTGCGGTGAGGGTCAGGATGGCGCCGATAAAAAACCTGTCCATGTACGACATCAGCGGGCTGATGATATTAGATACAGTTAGCCATCCGCCAAAGGTCAATACTCTTTTCATATCAGCAACGCTGAACCGGGGGGAAGATTTAATTTCCGGCAGGGTGTAAGCACAGATCCAGAACGAGGCCCCCAGCACAACCATGCGGGCGAAAACAATACTGAGGATAGCGTGGGAAAGATTGTTGGAGCCGGCCAGCAATATGAGCAGGGGAAAGAGGTAGTTTGAGATGCCGAAAGGGATCTGAATAAGGTTAATCAGGTCAAAACGCTGCTGCGCTTCCAGTATCCCGTGCACGCCGGCGGAAGTGAGCATCAGGGGCAAGCTGAAGCTGACATAGAGCAGGCTGGTCATGCCTTCCTCGATTAAAAATGGGGGTACATTTAAGATGTTTTTAACCAGGTAGGGTGTGAAGGCAATCAATAGAATCATGGCCAGCAGCCCAAGCGCCAGCAGCAGGGCAAAGGAAGACCATAATAATCTGGTTAGCTCGCCTTTTTGATCGCCAGTGGCCAGGGCCTCGGAGACAAACTTGGTGATAGCCCTGCCTATGCCCAGCTCGAAAAGGCTGAAGTAGCCCACTGTTACTAGCAGCAAATTGAAAAGGCCGAAGCGGTCGCTGCCCATCCCGTTAATTAGCAGCGGGATCGTGACAAAGGCCACCAGGGCTGGAACACCTTTTCCAAAAAGATTGATCAGAAAGTTTTTCGCCAGCAGCTTTCCGCTGTTCAGCTCTTTGGCCTTAGAACGCATAAAACAACCCCATCGCCTGCGGTTTTCTAGTTTCCTGCGGCTAAAAAATTAGCGCCCCGGTGCCCGGGGGAACGTCATGTCGCACGGTCTTGAGCCAATTGGCGGCCGGCCTCGCGTTGCCGCGTCCCAGTAAATATTCTTCTTCCACTGCAGTTATCCTGCCGGCCGGCAGGCCTATTCCACAAATATATATTCATGTTATAGCCTTAGCCTCGAACCAAAGTTATACCAGGCACATATACTGAATAGAAGTCCGGACCACTTCAAGGAGAGTAGGGTATAGGTGCAGCATTATGGTTAATCATAAAATTATCAGAAGTAAAATGAAAAAAACCGGGGCTCTGCTGGACCACCCGGTCCTGGCAAAACACGTGCCCAAGACCGTCTGGTGCAGCCTGCAGAACCTGAACAAAATGATTTCCCTTTTCAGGATTATTTATGTAAAGCCCGACACCGGGTACCAGGGGCACCGGGTCTTCCGGGTGTACAGGATTAACGAACATGAAGGCGTGCTATCCTCCCAAAACTTGTCCAAGAAAATAGCGCTGCCGGACGGCTTATCAGAGCTGCTGCCGGTCATTTCGAAAGATAAATATATTATCCAGCAGGGGATTGATCTGGCCACGTTCAACAATCGGCCCTTTGATCTGAGGGTTGTGATGCAGAAGCCGTACGCCACCTGGGAACTGACCCTTACAGCAGCCAAAGTGGCCCTGAAAGAGGATGCCGTGGTGACCAATGTGGCCAGTGGAGCGCAGGATTATCCCTTAAATTATATTTTGCAAGAGTATGACCAGAAAAAGGACCCCATGGCTACTTTACGAGAAATCATCGATCTGGCCCATCAAATGGCCAGCCATTTAAATAAAAAATTTCCTTTGCGCATTGTCGGCTTTGACCTGGCCCTGGACAAAAAAGGCAAGGTATGGTTCATCGAAGCGAATACCTGGCCCCAGTGCGCCCGCTGTAAACTGGTCAACGACCAAGTTTCCCGGCGCAAATATGAACACTCCAGCAAGATAATGGGGTTTATAGAATATTAAAGCGTCCTCCCCCCTGCACGGAACAAAAGTCCATGCTGCAGATGCTGTAAATTAAGCATCAAGCCAGCCTGGTGTGCGTTTTGCGCTGTTTCCACCTTGCCCCCGATGCGGGGGTTTTTGAATAAGCGGTTAAAGAGGCGCATACATATGCAATAACTGTTTTGAGCAGCAGCGAAATCAGCGCAGGAATTAGCCGGAAATTGTTAAAATACGGGTCACTGTTTTAAGGAAAGCGTTCCTGGCGTTGTTGAGGCAAAACATTTAATACGAAAAGGCTGGCGCCGCCGGCCTGCACAAGCTTTGGTTGACCCGGGTTGACCGTGTTGCGGCGGGGGTGGTGAAAATGATTGCTGCCGGTCGGAGAAAGAGGCTTGCCGCGGCTTTTGCCGCCATATTGTTGGCCAGCATCATCCTGGCTGCCCGGGGGCTGGGCCTGTTGGAGCCCTGGCGGAAAACGGTTAATCCCGGGGTAACCATTGAAGGCATCCTGGTGGAGGGGATGCGCCGAAATGAAGTCGAAGCGCTGGTCCGGGATCTGGCCAGAGATGTAAACAGTATGCCGCGCAATGCCTACCTTGATATGGCCACAGGAGAGCTGGTGGCCGAAGTACCGGGCAGACAGGTTAATGTGGCGTCAACTGTAGAAAATATTATGGCCGCACCGGCCCACAGCATGGTCCTTTTGGAAGTGGTTCAACTGGATCCAGCAGTGACCTTTCGGCACTACCAGCGCATCAACAAGGAGATAGGAGCTTACCGGACCTGGATCGGCGCAGGCAACGGCGGCAGGGCTACGAATATTTACCTGGCGACCGCCTCCCTGAACAATTACGTTTTGATGCCGGGAGAACTGTTTTCTTTTAACCAGGCCAATGGGCCGCGGACGTTTGAAAGGGGCTACCGCCTGGCGCCGGTGGTCGGCGGAATGGGTATAGGGGGGGGAGTATGCCAGGTTTCCTCTACCCTTTACAATGCCGTGCTGCAGGCAGGCCTGGAGGTTGTAGAGCGATACCCGCACAGCGTGCCGGTTTACTATGTTCCGCCGGGGATGGACGCCACCGTGTCCGATTATCTTGACTTTAAATTCAGAAATAATACGGATCATATGATCATGATTAAATCATCAAACTGGAGCGGAAGCGTCGATATCCGCATCTATAAGTGAGTGAATCCATGATCAAAGGAATTTTTTGTCTAACGGAGAAGTTTGTTTATATAGTACTGTCTTGGCTATTTACACAGCAAGCGTACGACGGAACAGATGTGGGGGATGGACAAGTTTTGTTCGTTGGTCTTCAAAGCGCCCGCGGGTAGAAGGTCCAGACCCTCATGCCGATTCTGACCATGCAGAATGAGTTGGAGGCGTAATGATTACTACAAATCACAGACTTCTAATCGGTGATGCGAGGCATATGCACGAAATCGAAGATGAAAGCATTGATTTAGTTGTTACTTCGCCCCCTTATCCAATGATAGAGATGTGGGATGATATTTTCATATTACAAAACCCCAATATTAAAAATTCACTTATAAATAATGATGGCAGCAGCGCATTTGAATTGATGCATCAAGAGTTAGATAAGGCATGGAATGAAGTATGTCGGGTATTAAGGCCGGGCGGAATAGCTTGTATTAATATAGGTGATGCTACCAGAACAATAAATGGGGTTTTTCAGTTATTTACTAACCACTCAAGAATACTGCAGTACTTTCTTCAGAGAGGATTCGTTGCACTCCCATGTATTTTGTGGAGAAAACAAACTAATGCCCCAAATAAATTCATGGGGTCGGGAATGTTGCCACCAGGAGCTTATGTGACATTAGAACACGAGTATATATTAATTCTTAGGAAAGGTGGAAAAAAAGAATTTAAAACTTTACAAGAAAAGCAAGCAAGACAAGAAAGCGCTTTCTTCTGGGAAGAAAGAAACATATGGTTTTCCGATATTTGGGAAGATTTAAAAGGGGTAAGCCAAAGACTAAGTAATGGAAAAACAAGAGAGAGAAGCGCTGCTTATCCATTTGAGTTAGCTTATAGACTGATCAACATGTTTTCAATTAAAGGTGATACAGTATTAGATCCTTTTGTTGGTACTGGCACAACCATACTAGCCGCCATGTGTAGTCAAAGAAACAGCATCGGGGTAGAAATTGATCATAATTTTGAAGAATTGATTGTATCTCAGATCAATAATATCGTTAATTTTTCTAACGATATTATTAAAAAAAGACTTAAGAATCATGTGGAATTTATCCAGAAAAGAATAGAAAATGGTAATAAGATCAAACATATAAATGATTACTATAAATTCCCGGTCATTACCAGGCAAGAGGTTAAATTAAAATTAAATTTATTAGAAAAAATACAAAAAAATGGCAACTTAAATTATACGGTTTTTTATATTTAATCTTCACTTGATTTGCCCCGGCGGAAGAAGAGAGGCTGGAAAAGAAAATGGCCGGTTTTAACGCCGAAGGCGGGAAAGAGCTTCTGGACGATTAGCTCCCGGTTCAGAAATAAAATAATCAAGAAAATAGCCTGAACCAGGTATTGATTTAGCCCAAAACCTGCGGTAATGCCTCCAATATCGCCGCCGTAGATAAAAGGCCCGATAGATAGATTAAAAGCATCAATTAATAACAGGAGGAAGGTCAGGTAATAAACGTAACTTCTCAAGAAATTATTTTTCAGCGACGCCATTTTTCCCCTTATCAGGAAAAAGAGGTAGCCGAGAGACAGGGTAAGTGCATTGGCCGAGCCGGAAGATTAATGAAATGAGCAATCGTTGGTAATCTCATGGGCATCATTAAACAAGATGAAAAAATTTCACACGATGATCCTCAAAAAGATATGGAAAAAGCCCCTTGAAGTAGGGGCTTTTTGCGTTAGTTTGCAAAGGTTTTGGAAAGTTTAATGTTCCCAAGACTTAAATTGGAATATATTTCAGAACCCCGAACGCACGTGGTTAAAGGCTTTTTGGTGCGCCTGGGAGGATTCGAACCCCCGACCTGCGGATTAGGAATCCGTCGCTCTATCCCCTGAGCTACAGGCGCGTAACATCTCTATTATAGCTCTGGCAAATAGATAAATCAAGCAGTCTGAAACCGGTTCGGGGAATTTTTGGCGCGGGCCGGCGCTGCTGCCGGATCTGCGCTTACCCGTCCTTGCGCACGGCGCG